>JAUNUI010000002.1:47761-85182 GCA_030538255.1 Pelistega sp. | reverse complement strand
TATGTTACCCCCTATGTTACCCCCGAAGTAAGCGACCAAGTGCCACCAGCCATGCCCAAAGTCAAAACCTGACCCTAGGCCCCCACTAAGCCAATCAGCTGCTTCTGACTCCCACCTAACCACACCAAGTAATTATTATCTATGGCTTGTTGGTAAGCCCAGTCTGCGACGCGGTGGGATTTATTCATATCCGTCAAGAAACCCAATTGTGATATTTCTTGGCTGATTAAGTGGTCATATTGGATATTGCGATTAATCCATTTATTCCGAAACTGTTGTGAGGCGAGGTAATTATTTTTCTGGGAGTTGCATTTCTCATCGGCCAACACAAAGTTATGGCCAGTATCGGCTGGGTACAATGACCATGGGATAAAGTGATCCACGGCAAAGTTGGTATTCTGCAGGTTTTTACCGCAGTAGAAGCATTGACACCCCTGCAAATCAATTAAGAAGTTGGCCACTTGTCCTAATTGGTTTCTGCTTGGGGCGAATAGGAATTCATCTAGGTCGGGTAGGCCGTCAAGCACCACATGGTTGTTTTTATTCAAGCGTACAAAATCAATCCAAGACTTCTGGCATAGCTCATCAATAATTTCGCTAAAGTGCCGCAAGTTGTACATGACTTTTGGTAATAAATTCAGTTCGCGTTTAGAATGCTCAAGGACATAGAGAAACTCCACGGTGTAACCATTGAGGTTCTGCAGATACACTACGGGCATCTTTTTGACGGTATCGGCTACGGTCTTTTTCAGTTTATCCCACTCTTGCTGATTGCGTCGTAATGAAGCAATGGTCGTAAAGCGCGCCTGAGCTTCTTGTATGCTGGTAATAATCTTGGCTTGTCGCCCCGTATTCTGATGTAAGACAAAAGGGGTATGTTCTTGAAAATGGAAGGGCAAGGATTGTCGCCAGTAGAGTTCAATAAACTTTTCCGCGATATCCTGATAATCAAGTGTCAACATCTCGCCAGTATCGCGACCTTGCTCAATAGCCAGTCGCGTGATACTCATCAATAGAGCAAATTTATAGGTGGATGTGAAGGAGCCTGACTGCAAGATTCGCTGAATTTGCTTTAGAAACCTTAGCTGCTCGTCAGCGCTCGGAATAGGGAATGCCTCCTGGCTTACCGTAGAACTTATTTCAGGGCTCATATCAGAACTTATATTGGAAGGCATATCAGGGCTTATCATTGAATTCACCTAGCCCTATACTTTACGCAGCAAAATATTCAACCACTCCTCCGAACGCTCTGGGCGTTTATCAACAGTAATCCATTGCTGTAGCAAGAGAAAGCCAGGGACCCCACGTAATAGCTCGTGTGCTTGCTGCTCATCTAGGTCTGTAAAGTTGCGTCCGTCTTTCTCGCGATCTGTGCTGCCATATTTAAATGACATATACAGAACGCCTCCCGCTTTTAAGGCGCGCAGAATTCGGCTTAAAACCTCAGGCAGTTTTTGTCGTTCACAATGCAGCAAGGAGGCGCAAGCCCATACGCCGTCGTATTTATTTACCTCATCCAAGTCATAGAAGCTTTGCTGTCGTACGGGTAGTCCCGTGAGTTGCTGTGCCTTTTTTACTAAGACTTCAGAATAATCAATTGCACTGACTTGGTAACCCATCTGGTGAAAAGCCAAGCTATCTCTGCCTGAGCCACAACCTAGGTCTAGAATACTCGCATGCTCTGGTAGATAGCGTAAAAAAGGCGCATAAATACTCTCCATCGCAACTTTAACAGTTGAGTCATAGAATTGCTCGGCATTGTGGTTGTAGTAGTCTAGGGTGCTCATGAAGTGGCTTTGGCGATGGGTGAGTCTTAGAGGTGCGTGCTAGGGTCTGAATCCTAGGAGCTTAGCGTCTAGTCTACTAAAAATTAGATGGCTTAGGAGGATAAAAGCGTCCATGCTGCTTTATTCGCGTAAGGGACAGCGTGGGGTTCAACTCACTCCTAAGTCTCTCCTACAGCCTATACCTATGCGCTACAAAGTGAATCATCCACAAACATGAGCTTCCAACCATCAGGGCTTTGAATAAAATAAAGGCCACGCGGATTCACAAAACCTTGATAGTACACAGGGACAAATACTCGCATCACGGCGGCATCAGAATAGGGGGAGGGGATGGGTGCAAAATCATAGGTTTCAGGATTAACGAGTGCAGTGAAATCCCATGTGCTTGGAGCAAAATATATGGTGTATGACCCTGGTCCTGAGCGCTCAAAATCCAACTCGCATACTGACATATCAGGTGTCATCTCAAGGTAGGAGTTTTCGCCAGAAAGCTCTAGTGAGTTTGTAAAATCTGTTAACTGATCAAAACCAAAATTCTCTGCCCGCGAATACAAATGGGGTGCGGCACCAGGACTATAGTAGCGACGCACATCAAGCCTTGGATCTAGGTAGGGTCTGAGTTGTTCATCTTTATCGCGCAGTAGCGCATTTAAATTCTTATCCCAAAAAGTCGCTTCAAGAAACTCGTGCAAGAAAAACACAAACTCATCGCTTTGCTCTCCAGCCATAGCACTATTCTCGTCGTGCGTCACAGAAAAAGAGGCAACGATGTGTTGAATGATGGCTTGCATCGTCGCTTCAGCCGCGAGAGGGTACTCTATATAGAGTGTAAAATACGCATCCTCAAGCAAAAAAGTGAACTGCTGATAATGTTTCGTATGTTTGATTTTTCCTTTAAACCAATAGTAATTCTCGTTCAGCTCATCGTCCAAAACATTAGATAAGCGAGTACTCTCATTATGATAGGCATTCTGTAACGATGGATTCTCACCTGTTGAGTCCTTAAAGTCACGATAAACCGCCATCACATAATCACCATCACTTGATATAAAGCGCTGTCCATCCCCTGACTCTGATTCTCCTTGAGGTATTAGAAAATCAGGATATTGCACCATAAAGTTATGGTGTGAATTAAGGTAGCCGTCGTAGCTAACGTCACTGAAATCAAAGCTAAGCGCTGAGGTTTGCGCCAGTCCTGTTCCCATCATCAAGCTAATAGAACAAAAGGAGCTTAGGATGAGGTAGAAGATTTTTCTCATGGTTTAGGATCCTAGGTTAATTCGACATCACTCCTGATTTTCAGTCACTTCTCTCAGTGCTGACTCAGGAATGCCTGCTTCGGTATAGCGCTGTGCGTCAAGATATACCACGATAGGCGACTGTCCATCACGTGGTAAGCGATATAAAATCCCCTCAATACCATGCTCTTTCCAGATTTGCATGGCGCTGTCTTTTTGTTCCGGAGTCAATTGTTCAACATCAATAAACAATTCAGGCCAGTAGTCTTGGAAGCCGGCAATCGTGGCAGCATTTTGTGCTAATAGCTTGCCGTCTTGGTAAAGATATGACTTTTGCATCACAGTAGAGCAGAACTCGCCGCAATTACTCTCGGCAAGTGCAATATGCCATCCATCTCCCTCGGCTTTGGCGATCATTTCCCAAACACCCTCATAGCCACTTTGCAAGTAGCCATTAGCGGCATCACTTTGATCCAATGTGACATTGGAAACAGTTTCGCCCGCTAGTAGTTGCTTGCGTTGTGCTACATCAAAATTAAAATAAAACAGGAAATCACTGTCTGGTAATAGTAATAAAAGATCCTGAATATCAGCGGGTTGGGGTTTGGCAATAAGCTGATTTAATTGTTCAGGCGTGTATTGCGCCACCAACTCGACAAGCGGGTTCTCGTTGGTGCCATTATCGACAGGCTGTGCAGCGGCTGACTGAAAGCCGCCCACTAGACCTAGGAACAGTAAGGATAAGGCGAGATTTTTCATTTCAATAAGACCTTATACTGTTTACTCATTGACATAGGTACGCTTTACGGTCTGATAGTTTTTGATCTCAGCACCACCTAATAACCAATCAATCCATCCCTCGGTTGAGGTGATTGCCAAGCTTTGACCTGGATCTTTGCGGTCATATTTCACAATTGACAAGACATAAGAAGACGTTGCCACACGATAAGTCGCATCCATATCTAAGGGTGTGCCATCCTCCTTAAATAGCGCTAGCTTGACTAATTTGCTATCTTGATCCGCTGTGCTGTACTTTAAGAGTAGACCAGCAGGATACATAAATCGGTAATCGTCTTGAGTAAACATATCGCTAATAAAGCGTTGTAGCTCATGCCCGGTCATATTAACAGTAGCGAGGTGATTGCCAAATGGATCAATAGATAAGATCGATTTTCGTGTGACATCGCCCGCCGCTAACTCATCAATCCGCACACCTCCACGGTTGACCAGAGAGATATCGGCCTGAGTCGCGGCTTTCATAGCATCTGCCATCCAATAAGCGATCTCTTCACGGCTTTGGAAGTCGGATGGCGCTTTAGCAATCACTTCCATCATGTATGGGTTTTGGTTGTACTTATCCACCAAAGAGCGCATCGCGCTTTGCTCATTTTTGCGAGTAGCGACAGGTAGTAAGCTCATGGTGCGCTCAATAGAGCCGTCGGCATGCACTTTTAAGCGGATTAAGGAGGCATATTTAAGGCGATTTTGTGCTTGGGTGATTAAGATGCCATTATGAATTTGCTCGGTATCTACTTTGGTGTGTGAGTGCCCGCCAATAATCAAGTCCACCACGCCGGGAGGGAAGCTATTGGCCAATTTCACATCATTTTCAAAGCCAAGATGTGTCATATAAATAAGCACATCACTCTCATCTGCTAAATACAAATATTGTTGAGCTGTTTTATAAGGGTCAGTAAACTTAAATTCACTCAGATTATCGGGGTGCGTATCCGGTTGATTTCGCTCATTTAAATCAATGACAGAAACAAACGACAATTTCAAACCATTATCTAGGACTAAGTTCTTATAGGGTTTAATATTGAGCTTCCTATTTTTCGGCCAACTCATATTGGCGGAAATATGATCGAAATTGGCAAGCTGAGTATTCTTTTCAAAAACCTTTATACCGAAATCAAATTCATGGTTACCCACAGCCGAGAGATCGAATTTAAGCGCATTCATTAAGTCGATGATTGGCCGACCTCTCTCTTTGTATTGATCGTTCATGGGGTTGCCTGACTGATTGTCACCCGCAGAAACTAATAACATATCAGGATATTGTGCCCGCAACTCATCGACCATATAAGCCAGTTTAGGCATATCATCAAGGTTTGCATGCATATCATTGACGGCTAAAATGGTCACTTCGCGCACTACGGGTGTTTCTACGCCAGTCGTTGCGGTGTGTTCAGCCACTTGTGGGCTAGTGCTACAGCTGGCTAAAACCGTTACCATTAGCAAGCTAAGAATTTTCTTAATCATCTTCATTGTTATCACTCTCTTGGATGTTCAGTTGACTTCCCTCGCTGAGGGCACCATCGAGGGCGACTTCATTGCCATAGCTGTCCTTTACTGGAGGTAAAGGGCAGGGTGGCCGCTGGTTCTGAGAAGTAAAATAAGCGCGAATCGCATCAGCGACTGTAGCGCCACTAAAAATAGTTAGTTCAAGCTTATTGACTATTACTTTCATACGTTTAACTTAGAATTTAAATTTAAATTAAGGGCGCTTATAGGAAGCGGTATTGATTAAATCATCAAAATTTAATAAGACATACTGCGCCTCACCCTTCACCTTGACAGCAGTGATATTACGGTAGCGACTACGTTGGCTAGTCGTATTGTTAAAGGCATCTATCGTCATGGGAATGGCATAACCCTCAAAGCGATTACTGTCCGATTGATCCATATTGTCACGACCAGGGTTGTGTCCAAAAAACATCTGATACGGTGGTTCGGGCTTTTGCCAATGTTGACTGAGCTCGAACCCTTCAACAAAGCTGTAAGGTATCCATGGCGAATACACCGAAGACCCCGCATTCGAAGGATGGTAGCGGTCACGAATAATTTGACCCACCGAAGCAAGCTTTTGAGGGTTTCTAGCATTGCGTTGACTCGGCGTCACACTCATTGCCAGACATTGTTCGCCGACTTCGGGATTGTCCATATACATTTGTAATGCCACCACAAATGCAGCTGCCGCGCCATGCGGTTGGTGTGCAATTTGTTGACGTAAGGTCTTGAATTCCTCCACCGTTGTCGGCACACGAACAATTGTTACGCTACCCCCATCGCTTGATTTTTGGGTCGGTGTGCTATAGCCACCCGTGACTGTTGCTTGAGTGGACGTGTTGCTTTGCGTATAACTTGACTGATTCGTCAGTGATTGTGCGGCCACATAAGTAGGTGTCGTTAAGCCGATACCTAAGGCAATCGCTAAAGCGCTTAAAGCGGAGACAGAAGTCAATTTTTTCATATCAGAACCTTTGCCTTTGAGTTACAATTTTGCCATGGCATCTTCGACCATTTTCCATAGGCGATCAGTGTCCACTTTCAAAATAATACGTGCCTGCTGTGTGCCTAAAGGTGGATTTTCAGTAAATGCAATGGACTCACCATAGGAAGAACCGAATTGTGCATTGACATCGACATGACGTGTTACTTCTTCTGTGATAAGGCTGGGGTCAATCACAATAGCGCCCGCAATCACATCCCAGACAAAATGGACATAGTCCGGATTTTTCTCGTAAATGTCCTTGAGGAAGTTACGTGTCAACATTTCCTTAATGTCAGGGTTCTTGGTGATAGAGATAAGATGATCGTAGCGATCCTTTAAGAAAGGAATACTTTCCGATACCTCTAAACCCACAATCACCTGCTCATTAAATGGGCTGCGCAAGCACATCTTGGCTGCATCAGGATCAAGCCACCAGTTAAACTCCGCAGTAGGGGTGGTATTGCCAGGCTTGAAGAATGAACCTCCCATATAGACCACGCGCTTAATCAAAGGAATAATTTCAGGGGCAATACGCACCGCGGTGGCCAAGTTGGCGCAAGTACCAATCGCTAATACAGTGACTTCATTCGGATTAGCTTTGACTTGGTCAATGATAAAATTAACCGCCTTCATATCCTTAGGTGCTAACGTCGGCTCACGCTGATAGGTTTTTTGATAAACAGACTGCCAGGATTCAGGCTCAGCATAACCAGCCGAACCTAGATAACCGTCACCATTACCAAATAAAGCAATTTCATGCTTTATATTGTCATGACGGTTTGGGTAAAGTGGAAAACGAATCCCAGGGACAACAGGAATATCAGTACGTCCAATAGCCTCCAACTGGCGAATGGCGTAGGCCGTTCCTTCAGGTACCCAAGTATTCCCCACCACAATCGTGAGGCCTAATAGATCAATATTTGGTGCATTGGCTAACATCATCATGGTAATACCATCGTCAAACACCTCAACCATATCGGTATCAAGAATCACTTTTTCTTTGGTTTGGGCGTGGCTGAAAGCGCCTAGCAATGACAGCATAAATAAAAAAGCAGTTAGTAGTTTTTTCATAAACTCACCTATGAATGTGTAGAACTTCTAAATGAAATAGAGACATCAACGGCTTTTTTGCAAAAACAACAGAATGAGCCTTTGTTTTGTTAAACGCAGTCCATCTAGCCGAGCTAATGAGCAGGAGCATCAATGTTTATCAGTACTTTTTGAGGATGACTGATGAGTTTCATTGCCTGCTCCTACTTCAGAAAGGGTATGTTTAAAAGCCGTATGGTTCTAGCTACAGTTAGACAAAAAGACTTTAGTTTTCATGACCTTGTTGATCTATGGTTTTGGCCTCACCGGAGGATGCAACGGGTGCTGTTGCTAAGACTTTCTCTTTACGTTTATTGCGTAGGATATAAACTAAGAACATTAAGCCACCAGCGATTGCAAAGAGGATTAACGAGTGGATTGGTCGATAATAAAGCCAACCAATACCAATCACCACCAATGTCCAAACTAAGGCAAGCAGGGCTGCTATTAGCTTACCGGCAAAGCGGAAGGTATTACCCAAGAAAGGCAGCACATCTAATAAGGCCTCACCTAATTTGAAGAGCATTCCGAAAGCAATAAATAGCATGAACAGCCCAACTGCTCTAAGAACCCATGTGAGCAAAGAGTTTTCTTGGTGATTAATTTCAAAAATTTCTGCTGCAGTTTTGTGACCGTCGTAAATAGAGCTGTATTCATAACCGCCTTTACATGCCTCGCCCACATACTTGCTGAAGGTATTGCCATTGAGCAGTGCTACCAAGGCAATGGGGGTCGATGCTGGGGTATAGCTAATGTTGACTCGCACATCACCCACTTGCGGATTGAGGCTGTCGCGACCGATATAAACTGAATTAGCATCGACGTGAACAAACTCTCGGCCTATATCATCGAGAGTTAAAGCATTCTGCTGACCCTCTACCCCTTCTTTTGGTAAGCCTTGATCTTCCGTCAAGGTAGTGATACGAGATTGGAATGCCTGTCCATATTGAGTATAAGTATCTTCATCGAACTCTAGGGCTAAAGGCTCGCGAGCTTTGATTCCCTTATAAAGAAAATCAGGCAGTTGGTACGCACCGAGATTGACATCAGTTGCATACTTAGAGTTTGTATTTGCTTCAAACAAAACGCGGTTGCGGTAGCGATCAGCGTACCTAAACTTAGATGAATCCACAGGTTTGTTAACCCAGCGCTTACCATAGTCGTAGGTAGTCACTATTTCACTAGAACCACCTGCGCTTTTTTCTTCACGCTCAGTCTTGGTCTCTACCCATTGGTAATACTCGGCACTATAGTGTAGAGCCAAAGCGTTTTTTTGAATATTAAAACGCCCATCCTCTAGCACTGTTTCAGTGTGCGCGTTACCTTGGGCATAGACTAAGCTACCATTGAGTTCGCTGTTTAGTGTATTAACATCGGGCAAAGTAACATAGACACTTTGGACCTCATTAATGCAATCAGCTGTTTTGACCGATCTCCCTTCATTCCAAAAGAGTAAAGCAGTAGCGCTAGCAATTAGAACTAGACCAATCACAATGGATTTTAAACCGTCGCCGATCTTAGATCCCCACGACTTAGTCGTGCGTTCTTCATGACTCATATAAGACTCCCTTTGTAAATATAAATAATTTGTTATATATAATGATATAACAAATTATTTATATTTACAAAGGGTAATATCTAGTTACTTGACTTTTATAAAGACTTCAGTTGTTTTAGTTTGAAAAGTTTTGATATAAGTCACAAGTGATTTGTTTATTTGTGAAGTATGTGACAAAAACAGCTATGCTTATCGCTTGCTCCTGATTTGTCAAAAAAGGAGCAAATTTCCATAATAATCATAGGGTTTAGAGTTTAGGGTTTATGGTTTAGGGTTTAGGGCTTCGGGTTTCGGGCGCTTTAACGTTGTTCCTGTCTTCGTCTCTATTTTGAGTCGCCTCCATCTCGTGTCAAGCGCACTACTTCGGCAATCGTAAGTGGTCTTGCCGTTTTCACTCACCCACCTTCCGCCATCGCCAATAAGGCCTGCTGTTTCTGTTCCGTCTCCAACCACCGCTCTTGCCATGCTGTTGTTGTTCCCTCCACCTTACTAATCTGTACGGCGGTCACTTTATACTCAGGGCAATTGGTGGCCCAGTCGGAGTTTTCGGTGGTGATCACATTCGAGCCTGAAATCGGGTGGTGGAAGGTGGTGTAGACCACGCCTGGTTGCATGCGGGTGGAAATCTGGGCTTTCATCGCCACTTGCCCCACTCGACTACTAATCTGCACTACATCGCCATCTTCAATACCACGGTCTGAGGCGTCGTGCGGGTGGATTTCCAATACGTCTTCGGCATGCCATGCTGTATTACTGGTGCGGCGGGTTTGGGCGCCGACATTGTATTGTGTCAGGATGCGTCCTGTCGTCAGTATCAATGGGAAGCGCTGGGTGACGCGCTCATCGGTCGGGACGTATTGGCTAACCACAAACTTGCCTAAGCCATGTGGGAAGCTATGCTGATGCATAATCGGTGTGCCTTCAGGATTGTCATCATTACATGGCCATTGCACGCTACCGCCTAAGGCGTCAATGCGCTCATAGCTCACCGAGGCGAAGGTCGGTGTTAAGCGCGCCACTTCATCCATAATCTCATTTGGGCTCTGGTAATTCATCGGGTAGCCTAGGGCATTACATAAGGCTTGTGTAACTTCCCAGTCGGCCATGCCCGCAAGTGGTTGCATGACTTTACGGATGCGTGAGATACGTCGCTCGGCATTCGTGAAGGTGCCGTCTTTTTCCAAGAATGAGGCGCCAGGCAAGAAGACATGGGCAAATTTAGCGGTCTCATTTAAGAATAGGTCTTGCACAATCAGGCATTCTAGGTTCTTTAAGGCGGCTTCCACATGTTGGGTATTTGGATCCGACTGGAGAATATCTTCGCCCTGGCAATAGAGACCCTTGAAGGTGCCACTAATGGCGGCATTGAACATGTTCGGAATGCGCAGGCCAGGCGTGGCTTTGAGGGTGACACCCCATGCCTGTTCAAATTGCTGGCGTGTGGCATCATCAGACACATGGCGATAGCCTGGGAACTCATGGGGGAATGAGCCCATATCACAGGAGCCCTGTACATTATTCTGGCCGCGTAGAGGGTTAACGCCGACGCCACTGGTGCCAATATTGCCGGTCAGCATGGCCAAGTTGGCAATCGCCATTACAGCGGTTGAACCTTGGCTATGTTCGGTCACGCCGAGGCCATAATAGATGGCTGCCTTGCCGCCTGTGGCGTAGAGTCGAGCGGCGGCGCGGATGGTTTCTGCGGGCACGCCGGTAATGGCGGCTACTGCATCAGCCGAGTTCTCTTCCTGTTGGATAAATTCAAGCCATTGGTTAAAAGCCACCGCGTCACAGCGCTCGCGTATAAACTGCTTATCCTCTAAACCTTCACGCATAATGGTGTGGGCAAGCGCATTCAGCATGGCCACATTGGTACCTGGCATAAGAGGCAAATGATAATCGGCCTTAATATGTGCAGTGGAAACTAAGGAGATCGCTCTTGGGTCAATCACAATTAACTTGGCACCTTGGCGTAAGCGTCGCTTTAAGCGTGAACCGAATACAGGATGTGCATCGGTGGGATTAGCGCCCATCACCAGAATCACATCGCAATCGGCTACGGATTCAAAAGTTTGCGTGCCAGCAGATTCACCTAAGGTTTGTTTTAAGCCGTAACCCGTGGGGGAGTGGCAGACGCGCGCGCAGGTATCAATATTATTATTGCCTAAGGCAGCACGTACGGTTTTCTGCACCAGATAGACTTCTTCGTTCGAGCAGCGAGATGAGGAGATGGCGCCTACAGAATCTTGGCCATACTTGGCTTGTATGCGCTTGAGTTCGCTAGCGGCATACTTAATCGCTTCGTCCCAGGAGACTTTACGCCAAGGCTCATTAATCGAAGAGCGAATCATTGGGCTGGTGATGCGGTCTGCGTGGGTGGCATAGCCCCAGGCAAAGCGTCCCTTCACACAAGCGTGGCCTTCATTGGCCTTACCGTCTTTCCAGGGCGTCATACGTACGATGGTTTCACCTTTCATCTCGGCTTTAAGTCCACAACCTACACCACAATAAGCACAGGTCGTGATAACGGCATGGTTGGGCTGTCCCATAGCAATAACACTGTCTTCAATTAAGGCACCTGTCGGGCAGCTTGAGACGCAAGCACCGCAAGAGACACAATCACTTTCTTTAAAGTTAGTGTTTAACCCTGTACTAATTAAAGAGTCAAAGCCTCGACCGTCTACGGTTAAGGCAAAAGTGCCCTGAGTTTCTTCACACGCCCGCACGCAGCGATTACAGACAATGCATAAATCGGGGTTGAAACTAAAGTATGGGTTTGAACTATCAGGGGTTTTATTGGCGGCTTGTTTATCATAAGCATCATAGCGCACCGTTCTTAAACCCACTTGTCCAGCGGTATCTTGCAGCTCACAATCGCCATTGGCTGGGCAAGTCAAGCAGTCTAGCGGATGCTCAGAGATATACAACTCCATGACATTACGACGTAGATCGGCTAAGCGCTTGTTTTCTGTGGTGACCACCATGCCTTCTTCGACTAAGGTAGTGCAAGAGGCGGGATAGCCACGACGTCCTTCAATCTGCACTAGGCATAGACGACAGGAGCCGAAGGGTTCTAAAGAGTCAGTAGCACACAGCTTAGGGATATTGAGGCCAAGCGTAGCGGCTGCGCGCATCACTGAAGTACCTTCAGGGACACGCACAAGGTGACCATCGATATGAAGACTGACTTCTGCTTGGTAAGTTTTAATGGTAGGTGTACCAAAATCCTGCTCACGCTTGAGAACGGTTTCTAACATTTGTCTGCTCCTATGATTATTGTTTTTATTTTAGATTTATACTTTATCTATTGATACTTTGTCTATTGATGCTCTGTATTCATTGCTAACATTGCTATAGGCATGAATTTTGCCGCTATTTGAATCGTCATTAATTAGTCCTGTAATTTAGCACTGCAATTTCCTTGCGGCGTATCTCTGTAGTGTAATTGCCATTGCGTCCTTACTCATGTCTCACCATCAGACTTATCAGACTTCCTATCACGACGCTTCATCTTGAACAAATTCCTCTGGGAATTTCTTCAGCGCCGACAGGACAGGGAAGGGGGTCATACCGCCTAAGGCACATAAGGAACCATCAATCATGGTGTGGCACAAGTCTTCCAATAAGGCCAGATTCTCTTGGGGCTGAATCCCTTGGCGGATTTTGCTGATGGTTTCTACGCCTCGGGTGGAACCAATGCGACAGGGGGTGCACTTACCACAGGACTCAATAGCGCAGAACTGCATGGCATACTCCGCCATCTTGGCCATATCGGTGTTTTCGCCGAAAGCTACAATGCCGCCATGACCGATCATGGCACCTATTTGTGCATATGCCTCATAATCCAAGGGGGTATCCCATTCCTTCTCAGAGAGATATGCGCCTAAGGGACCGCCGACTTGTGCCGCTTTTAAGTCTTGTCCATCGTCGCTACCACCGCCATAGTCGTAGAGTAGTTCCTTTAAGCTTATACCGAATGCTTTTTCTACGAGACCACCATATTTGATATTACCTGTTAGCTGGAAGGCTAAGGTGCCATAGGACTTACCTTGGCCAAAGTCTTTATAAAAGTCGGCGCCTTTTGCAAGAATAAGTGGGATTGAAGCGAGGGTCACAACGTTATTCACCACGGTCGGCATGCCCATAAAGCCTTTAATCGCGGGGAGAGGTGGCTTATAACGAATCACCCCACGCTTACCTTCGAGGCTTTCTAGTAAGGACGTTTCTTCACCACAGATATAGGCGCCAGCGCCTTTTCTCACTTCGAGATTAAAGTCGTAGTTCGAACCTAAAATATTCTGTCCTAAGTAGCGCTGCTCTATCGCTATCGCGATGGCTTTTTCCAACATCGAAATTGCCTGCGGATATTCAGAGCGCACATAGATATAGCCTTGGCTAGCATTCACCGCTAGGCCAGCGATAATCATGCCTTCAATCAGGGCAAAGGGATCGCCTTCCATCAGGATGCGGTCGGAGAATGTCCCTGAGTCGCCCTCATCGGCATTGGCCACGATGTACTTTTGCTCGCCTGCGGCTTGTTGTACAGTCTTCCACTTAATACCTGTAGGGAAGGCAGCTCCGCCTCGTCCGCGTAGACCTGACTGCGTGACGGTATCGATGATGTCGTCGCCTTGCATGTTCAGGGCATTCTTCAGGCCTTGCCAGCCGCCATGTTCAGCATAGTCTTGGCTATTCAAGGGATCAATAATACCCACGCGTTGGAAGGTTAAGCGCTCTTGGTTTTTGAGATAAGGAATTTCATCGACTAGGCCTTGGCATAGGGGGTGATGTTCGCTTTGTTGCTTATCTTGAGGTTCACCTTGCGGTTTATCTTGCGGCTTATTTTCTAACCAGCCTG
This sequence comes from Pelistega sp., assembly GCA_030538255.1. Lineage (GTDB taxonomy): Bacteria > Pseudomonadota > Gammaproteobacteria > Burkholderiales > Burkholderiaceae_B > Taylorella. Next base: position 71,378 of record JAUNUI010000002.1, on the reverse strand, counting down.
ATTCGAATAAGCTGGGTAGGTCCTCGACAGCAACCGGACCATAGCCGATACGACCCTGAGCAGATTCTACTTCAATGAATGGTTCAAGCCATAACAGACCTCGGCTACCTGTGCGAATAATTTGAATAGGCGTATTGCTTGCTTTGGCCATCGCTTGAATGGGGGCGACTAAATCATCAGCACCTACTGCTAGGGCGGCAGAATCCATAGGGATATACATCTTTATGCTTTGCATGTGTTGACTCCTGCAATCTGAGCTTGGAGCTTGGGCTGGAGTTTGGGCCTGAACCGGGACATGTTCATCAGCCTGAGCCTGAATTTGCGCTGGAGTCTGAATCAGAGTCTGATCCCGTCCTTGAGTCTGAACCTGAGTATGGGTCTGAGTCTTAATCTGTCCTTGAGCCTGAATCTGAGCTTGGAGCTTGTCTAGCGTGAGGCGCGCCAGTGCTTGCTGGTTTAGCATTGCCGCGGGACCTTGGGCACATAGACCTAAGCAATACACCGCTTCATGGCTTGCATCGGGGTGGTGCGACCGTAGCCATTGTGTCAACGCTTGCTCAAGTTCGGTGGCTCCGCGTGCCTGACAAGCCTCCGCTCGGCAATACTCAATATGAATCTCGTTACAGGGCTGCAATCTGAAGTGTGTATAGAAACTGATGACTCCAAAAACCTCCGCGCTGGTAAGATTAAGCGCTTCGGCCAAGGGCGTAATTAGGGTCTCAGGGATGAAACCGAGCGCGTCCTGAATAGCATGCAAGATAGGCAAGAGATTGCCTTCTTTGTCGATATGCTCTGCCAATATCGCATCGAGCAATTGCTGCTCGTTGGGTTGTAGTTCTTGATTGCTTGCCAGTTGCATGTCTCGTCCTTAGTGATGCGGTTCAAGCCGCGTTAATCCTTATCTAGTTGATTATAGGGTTCACTATCCTCTTGTTGCACACTATCTCATTGCCCAATCCCCGCCAATACCTTCGCACCGCTCGCATAGTAGCGATCAAAGACCTGTGTTACTTCCTCGTCAGGCCCTTCCCAGTTGATAATAAAGCAGAAGGTGGTTTTACGCTCGTGTTGCAGCATTTGCCCCGCAAGACAAAAACAATGAAAGCCTTCCCAATCAATGCTGCCGCCCTTAGCATAGGCCAGGGTATCCGCAGGCACCATGCGGGTGTTCATCGAAATCCGCTTAAACTCAGCGAGCGTGTCGGCTTGCGCAAAGAACTTACCCTCCAAAGCCAGTTTATACCAGTGACACATTTCATGCGCCGTGCTGAGCATGGACTGCTCTGCATTCACCGCATGGCGCGGCTTACCAGGAAAAATATCCTTATACAGATCCAAGATGCCGTTCCAACCAATATCGGTGCCATTGTCAGCCCCTGCCAGATAGGAAAAAAACTTCCGTGTTGAGTCTGGAATTGATGTATGCGTAAGACCCGCCTCCTTAATCAGCTGACGTATTTTATCCACCCCCGCCGCCTGCATCGCCACATCCGTCGCCGTATTATCACTGTGCTGAATCATCGCCTCCAGAATACTACGCCCAGTGGTCGTGCCCTCAAGGTGTTGAAACACAGGACTGGCAATCGACCACACCTCGGGCCCCACCCCAAATTGCGCATCCTCAGACAGACGCCCAGCCTCCACCTCACGCAAAAATTGCGCCAGAATAAAGGTCTTCATTGAACTGCCGATAAACAGCGGCTTATCCGCCTGATGCGCGTACAGCTGGCGTCCTGCCTTATCCTCCACCACCAGACTGACGGCCGTATCAGGCGCCAATTGAGCAAACACCTCAATCCATGCTTGAATCTTCGCTTGCTCACTTCCTTGGGCAAAAGCCCGAGTCGCTGGTGCCGCCGTCAGCGCTAAGCTGAAGGGAGTCGCTATAGTCCCTAAAGCCATACTGCGTAATATCGTTCGACGTTTCATGTGAGATCCTTATAGGCGCATAACCGTGCTGGGGTCAGTAAATGGGAATTAGCGCGCAGATATCAGCGCACAGGTATTAGAAGCTTAATAGCTATCATAGCCTAGCTGGTGGGAAGTGGAATCTAGGGAAATCATTGAGAGGGGGTGGATAGTGATAACGGCAATTGAAAATTGACCACTGCTTAATTGAATTTGTGGGTAGCGTAGTGGGTGAAATTGCTTGCTGATATGGGCAGTGGCAAGATATTGCTTTTAGTGAATGTGGTTATTTATTTGTTTATTTTAAATTTGATTGCAAAGGATTCAAAATTTCCTTGCTCCCATGTTGACCCAGGCCTCAAAAGCTCTAAAATAGCGTATGCAATTCATCTTACGGAAGGAATAAATATGTTCACTTCAGCCTTAAGCCGTTCAGCCCTAGTCTTGTTTCTTGCCGCGCTTATGACGGCTTGTGGTTCTCCGCTATCTCGACTCGAGTCAACGGCACAGAATCGTGTGGATGAATGTACTGGGAATCGCTCTCGTTGTATGTACGAGGGGTCTTATGATAAAGATGAGAAAGAATACGCTCGACAAGAAGCCGCGCGCTTAAATCGCGCACAATCCCTGCGAATGGGGCGCCGTAGCTGGTGGTAAGTCGCAAAAAATCACGCCCTCTCAACACCGCCTTGCTCGAGGAGTGTCAGTGGGCGATGGAAGCCTTATCGATTGTCTATCGCGGTATTTTGCAAGAAACTACAGTTCCTAAGCAGCAACAGGCTTTATTTAGTAGTCAGTACCGTATTCGCCTCTATATGATGGGGCTTGACCGAACAGACTCGACGCAATTGCGCGCGATGATTGATAAGCTCAATCAAGCGATCTCAAACTATCGGGCCACAGGGCAGCGTGTACCATCAGATAACTAAGCTTGGGCCAGAAAGTCGAGCTATCTTGGGCCACAAGCTTATTCAAACACTACTACTGCAAGAACGGCAACTGCGTGAAGATCTGCAGAATCGTCGCATTCACTAAATCCACAAAGAAGGCCCCGACAATCGGCACAATCAAGAAAGCCTTATACGATGGACCATAGCGATCGGTCACGGCTTGCATATTGGCCACCGCAGTCGGTGTCGCCCCTAAGCCGAAGCCACAATGACCTGCCGCAAGAATCACCGCATCATAATCCTTACCCATAAAGCGATAGGTGATGAAAGCCGCATACAGCATCATCACTACCACTTGCACCACGAGAATCACCAGCACAGGCAGGGCTAAATCGACCAATTCCCATAAGCGCAAGGACAGCAGGGCCATGGCTAAGAACAAGGAGAGCGAGGCATTACCAAAGACATCAATGGCGCGGTCGAACATATCGAAGTTAAAAAAGTGGGTGAGGATATTACGTAAAATCACGCCACACATTAAGGCCCAGACGAAGGTCGGTAGTTCAAAGAAGGTGCCATGACCGACTTGCGTCATAATATCGGCGAAGGCCAAGCAAGCGGCAAAAAGGGCAAGGGTTTCAATGGTCGATGAGGCGGTAATCTTACGAATCTCATCGGGCTTATCGAACATGGCTTCTTTATCCGTCGCATGTTCACTATGCTGTGTACTATAGAGAGACTGGTCAGCTGCCACTTGTTCCAAGGGGGTTGGATTAACTGGCTTAGGTAGCGGGTCATGCTTCATCTTTTTCAAGAGATACTTGGCAACAGGACCACCAATCATTCCGCCTGCCACTAAGCCAAAAGTCGCGGTGGCAATGCCTAAGGTCGTGGCGCCCGTGATGCCAAACTTCTGCTCAAGGATAGGGCCCCAAGCACCCGCTGTGCCATGGCCGCCAGTTAAGGTGATTGAGCCAGTGACTAAGCCCAGCAGAGGGTCTAGCCCTAATAGGCTCGCCATGGTGATACCGACAGTATTCTGTAAAACAATAAATACCGACACAATAATTGTGAAAATCAGTAGGGGAAAGCCACCTACTTTAAGCTTGTTAAAATCAGCGCTTAAACCAATAGAAGCGAAGAACATCAGCATGAAAGCTGTCTGCAGCTGAGCATTAAAGACGAATGAAATATCAAAGAAGGTTTTTAAGGCAAAGATAATCATCCCTGCCACTAAGCCACCCGCCACAGGCTCAGGAATATTGTAATTTGAAAGAAACTTAATGCGAACCACCAGAAAGCGTCCAAATAATAAGACCAAGGTCGCTAAGATTAAGGTGTAGTAGCCGTTAAGAGTGATTTCCATAGGAAGTCCTTATAAAATTTTTTGGCTATTTTAACAAATTTATTTGGGTAGAAACCCTAGGTGCTTCCTTATTGAGGGACTGCATTACTAATTAAATTAGAAATAATTTTAAGTGTAAATATATAGAAGGACTTGATTCTGTCATTAAAATAAGCGTAATCAGCACAGTCGCTATAAGTTCAGTCGTAATCGGCACAGCCATAATCAACGCAGCTGTAATCAGCACAATCGTAATAAGTGCAATTGTAATCAACTCAGTCATGATAAGCACAGTTGAGGCAAGTTCAAGTGTAATAAGCGCCGTCGTAATCCGCCAATTCGTGACAAGCCTAATCCACTAATTCGTGGCCAGCATTCAAGTCATACATAAGCACATGATAAGTAAGGTTTCGTATAACAACATTTAACCTTGCTTTTCCTAGGGTTTCTTAGTTACTATAGCGGCACTTATTAATTTGAATTTAATGTAGGAGACGTATTGTGAAATTTCTCACGAATTTATCCACAAAATTAATGGAGCGCTATTTACCGGACGCCTTTATTTTTGTGATTTTATTAACCTTATTAGTATTCCTTCTGGGTTGGGGCACAACTGACTCAAGCGTCATTGAGATGGTGACCTATTTCGGTAATGGTTTTTGGGGTCTATTAGCCTTCACTTTACAGATGGCGATGGTGCTCTTATGTGGTCATGTGATGGCTAAGAGTCCTTTATTCAAATCGCTCCTTCAGGCACTTGCGGCCGCGCCTAAAACAGCGGGTGGCGCCATTATCATGGTGTCTTTTGTATCCGCAGTTGCTTGTTGGATTAACTGGGGTTTCGGTTTGGTCTTGGGTGTATTGATTGCGAAAGAGGTCGCTCGTCAGCGCACAGATACCGACTACCGCCTGCTGATTGCCAGTAGTTATAGTGGTTTTTTGGTGTGGCACGGCGGTATTGCCGGCTCAATTCCCCTGAGCATTGCAACTGAAGGTCATCCTTACGCTGCGCAGATTGGCATCATCCCAACCACCGACACAATTTTCACATTCGGCAACTTGTTGATTTGTGGCATTCTACTGGTGGCGATTCCCTTGCTTAACTACTTCATGCATCCAGCCCCTAAGGACCGCATCATCGTTGATAAAGCGAAATTGGAGGAGCCTGAACCAACACCAAAGCCAGCTGTCATGACTCCAGCAGAGCGCCTTGAGCATAGTGCTTGGCTCAATTATGTGATTGGTGCATGTGGTTTAGCCTATGTGGTGCATTATTTTTACACCAAGGGTTTCGATCTCAATCTGAATATTATTAACTTCATCTTTTTCTTTGCGGCTGTCGTGTTACATAAAACACCACGTAACTTTATTGATGCGGTTGATGAGGCTGTACGTGGGGTTGGTCCAATCTTGGTCCAGTTCCCATTCTATGCCGCGATTATGGCCATGATGGTCAACTCAGGTTTAGCGGCTAATATTACCAATCTATTTGTCAGCGCGGCTTCTGAAGACTCATTCTACGTGCTTGCCTTCTTAAGTGCGGGTATTGTGAACTTCTTTATCCCAAGTGGCGGCGGTCAATGGGCGGTGCAAGCGCCCGTCATGATTGAAGCGGTGAACGCGATTGGTGGTAGCTTGGATCAAGCCAAAATGGCAATGACAATTGCTTGGGGTGATGCCTGGACGAATATGATTCAACCGTTCTGGGCCTTACCAGCGCTAGCGATTGCAGGGCTTAAAGCGAAAGATATTATGGGCTTTTGCTTATTTGTCTTATTGCTATCTGGTGTGGTTATCTCAGGCGTGTTCTATTTCGTCTTTTAAAAAAGGCTCTTCCTTGATTAAAAAACCGTCGGTGATTAAAAGGTCTCAGGTAATTAAAAAAACTTAGGTGACTATAAGCCTTAGATGATTTAAAGCCTTGGGCGATTAAAAGGGCTTAGGTGATTAAAATACCTGTTTCCATGATGACTTAGTGGTCGTGCATCATGTCATGGTCAAGGCAAGCAAAAAGCGGTGGTGCTGAGTTTCGGGCCACCGCGATTTATGTTCACAGCACTTCATTTCCACCTCGACCGCAACCCAAGTTCACCACAACCCAAGTTCATCGCACTCCAAGTTCATCGCAACCCAAGTTCACAGCACTTCACCTCGACCGCAATTCACGCACACTGCGCATGCGCAACCCTTCCTTCTTGCCGCTCTGGCATGTATAGCGTTTACGCGACAGCATCTTATATATAAATACAACGATTCATAGAACAGTCAATATGCTGTCATATAGATTTTTTATACTTGCGAGTTAACAGTAAGTTCTTGTTTTGTTTAATGTGTTTTGTTGAATATTAAGCATAGGAACAATTTATCTCATCTAAATAATATTTCAGGCTCATATGGAGACGAGCGCGTGCTTGCTGCGTATGAAGAGGGAGCTACCATGGATATTCTTAACGACATCTTTACGCGTCCAGTGATTGCGCATACGCATCTACCTGGCGTCTTGCACTTTCTCAGTATGAAGGGCAAGGAAGGACTTTCACAATTATATTCCTTCGAAGTCGAGTTGGTCGCTAAGACCTATATGCTAGACTGCCGTGATGCATTGGGTAAGAGCATGACTTTGCAAGTCGAGACCCAAGGCGGTATTCCGCGCTTTATGCATGGGGTGATTACGAAGTTTGAGCTCGTTGGCCGCGAGATGGTGAACTCACAATACTATATCTATAAAGCAACTATTAGCCCTCTATTATGGTACGCCACGCTGAATAAAGATTATAAAATCTTCCAGAATATGACCGTGCCTGACATTATCCAACAGGTATTAGGTGAGTATGGTATGGAGATTGAGTTGGCTTTTGCCCACTCGCGTTACCGTAATTGGGAATATTGTGTGCAGTATGATGAGACCGACTTTGATTTCGTGAGTCGTCTGATGGAGCACGAAGGGATGTACTACTGGTTCAAGATGAACATGGGTAAGCACACTTTGGTGATTTCTGACCATAATGGGATGCATAAAGACTATGCAGGTTACGAAGTCTTTACCTTCTTAGATAAGAATGAACATGTGCGTGGGGTTGAGGAGTTCGTCTCAGAATGGAAAGTAGCCACTGAGATTGCCTCAGGCACGTACTCTACCGATGATTATGACTTCAGAAAATCGCGTGCCTCGATTAATGCCTTTGATAGTCTAGGGACCGAAGCCACTGTGGGTAGCAACGAAATCTACGAATGGATGGGCGGCTATGTGGAGCCTGTGGATGGTGAATATTACTCCTTGGTACGCCATGAAGAACTACGCGTTGACCGCGATATAATTAGTGGTGAAGCCAATATCCGCGCTGTTAAGCCAGGTCGTACCTTCACCTTACGCAACCATCCACGCCATAAAGAAAATAAGAAATACCTCTTAATCTCGGCCGAATACGATATGCAGGTGGCGGGTTATACAACAGGTACGGATCGTGAAGATCGCTTTGCGATTAAGTTTAAAGCTCTGCCGATTGAGACTCAGTTCCGCAAGAAGCGTGAAACCCCTAAACCGAAAACTTATGGCCCGCAGACCGCTAAGGTGGTGGGTCCCGCAGGCGAAGAAATCTGGACCGATAAGTTCGCCCGTGTGAAAGTGCAATTCCATTGGGACCGCTATGGTCAGAGTGATGAGAACAGCTCGTGTTGGATTCGCGTGTCGAGTCCTTGGGCTGGCACAGGCTTTGGTGCTTTACAAATCCCTCGGATCAATCAAGAGGTAGTGGTTGATTTTATTGGTGGCAATCCAGACAGACCGATTATTATTGGTCGCGTTAATAATGATATGAACATGCCATTGGTCGATCTTCCGGCCAATGCACATACCAGTGGCTTTAGAAGTAAGAGTATTCATGCTGACCCTAACCATGAAAACCATTTATTAATGGTGGATGAGCTTGGTAAAGAACTGGTTGATGTGCGTGCACAACTGGATATGGTGATGAATATTTTGCGTAATCTGGATATTACAGTTGGCAATAATTTAACCACCTTAGTGAAGGGTGATGAAGATCGCGAGGTTAAGCGTACCCGCACCACGGAAGTGCACGGCCATGAGAGCGAGTACTTTCATGCCGGCGTTATGAGTCGTATCACGGCCGCTGGTTTAAATGATGATGTACAGGGAGGCGTGAAACGTAATGTCGATGGCGGCAACACCTATACCTTGCAAGGCGATAATACCGAGACGATTACGGGGAATGAAACTTATACCGTGAATGGCGATCAGTTGCACCAGTTAAATGGCAGTGGCACCTACAATACCACGGGAACGCGTACAACGACTGTGGATGCTGCTGTGAGCGATACCTTCGGTGCGACATGGTCGCAGACAGTAACGGGTGCCGTGACTATTACCCATAATACCAGCCGCAACGAAACGGTTGATGGTCCATTGGAGTCTTTGGTGACAGGGACGACAACAGAGACATCGGATGGTGATTGGACAATGCATCAGCAAGGTAACTCTATTGCCCTAACAGGAGGGACAGATATTACGATAACAGCCCCTACTAAAATTACCTTAAATGCGCCCACCGTCGATATTAATGATACCAAGCATAATAATCAGGGTGCTCAAGGTTCAAGCAAGTATGGTTGGTTCGATGATTTTGTTGGGTTTGAACTTAAATGGAGAATATCAACAAATACCGTCTATGCGCAGAAAGCGGATATTGGTGGTTGGAAGATTGATATAAAAGGTATTGAAACTAAAAATTCGGCCATGACGATGTCGCAAGCGCTTACAAAGCTAGATAACTTTGCGGCAAAATTTGATGTGGAAGCATCACATTTTGCCATGGCTGGTTTATTTCTGCGAGCTTAGAAAAAACAGGAGTCGCGATTCTAGATATTAGAGTTGTTGAGAAATAACGATGGCATTACTGCAAATTTTCGTATTAAGAAGTACAGCGTTTTATTGTATAGTTGCGATTCTGATCGCCTTTATAGGTATAGGATTTATAGGTGGGAAACTGATACCTTTATCAGAATTATTCCCGGTGTCGACTGCTTTGATAGAGCCACTTTTATTTGCTGGCTTTGTAGTTTGTTTGATTATGGCAATAGGCTTGCACAATTGGCGTATTCGTAAAAGCAATCAATTAATTGCAAAGCATGGATTGCTTGCGCAAGGTCGAAAGCATTGGGAGGGTTTCTCTCATAAAAACTCAGACAATGAGGAATACTTTAAGCATGCTCTTTATATCAAAGGGCAAGATGGACAATTACATGATGTCTCTTTTACAACCAGCAAAACCGCTGATCATCTGGAGACAGTACAGGCGAATTTAACCTATCCTTGCCTTTTATTTATTCGTTATCCTCGGGTCAATGAAGAGTTTGAAGTGAAATATATGCCTGGAAAACCCAAATATTTTGTGATTTTGAATGAGGGCAATAGTGAATTCGCCCAACATATTGCGCAAGAACGTCTAGGTCTCAAACATGAATCTCTTAGGCAAGGCGTCGCTGCGGCGCAGGCCAGAAGTGCTTTGGATAAATTTAATCCTACAGCGCTTGATGATCTTCAACATAAACAAGCAGAGCTGAAAGAGTTTGAGCGTAATCGTTAAATGGTATCGGCATTAAACATTAGATTTATGGCGTTCTTGCTAAAACTTGTACTTAAAGTATGGCCCATCATATTATTTCTTATCGTGGGTCTAATAGGCTGGTCCAGATATTTTGCTAAACCAGAGAATCTGCCTGAAGACTTTATTGGCTCCTGCGCAATGATTATCATCTTTACGACACTTATTTTATTAAATAGTCGTTGGTGGATCGCCACCCCTTATATTGTTCGATGGGGCCATCATGTACCTGCTTTAATCGTAGATACTCGGATTAAATCTGATCCTGATAAGGCGGAGAATAGAGAGATATATTTTTATCAACTCGCCTTTAAGGGTGTCGATGGTAAGCCTTATCAGCGGACTTCGTTTGAGTCACGTTATGGATCAGCTCCTAGCCGTAGTGATTCCACGCCGACATACCCTAAAGCCATGTTTCTTCGTTACCCCAAAGTAGGGGAGGCATTCGAAGTGGCCTACTTACCTGGTTTAGAAAAATATGCTGTGATACTGAATATTGGTGACTCAGAGTTTGCGCAAGCGATTCAGGAGGAACACAAGCAGAAGGTGGTTCGGCAACTCGAACATCGAGAAGAACGAGCTAAGCGCTTGTTAGATTTGGATCCCAATAATCAGGAGTTGCAAAAAATCTATCAACAGGCACATCAGGATCTTTACAACTACTGGCAGTTTGATAAAGCACCAGTTTTGAAAGAGAAAATTAATGGTACCTTATATTTCTAACGCATTACTTGCTAATGAAAATACCATCTTCAATGCCGTGCAAGGTGATATTACTGAAACGATTACGGGTAATGAAACCTAAATCGTGAATGTAATTAAGGTTGTTATATGTGGCCTTACGAAAAACCACCCATTGTTCTAGTTTGAGTGTAATCGTTAACTTATTCAACAATTAAACAATAAACTCTGCGTGTAACTATCTCGTCATATTCGGGTCGTAAACTGAAGAATGAATCTCAATTTTTACTATTATTAGCTTGTTATATGCACGATAAGCTGTCCAAAAGCGTGCTGAATTAATCAGCCGATTGATACAGATATAGCCGCATAGATTAGGTCTTCATGAAAACAATTAAACCCCAACGTCTCTCCGCCATCACACGTCCTTATCAATTCACCAATACCTATTACTTAGGTGTCACTGTTTTTGTCCTCTGGGACTTCCAAGAAGGGAAGCCCGTTGCTGAGGGTGAGCAGGCTTTATGGCAATTGTTTAAAGATGAATCCGTTGATGTATTCGGTGCTGAAGCCTTGGATCTGGGTGTGCCTAAGCAGCAGGCGGATCTTATCTTGAATGCCTATGGTTATGGTTGTTATGCCCAGAATGGTCGTACTGCTGTTGAAGTACAACTGAATAATGTGAAAAAGTCGCTGTGGGTGACGGGCGACCGTTACTGGGTCAATCATCAAGCCAGTAAGCCATTGCCTTTTGAGAAAATCGCCATCAGTTGGCGCAACGCATATGGTGGACCAGAACTGCCTGAGAATCGTGTGGGTAAGGGCCATCAAGTGCAAGACTTCAATGGCACCATGGTGCAGTTCTTACCGAATATTGAAGATCCGAAAAACCCGGTCCGTTATGAGACCAGCACGTATAAGCCTGCAGGGTTTGCAGCGATACCGATTGAGTACCCTAACCGTCACCTGATGATGGGCACCTATGATGAGCGATGGCGTCGTGAGGAATATCCAGGCTTTGCGCGAGATATGGACTGGCGCTATTTTAACCAAGCGCAGCCGGATCAGTATCTAGGGCGCTTGCGGGCAGGGGATACGATTCGCTTTACCCATATGCACCCGAGCAAACCACAGCTAGAAGCTACTATCCCTGATTGGACCGTGCGTGCTTTCGTGAAGACTAAGGAGAGTGGTGAGCAGATCGCCGGTAGTTTATGTTCGGTGGACTTTGCCTTAACCACGGTCTGGGCCTATCCGCATAAGGAGCAGGCGGTCTTAGTGTATCAGGCGAATGTGAAAATTAATTCGGATGATGGTGATGAGCTGACGCATATGATGTATGCCTTAGAGCATCCACAAGCGACTAAGTCAATCGCCTATTATGAGCAAGTCTTGCAACAACGTATTGATCCGCAATTAGGTGCGATGTATGCCGCCTTAGATAAGCAATTGGTGGACTCTGAGTATATGCGCCCTCTACAGATTGAGCAGTTGCCTGTATCGAGCAATTTGCAAAATAAGATGAAGCTCTTGGAGGCTGAGTTGGCCAAGACTCAGGAGAAACTGGACGAGATCAAGAAAGAACATCCCTTGCCTGATGATGATCCTGATGTATTGAAGATGCGTGAATTGCAAGAGCAGTTGGGTGTGGGTGATCCTGACGAGGCGATGGCAATCAGCCGGAAGATGATGAGCGGTGAATTGAGCTTCGAGCAGATGATCGAATGGCAGATTGAACAAGCGAAAAAGCCGCTGGACTTTTCTGATAAGCGTCGCCTTTTACGGGAACAATTAAAGGATGTTAAAGCTAAGCAAGCGACTATGAGCTATGCCGAGCAGCTAGAGTTTTTAGAGGAAAATCAAGCAGATGCGCATACGCAAGAGGTGCTCGCCTACAAGGCCAAGGAGTTACGCGATGTGGGTGAGTATGACGAGGAGCAACTCGCCAAGGATGCAGTAGATGAGCAGGCGCAGTCCATCAAAGACTTGCGCGCCATTGATTTTGCGCAGTATCAGGAATTTGATCGCTTGCGCCAACAACAGCGCTTACCGAAGATGAGTAAGGGATTAGGGCAGGATATCACGGTAGTGGATGAGCATGCTGCCCTAGAAGCTATTGAGAATTTGGCGCATTTCAAGCAGACACTACGAGAGATTCCTGAGGGATTTGTCTTGGCGAATGGCTACTTTAGCCGAGAGGATTATGCACAATTAAAGACTTGGCCAACCTTAGTACATCATACGCAATTTACGCAATGTGATTTTAAACATGCTGATTTGCAGTATTGCCGCTTTAAGCATGTGGTATTCCAATCGTGTGATTTTGAGAAAGCGGATTTAAGTTTTACGGTGTTTGAGGATTGCCATTTTATTGATTGCAAGATGGCTAACGTTACTAGCACTCGTTTAAATATAAAGCGTGTGGAGTTTACGCATTGCGAATTGACGAGCTGGATGCATTTTAAGATGTTTGTCGAGAAAGTGTGCTTTGATGAGTGCAAGTTTGAGAGCTTTAATTTCTTTCGGGCGCGTATTCAAGACTTGCACTTTGAACAATGCAAGTTGTCGCGTCATTCCTTCGTCAATAGTTGGTTAAGACAGGTATCGTTTACGCAATGCCATATTGATTCCCTAAGTATTACGGGCACTCAAGAGATTAAGCAATTGCAGATTAAGAATTCTGAGGTCGAGAAGTTCTTTGTGCAAGCCTTAACTGAGGTGCAAGGCTTATTGGTAGAGCGTAGTCAGATTAAGGATTCCTGCTTGCGCGAGTTGAAGTTGCATCAGGCGCAATTTATTGAATCAGATATCGGCCGCAATGAGTTCTCTAAGACAGAATTTCATTATGCGAACTTTAAAACAGTGAGTGTTAAAGACAGCTTATTTGTGCGCAGTGATTTCTATGGGGCAACGATTCAGAATGCTGACTTTGCCCAGACTATCTGTAAGTTAGCGAATTTCAGTGCCGCTAAGCTTACACATGTGTCATTCTTCTGTGCTGAGTTGGCATTGATTAAAACCGACCACTTAACTATCCAAGAGGATTGTTGGCTAGAGCGGGCGAATGTCTATCCGCGCTTAGTGGCGTAGTGGTATCTAAGGACGTATGGGTCTAATCTTCCTGGCGTTAAGGCCTAAGAGAGAAAGTAATAGAGAGAACAATGGAACAATCACAACTAAATCAAGCCCATAAGAAATTACTTAGCGAGCAGCTGATTGCTCAAGGTGAAGCGGGTCATACGATTGAAGGCTTGCAACTACGTCAGATGGATTGGGATACCCTGAAAGTGCATGGCATGGACTTTAACCAGACGGCCTTCCAGGCTAATCGCTTCTATCACTTAGATTGGAAAGAGTCCACGGTGATGCAGTCGGTATTCTACCAGTGTCATTGGCATGAAGGTAACTGGGATAATATTAGCTTCATCGCTTGCCGCTTTATCAATTGTCGCATTAGTGGTGCGTTACTAAAATTGGTGAATTTCTCCGGGTGTGAGTTTGAGAATTGTGTCTTTGATGGAGTGCAGATTGAGAATGTTAGCTTAGTCATGAATGATAAGCTGGCGCTCAACTTAGTCGAGTGTCGTGGTGAGGTGCTGATCTTCACTGATAATAAGGAGACGGTACTTTCTATGGAGCGCTGTGCCTTATCTAAAGTCGTATTTACGAAGTTTGACTTTAAACAATTGCAGCTTAAAGAGACGGCGTTGACCCATCTCGTGGTCTTGGAGAGTCAAGCAGCAGGCTATGATTTTTCGACGATGTCCTTGGTATTCTGCCAGTTTACAGGCAGTGATTTACGCGAAGCGAATTTTGCTCATAGTGATGTCTCTCAAGGGGGTTTTATGAATTGCCAGTTAGAGCGCGCTAACTTCACAGGGGCGAATATAAAGCAGACCTTATTCGTAAAGTCTCGCGCACAGATGGCGAATTTCTCAGGGACCTATGCAGAGTTGGCTAACTTCTCTGAGGCCGATTGCGAAGGGGCGAATTTTGATGGGGCGAATTTGTTGATGGCGCAGATGCAGCATGGGCAATTACAGCAGGCCAGCTTCCGTGGTAGTACCATGCATTTTACCGATTTCTCTTACGCTGATATTAGCCGTGCGGATTTCCGTGAAGGGGAGTTTATGCGTAGCCGTCATCATGCTACGCGTGATCATGAGACACGCTATGGGGCGAAGTACGGAATTCTACCCAGTGATGCCACTCAGTTGAAAGCGGACCAGTGGTTGAAGAAGCGCTGATCCGCTTGCGCATCACAAACTACTCCACCGTCACACTCTTAGCCAAGTTCCTCGGCTTATCCACATCCGTACCACGTTGCACCGCGGTATGATACGACAATAACTGCAGAGTAACCGTATGCAGAATTGGTGATAATTTACCATAGTGCTCTGGCATGCGAATCACGTGGATGCCTTCGCTACCCTTGATTTGCGTGTCGGCATCGGCGAAGACATACAACTCACCGCCACGCGCACGCACTTCTTGCATATTCGACTTTAATTTTTCCAATAACTCATCTTTCGGCGCAATCACCACCACCGGCATGGCATCGGTCACTAAGGCTAATGGGCCATGCTTAAGTTCCCCGGCAGGATAGGCTTCAGCATGAATATAGCTAATTTCTTTTAGCTTTAAAGCGCCTTCTAGGGCGATAGGGTAGTGCATACCACGACCTAAGAAGAGGGCGTTCTCTTTCGGTACGAACTTATCAGCCCAGTCCATGACTTGTGGCTCAAGGGCAAGTGTAGCGCTTAATGCTACGGGTAAATGGCGCAGTTCTTTAATATAAGCGACTTCGCGTGCTTCGCTTAATTGGCCTTTTACCTTAGCGAGAGCGAGGGTTAGGAGGAAGAGACCGACTAATTGGGTGGTGAAGGCCTTAGTCGATGCGACGCCAATCTCTACGCCTGCACGGGTAATATAGTTCAACTTACATTCGCGCACCATGGCGCTGCTCTGCACATTACATATGGTCAGTGTGTTGTGCATGCCTAAAGAGCGCGCGTGCTTTAAGGCGGCCAAGGTATCCGCCGTCTCGCCTGATTGTGAGATGGTGACGACGAGAGTTTTCGGATTTGGTACTGAGTCACGATAGCGGTATTCGCTAGCGACTTCCACATTGACAGGAATCTTAGCAATCGATTCAATCCAATAACGTGCGGTCATGCCCGCATAGTAAGAGGTGCCGCAGGCCAAGATAAGAATATTATCAATCTCTCTAAAGACCGCAGCAGCGCCTTCGCCAAACAGCTCCGGGCTAATGACTTCAATATCTTGTAGGGTATCGCCGACCGCGCGAGGTTGCTCAAAAATCTCTTTCTGCATATAGTGGCGATAAGGACCTAAATCAGCCGCAGCTGTGTAAGCATTCACCGTATGCACCTTGCGTTCGACTGCTTGTAAATCACGATCGACAATCCACACATTAGACAATTGCAAGTCAGCAATATCACCATCTTCCAAGTAGATAATTTGATCGGTGCTGCCCGCTAAGGCTAAGGCGTCAGAAGCCAAGAAATTCTCATTATTGCCTAAGCCAATCACGAGAGGTGAACCTTGGCGAGCACCAACCACACGGTGTGGTTCATCACGGCAGAATACCGCAATCGCATACGCACCTTCAAGACGTGTCACCGCTTGTTGAACCGCATCAAATAGGTCGCCGTTATACAAGTGATTGATGAGGTGGGCAATCACTTCGGTATCTGTCTGGCTTTCAAAGACAAAGCCCTGCTTCTGGAGTTCTTCACGCAGTTCTTCGTAGTTCTCAATAATGCCATTATGCACCAGTGCGATACGTGGCTCGCCCTTGTCTTGGCCAGAGAAGTGAGGGTGCGCGTTGAAGGTTTCTGGTGCACCATGGGTGGCCCAACGTGTATGTGCAATACCCGTAAAACCATGCACATCATCGGCTTGAATCTGTGCATCTAATTCCGCCACACGACGCGTACTACGGGTGCGCACCAAATTACCGTCCTTATAAACTGCAACACCGCAAGAATCGTAACCACGATACTCAAGGCGCTTAAGGCCTTCGACCAAGATAGGGGTAATATCACGTTGCGCAACAGCACCAACAATTCCACACATAAGCGTAAACTCCAGGAATAAAAATATATGTAACGCTGCTATTTTGCATGAATTGCTAGAAATTTAATATCAATTTTTATTAAGAAAATGTAAATAAATTGCACTCATGTGACTTGTAGAATATAATTAAAAATATTTGCTTTTATTTGAAATTTAATTTCATAATGGCGTGCTCGAAGGTTTAAAAAGGGACTGTTTTTATGGCAAGCTGAGCTTTTTTAAATGGCGTACGACTTAAAAAACAACACTCCGCTAAAGCAAGGCTCGTGAATGCAGGACTCGTGAAAAGCTACACGAGGAATAAATAGGGTTAGGGTAAAGAAGTGATGCGGAATACTGCATCGTGCGTAAAGGAGAATAAGAATGCTTGAACTGGACGATTTAGACCGTCGCATCTTACAACAATTGCAAGAGGATGCCTCATTGACCAATCAACAATTGGCCGAGCGCGTGTTTGCCTCGGCGCCGACGTGTTTGCGTCGAGTGCGGCACTTACAAGAGCAGGGGATTATTCGTAAGCAAGTGGCTTTATTGGATGGTGATAAAATCTCGCCTAGCTTAACGGCGATTGTGGAGATTAATCTGAGCCAACAATCGAATGAGGTGTTTATTCAGTTTGAGCGCTTAGTGGTGAATGAGGAGGCCATTCTGCAATGCTATCGAGTCTCCAGCGGTCCTGATTTTGTCTTGATTCTGCAGGTCTCGGATATGCCAGCCTATCATGACTTAGTCGGGCGCTTATTCACCGCGACTCATCATGTGCGCAATGTCAGGACCTTTTTCTCAATTCACCGTAGTAAGTTTGAGACGCGGGTGAATAATTTGCTAGACGCGGAAGAATAAGCTCAATTCAGCTAGGCTTTTCGTTCTCTCGTACCGGCTTAGGCATCCGTGCCGTCTTCACCCTCGTCACCCATGATTTTCACTAAGAGGCGGTCGATGCGGTGTTTATCCATATCCATCACTTCAATATAGAACTCATTCCACTCGAAGCTCTCCGCCTCAGTCGGAATATGTCCTAGCTGATGCATAACAAAGCCAGCGATGGTGTGATAGTTCTCGTCTTCCTCATCAGGAAATTGAAACTGTTTATGGAAGACTTCACGGAAACGGTCTAGGGTCATGCTACCCTCAATCAGCCATGAGCCGTCTTTACGTTGTACCGCATCAGAGGGTTGGTTTTCATTGGTCGGAATGCTATGACCCACAAGCACTTTAAGAATATCACGTAAGGTCACGACGCCTTCAACCTCGCCATACTCATTAATTACCACGGCAATCTCAGAACGGTTTTCTTGCAGGGTCTCTAACAGGTCCATGGCACTAATGGTTTCTGGCACGAATTTCGCCGGTTTCGCCAGAGCACGCAGATTAATTTCTTGACCACGGATCTGTTGTTCAAATAGGGTGCCAGCATCCAAGATACCAATCACATTATCCAACTCATTCTCACACACAGGGAAGCGTGAATAGGGACTGTCAGCGATGGTCATCAGGGTGGTCTCAATCGGATCGTTAATATCCAAATAATCCACTTCAGAGCGCGGTGTCATAATCGAGGCAATATGGCGGTCGTCAAGGCGTAGCGCGCGAGCCACAATATCGTGTTCAGTTTTTTCGAAGAGGCCAGCCGTGGCGCCTTCGCTGAGCATGCCGCTAATATCTTCCTCGGTCAGCGCATCGCCCTTGCCATCATGCAGGCGTAAGAGACGCAATATTAAATCCGTGGTGAAGGAGAGAACTAAGACGAAAGGGGACACAATACGCGATAAGAACGACATCGGAATCGCAATCAAGGTCGCCACACGCTCTGGGTATTGCATGGCGATACGCTTAGGCACTAATTCGCCAAAAATCAAGGAGGCAAAGGTAATACCAATCACCACAATCGCTAAGGCGACTTGGTAGGAGGCGGCACCGAGCATAGGCTCTAATGCAGGGGCTAAGCGTTGTACCAGAGAGGCCTCACCGAAAGCGCCGTTAAAAATACCGATAAGAGTAATACCAATTTGTACGGTCGATAAGAAGCGGCTTGGGCTGTCGACCAGTTTCACCGCTGCGGCAGCTGAGGCGCTACCTCCGTCGGCTTGTTTTTGAAGTCGTAGACGCTTAGAGGACACTACGGCAATTTCAGACATGGCAAAAAGGCCGTTGACTAAAATTAAGCCAAGAATAATGAGTAAATCAACCATGATGTTGTCTTAGTAAACTCCGTCGTTTGCTTGTTTTTTAAGGCGGTGGCGGTGCTCTTTCTTGGTGAGCACTTTCATGAAAAAGGAAAATAAATCTAATGAGCCAGCGATAGTAACGCGTGGCAGACGATATAAATCGTCAGTGGGCAAAACTAAACCACGTTCAATGGTTGTGGCATTGGTATACCCCGCCTTGTGGGTGAGGGCAAATACCGCCTCATTGCAGTCACCGTAAGGGTAACAGAAGGCGGTGACAGGCACTTGGTAAAGTGCTTCAAGAATACGCTTAGATTCTTTAATTTGGTGTTCGGCTTGTTCAATCGGCAATTGGGCCAGGTGCACATGATCTAAGGCATGTGAGCCAATCTCTTGGCCACCATCGCGCCAGAGCTCAATCTGGCTGATGCTCATTAATTCAGAGCGAGGGACACCTTTTTCTTGATCCCAGTAATTATGGCCAGGTGCATGCCCCGCGACAAAATAAGTAGTTGAGGTAAAACCGCATTCTTGTAGTACGGGTAAGGCATTCTCGAGGACATTCGTATAACCATCATCGAAAGTAATGCCAACTACGCGTCCACGCTTCTCTCCACGTAGATAGGGCTCTAAATCGCGCATGCTGAGGCCTTGATAGCCAAGGCGCTTGAGCCAGCGCATCTGCGCACGGAATTTCTCGGGGGGAACACTGAGGCCGCGATAAGGCGTGCCCTTAGGGGGCATAGCGGCAATCTGGTGATACATCAGTATGGGAATCATCATGAGTTGTGTAATGCTGTAACAGTATTAGGCCATGATACCAAGGAAAATAATAATCTTAGCATCCGTAAAATTACCTTGAATGACGCTTGTGCTGTAATACTTCATCATAGCATAAGAGGGTGTTTTGTGTGAAAAGCCTTAAATTAAACTCATTTTCTGCTGTTTTGCGTGCAGCTTGGCCAGTTTCTTGGCGTAAGAGGTGATTCGGCAAAATCGTCTCCAGTAGTTGCGCTAAGGCTTGCGGATTCTTCACGGGCACGATCCAACCATTGTCTTGATGGCGAATATTTTCAGGTAAGCCCCCTGCATCGCTGACAATTGTCGGCAAACCAAGCGCCATGGATTCGCGGCAGGCGAATGAGAGCGCTTCTTTGTGTGATAAAACAAAGCCAATATCACAGGCTAATAAGAGAGGGCGCACATCATCGAGTAAGCCAGGGAAAATCACGGACTCCTGCATACCCAGGTCGACTAAGACTTGAATTTTCTGCGGGTCTGGGTAATCGCCAGCGACAATAATGCGACATTGTTGACGTTGTTCTTGGGGTAAAAGTGAGACCGCCTCGACCATTTCCAACCAGCCTTTTTCATAATCAGTGCCCCCAGAGCTGCCAATTAAGATGAGCTTGGCATGTTCGGGCCCCACCAGTGACTGACGTTGCTGATCACGAAAAGACTGATCTTGGCAAGGGGCAAAATAATCCGTATCGACCCCATGATAAACCACGCGTATCGGTATGCCTTGGTAGGCGGTGCCCTGAAAGAGAGAAAGGACATATTGACTGACGGCGATGACGCTATCGGTCCCTAAAGCACGCATCCGATTGCCAAAACTCTTTAAGCGATGATCATTGTGCTTGGTAAAGACAATTTTGGGGCGGTGCTTTAAACCTAAACAGGCTAAGACTAAGTGACGATGGTCGGCAGAGCCATTAACATGCACAATATCATAGCGCTCGCGCTTGAGCAGTGCACGAATCTGCTTGATCTCAGCACACATTAAGGGCAAGCGCGAATGAAAGGATTGGGCGATGGAACGCACGCCCGGCATCTCTTGCGCAAAGCGATATAAGCGGCTGCTTTCAGGGCTAGCTACATGGCACTCATGGTGCAGGCTAAGGATTTTAAGGAGATTGATAATATAGGTGACGTGACCGCCACCATTGCCTTTGAGGAAATTCGTGTAGAGGATTTTCACGATGTGCTCGGAAAGCGGGCGACATTGCGAATAAGGCCTTCCTGCGCGGCGGTCGCGAGCAGCTCACCTCTCTGGTTATAGACTCGGGCGAACGATAGGCCACGAGCGCTAATCGCATTTGGGGACTCTACACAAAATAAATTCCACTCACTCATATTAATCGGGCGGTGAAACCAGAGCGTATGGTCAAGGCTAGCCATCTGCATATTTTTATCAAAAGGCACCTGCTCATGCGGTAATAATGTGGTGAATAATAAGTAAAAGTCGCTCATATAAGCGAGCATGGCTTTGTGCGCGAGGGGATTATCGGGCATCTGGCCATTCGCACGAAACCACATAAAGCAACTCGGCTCATAGTGGCCTGGAACAAAATATTGCTGTGGATTGCTGGTGCGGATTTCTATCGGATTGCCGTCGACCAAGAAACGTTGACTTAAACCCTTGGGCAGGATATGCGCATATTGACGCACTAAGTCTGCTTCGCTTAAGAAATGTTCTGGCCCTGGCACTTGTGGCATAGCGTCCTGATGGTCAAATCCCGCTTCTTCAACCTGAAAACTCGCCGATAAGGTGAAGATATGTTTGTCTTCTTGGTACGCCGTGACGCGGCGCATAGAGAAGCTGCCGCCATCGCGGACACGTTCTACCTCATAGCGAACGGGTAAATTCACATCACCAGGACGAATAAAGTAGCAATGCATAGAGTGTACATGGCGCTCAGGTACCACGGTTAGTGAGGCGGCCATTAAGGCTTGTCCTAGCACTTGTCCGCCGAAGATGCGACCAGTATGCAGCATATCCGTGCTCTCACCTAAGAAAATATCGGTGGTCACGGGTTCAAGAGAAAGTTGTTTAATTAAGCGATTTAAGGTGGCATTCATAGCAAGGGTGAAGAATCAATGCATAACGACAATGCAGAAAGAGCAATATAACGTAAGGGCAAAGAAACTTATCGACTAGATAAAATAATGGTTTACAACAGTTTTCTTAGAGCATACAGCATAAGTACGACAGGCTGACTACAGTGATTACAGCAGTGATGACTATAGATATTGCTACAGCGATTACCGCCGCTAATATAGGCAGCAGATAATCGCCTGAGTGAATCAATAGCGATTCAAGAGTGACTGAGATTACTGCTTGCTCGTCGCGGTTTCCTCTGTTGTATTCTGACCAATGGCCTCGTAGCGCTTCTCCATCTCATGACGCAGTTGACGACGAATCTGGGCTGCTTCGTAACGCTTCTTCTCTTCAGGTGTTGAAGGCTCCCAACGCGGTACTGCTGTAGGTTTGCGATTCTCATCCACGGCAATCATGGTGAAATAACAGCTATTGGTATGGCGTACAAAGCGCTTAGAGATATTCTCAGTCACCACCTTAATGCCAATTTCCATGGAGGTCGTGCCCGTATAGTTCACTGAAGCATAGAAGGTAACGAGTTCACCCACATGGATGGGTTGACGAAACATCACCTGATCCACCGATAACGTGACGACGTAAGAACCCGCATAGCGACTCGCACAGGCATAGGCGACTTGGTCAAGATACTTGAGGATCGTGCCCCCATGCACATTACCCGCGAAGTTGGCCATATCAGGGGTCATTAAAATCGTCATCGTGGCCTGATGCTGCTTGTCATTAATCATGATGCTCTAAAGTCAATATAAAAGTCAATTTTAGGTCATTTTCAGTAAAATATTCAATCATAATTAGTACTTAGCGATATATAGTGGGTTTATAATGGAATCACGAGTTTGCTTTTTAGCCTCATGTGTCAAGGTGATGCCGACGCAAAAGGGTTTATAAGCAAGTGGTGGTTATAATAATGCATATAAAGAGTCTTCTCCTTAAGCAGGGAATGGTTTTGACGATCGGGAAATATTTATCCGCTAACAACGAGTCTTCTCCTTAAGCAGGGATTAGTCTTGACAATCGGGCAATATTTATCCGCCAACAATGAGTCTTCTCCTTAAGCAGAGAATAGTCGGCTTGAACGGCAATCCTGTTTCTAAATCTACCGTCTTCTCCTTAAGCAGAGAATAGTCGCTTTGTGGTTTAAGTCCTTACTTATTCCCGCTCAGCACAAACACCCGACAGCATTCGCGGTATATCACTTATTCATGTAGGAATGAAATATGTTAAAGCAACGCATTGAACAGGTTCTTGCCGATGTTAAGGCCAGTTGTATTAAGCATGGTCGAGACCCTGAAAGTGTGCGGGTCTTGCCCGTGAGTAAGACCTTTCCTAGTGAAGTGATTGCCCAAGCAAGTGAGCTTGGCTTGTTGCGATTTGGCGAAAATAAGGCGCAGGAGCTTAAGGAAAAAGCTCAAGCCTTAGCTCACCTACCGCTGCAATGGGTACTGATTGGTTACTTACAGACGAATAAAGCCAAAGAAGTCGCTAAGTACGCCAGTGAAATCCAATCCTTAGACCGTTTAGATTTGGCGCAAACCTTAGACCGACGTCTGCAATTGGAAGGGCGTAGCATTGATGCCTTAATTCAAGTGAAGACCAGTAGCGAGGCTAGCAAGAGTGGTATGCCACCAGAAGAGGTGCTCGATTTTATCCAGCAGATTCAAGGCCTGGATACCTTACGACTGAAGGGCTTCATGACCATCGCCGAGAATAGTCAAGACCCAGTGGTGGTGCGCGATTGCTTTAAGCGCTTGCGTGACTTAGCAGAGCAGGCGCGCCAAGCCACGGGATTAGAGCTTGCCACACTCTCCATGGGTATGAGTGCTGACTATGATTTGGCGATTGCCGAGGGTTCAACCGAACTGCGCATCGGCTCAGCAATTTTCGGCGCGCGAGATTATACCTAGTCGGTGTCTTTTGTAAGTCCTGTCTGGTGCAGAAGAGCGGCGGTGTCTTTTGCTGGTCTTATCCAGAGCAGAACGGTGGTGTCTTTTGCTGGTCTTATCCAG
>JAUNUI010000002.1:0-47751 GCA_030538255.1 Pelistega sp. | reverse complement strand
CCTTTTGTCATTCCTGTCCGGTGCAGAAGGGCAGTGCCTTTTGTAAGTCTTGTCTGGTGCAGAAGGATAGTGTCTTTTTCCCTTGGTGTGGCCGTTCTTAGTGCCTAGCCGCGGCCACTATTGATTCTGATAGAACGCGTGTAGTGCCTCAAGGTCTAAGATGCAGACAGCACCATATTCCAACTCAATAATCTTCAGCTCGGCAAGACGCTTCAAGGCTTGATTGGTACGTTGGCGTGAGACACGAGCTAGGTAACCAATCTCTTCCTGAGTGATATTCAAGCGGTACTCATCATTCGGATAAAGTTGAGGGTTGAACAGTTCTGATAGGCAGGAGGCTACCCGACCATCGGCATCCAGTAAGCGGTCGTTCTCAGTGCGGCCGACGAATTGACCTAAGCGCTCATTCAGCTGCACTAATAAGAAACGATTAAAGACAATA
This sequence comes from Pelistega sp., assembly GCA_030538255.1. Classification (GTDB taxonomy): domain Bacteria; phylum Pseudomonadota; class Gammaproteobacteria; order Burkholderiales; family Burkholderiaceae_B; genus Taylorella. The sequence continues at coordinate 47,309 of JAUNUI010000002.1, read as the reverse complement.
CTATTATCCAGTAACCACTCGAAGGTTGATTGTGGCATCTTGGCAATCACCGAGTCACGCAGGGCAAAGACATCATAACGTCTTATTTCATTCTTCAATAAACTGCCTTCGCCAATCCAACCGCCCGCAGGAATACCGATTAGGGACGTGATACGGCCATCAGCGTTACCGACAGAGACCTTAATTAAACCATTCACAACACCAATCCAGCTCAATGGGCCGTTGCCTTTTTGTTCAATCATCGCGCCAGCTTTATAGTTGAAAACTTTAATCTCATTCTCAACGCGTTCTTGGTGCTCAGGGGCGAGATCGCGAAACCACTTGGGTTTGTAGTTAGTAAAAACACTCATAAGGACTTACCCTCAAAATATAGGCAAATGTCGTTGCAATGACATTTAGACTACATTTAATAGGGTACTTTTGCAAGTAGTATAAAGACTAAGACAAAGCGACTGACCTCGTGTCAGCCCATTAAACAATGCTTAAACCATTGGAATGCACCACAAGGAGACAATATGGTGATGCAATCAGAGCAACTGACTTTCCCTAGCTTGCTGCTCAAGCATGCGCGTGAGCGGGGTAATCAAGCGGCCATGAGGGAGAAGGACCTCGGTATCTGGCAAGAGTTTACTTGGTCACAAGTAGCCGAGCAAGTACAGGCAGTAGCCAATGCCTTTTTACAATATGGCGTCAAGAAAGGTGATCATATTGGTATCGTCGGTGAGAATCGCCCACGTTTATATATGGCCATGATGGCGGCCCAAGCCGTGGGTGCGATCCCTGTGCCGATGTATCAAGATGCGGTAGCCCAAGAGATGGTGCACGTCTTAATTGATGCGCACTTAAGTATTGTGGTCGTTGAAAACCAAGAGCAAGTCGACAAGATGCTTGAGGTGCGCGAGCAGGTGCCGCATTTACAGTTAGTGATTTATGACGATCCTCGTGGTCTACGTAACTATCACGACGATATGCTGATTTCTTTCGATGGTTTGGTGGAAAAAGGCCAAGCCTACGGTGCTCAGCACCCTGATGCTTATATGCGCTCGGTTGAGGCGGTTCAGAGTAGCGATACAGCTGCCATGTTCTATACCTCAGGTACCACGGGTAAGCCAAAAGGCGTAGTGCTCACGCATGCGGCCCTGATTGATCGTGCGAAAGTGATTGAGCGTATGGAAGGCTTAACCGATAAGGAAGATGTCTTGGCTTACTTGCCACCGGCTTGGATTGGTCAGAATATGTTCTCTTATACGCAATGTTTGGCGACGGGCTTTACGGTAAATCACCCTGAGTCACCGAGTACGGTGGCGATTGATATGCATGATATTGGCCCGACTTATTATTTCTCGCCACCACGCGTTTTGGAAGAGTTACTGACACAAGTCACGATTCGTATGGAAGATGCAGGCAAGTTTAAGCAATGGCTATATCGCAAGTGCATGAACTTAGCTAAGCGCGTTGGCACGAGGATTCTTGATAAAGAATCAGTGGGTGCACTTGATCGCTTGAAATATAAGATTGGTGACTTCTTAATTTATGCGCCCTTACGTAATGCGTTGGGCATGAGTCGTGTGCGTGTGGCGTATACCGCGGGTGAGGCAATTGGTCCAGACCTCTTTGTCTTTTATCGTTCAATCGGTATCAACTTAAAGCAGTTATATGGATCAACCGAGACCTCGGTATTCGTCTGCGTACAGCAAGATGGTCGCGTGTTCCCGGATACGGTCGGTCCACCAGTTGAGGGTGTGGAGATTCGTGTTGCTGAGAATGGCGAAGTACAAGTCAAGAGTCCTGGTTTGTTTAAGGAATATCACCAGAAGCCTGAAGATACGGCGGAATCGTTCACCGAAGACGGTTGGTATCACACGGGTGATGCGGGTTTCTTGGATACCCATGGTGAATTGAAAATTATTGACCGCGCCAAGGATGTGGGTAAGTTGCTTGATGGCCGCTTATTCGCTCCGAAGTATGTAGAGAATAAACTCAAATTCTTCCCCTTCATTAAAGAGGCGGTGGCGTTTGGTGCGAACAAGGAATATGTGACGGCCTTCATTAACATTGATTTAGAGGCGGTGGCGAACTGGGCTGAGCGTCGTGGCTTGGCGTATGCCGGTTATGCCGACTTAGCGAGCCGCCCTGAAGTGTATGACTTAATTGCCGATTGTATTAAGCAAGTGAATGAAGACGTGGCGCAAGATAAGCAACTTGAAGGCTTGCAGATTCATCGCTTCTTAATCTTGCATAAAGAGCTTGATCCAGATGATGATGAGTTAACCCGTACCCGTAAAGTGCGCCGTAACTTTATTGCTGAGAAGTATAAAGTCCTCATCGATGCGCTGTTTGAGGGTAAGACTTCACAGTTTATTGAGACACAAGTGAAGTATGAAGACGGCCGTATCGGCAAAATTAGTGCGGATTTACGCATCGCCCCAGTCCCTGTGTTTACTACATCTTCTAGCAAAGAGGCCGCCTAAATGTCTAAAGAAAAACAAATTGGTGACGTAATTTTGGATATGCAGAGCATCTCCCTGTCATTCGGTGGGGTGAAAGCATTAACCAATATTTCCTTCAACGTTAAAGAACATGAGATCCGTTCAATTATTGGCCCTAACGGTGCTGGTAAGAGCTCTATGCTGAACGTAATTAATGGTGTGTATACCCCACAAGAGGGCAGCATTGTGTTTGATGGTACGAAATTCGATCGTATGTCACCACGTCGTGCGGCGGAGATGGGTGTGGCCCGCACCTTCCAGAACTTGGCCTTGTTTAAGGGCATGAGTGTTCTGGACAACATTATGAGTGGTCGTAACTTACGTATGAAGAGCGGGGTCTTATCACAAGCTTTCCGTATATTTGGTGCGGAGAAAGAAGAGATCGCGCATCGTGAATATGTCGAGAACATTATTGACTTCCTCGAAATTCAAGCGTTCCGCAAGACCCCGGTAGGTCGCTTACCGTATGGTCTGCAAAAGCGTGTTGACTTAGGTCGTGCGCTTGCAATGGAGCCACGCATGTTGTTGTTAGATGAGCCGATGGCGGGTATGAACATCGAAGAGAAGCAGGATATGAGCCGCTTTATTCTGGATGTGAATGATGAGTTTGGTACCACCATTGTGTTGATTGAGCATGATATGGGTGTGGTGATGGATATTTCCGATCGTGTTGTGGTACTAGATTACGGCAAGAAAATTGGTGATGGCACCCCAGAAGAAGTGCGTACTAATGAAGATGTAATTCGTGCCTATTTAGGCGTTGAACACTAAGGGTGAGCCATGGGATATTTCTTAGAAACTTTATTCGGCGGATTGATGAGTGGCATGTTGTATGCCCTGGTCGGCCTAGGCTTTGTCTTGATTTTCAAAGCATCGGGTGTATTTAACTTTGCGCAAGGCGCCATGGTATTGGTGGCAGCGCTGAGTATGGCACGTTTCTCTTCATGGTTACCGCAATGGTTAGGCTTTGAAAGCTTAATTTTGGCGAATATTTTGGCGTTTATTATTTCCGCCATTTTAATGGTGATCGTGGCGATTTTAATTGAGCGCTTTGTACTGCGTCACTTGGTGAACCAAGAAGCGACCACGCTTCTGATGGCAACCTTAGGGATTAGTTACTTCCTTGATGGTGCTGGTCAAACCATGTTCGGTAGCTCAGTGTATACGATTGATGTGGGTATGCCTAAGGATCCAGCTTTCATTCTGAACGATATGTTTGAGGGTGGTGTGCTGATTAATCTTGAGGACTTAACCGCTGCAGGTATTGCGGCCTTGTTGGTCGCTGTTCTGGCGATTTTCTTCCAATACACCAATACGGGCCGTGCGCTACGTGCGGTAGCGGATGACCACCAAGCGGCACAATCGATTGGTATTCCCTTAAATCGGATCTGGATTATTGTGTGGGCAGTAGCGGGTGTAGTGGCCTTAGTTGCCGGGATTATCTGGGGATCTAAATTCGGTGTGCAGTTTACTTTATCGACCGCTGCCTTACGTGCCTTACCCGTGGTGATTCTGGGTGGTTTGACCTCAGTGCCTGGAGCGATTATTGGAGGCCTGATTATTGGTGTAGGTGAGAAGCTATCTGAGGCCTACTTGGGCCCTTACTTAGGGGGCGGTATCGAAATTTGGTTCGCCTATGTCTTAGCTTTGGTGTTCTTATTGTTCCGTCCGCAAGGTCTGTTCGGTGAGAAGATTATTGACCGCGTCTAGTGATTAATATTCACGTTCATTAGCCTTACATCATTACAAAGGATTTATTATGTTCTATCGTGAGAATGGTCAATTTAAAACCAGCTATCGTAAGGATCAACAGATCTTTCCGATTCTGCAAGACCGTGCATTTATTCTGTTATTAATTGCGGTGGCGGTATTCGTGGTGCCTATGTTTGCATCGGACTACTTCTTTAGCGCCATCCTAATTCCTTTCTTAATCTTGTCTTTAGCCGCCATTGGTTTAAATATCTTGGTCGGTTATTGCGGTCAGATCTCTTTAGGTAGCGGTGCCTTTATGGCAGTCGGTGCGTATGCGGCCTGGAACTTCGGCGTACGTATTCCTGAGTTACCTTTACTGATCCAAATCCTACTCGGTGGCTTTTTTGCCATGTTGGTGGGGGTCGTGTTTGGTATTCCAAGTCTGCGTATTCGTGGTCTGTACTTAGCGGTAGCTACCCTCGCTGCGCAGTTCTTCGTGGATTGGACCTTCCTACGTATTCCCTTCTTCACCAATTATTCAACCTCGGGTAGCGTGTCGATGCCAGCCTTGACCTTCTTCGGTCTTGATGTGCAGACACCGACGCAGAAGTATATCTTCGTACTCTTGTTCGTGATTGTGATTGCCTTGCTTGCCAAGAACTTGGTGCGTGGTGCGATTGGTCGTGAGTGGATGGCGATTCGTGATATGGACGTGGCCGCCTCGGTGATTGGTATTCGTCCAATGTACGCGAAGTTAACAGCGTTCGCCGTGAGCTCATTCATTATCGGTATCGCGGGCGTACTTTGGGGTTATATCCACTTAGGTTCATGGGAACCATTGGCTTTTGACTTAAACCGTTCTTTCCAATTGCTCTTTATGGTGATTATTGGGGGCTTGGGTTCGATTGCAGGTAGCTTCTTTGGTGCTGGCTTTATTGTACTCTTGCCGATCTTATTAACACGTATCCCTGCCATGCTTGGTATTCCCATCGGCGTGGATACGGCAGCACATATTGAACACATGGTGTTCGGTGCGCTTATCGTGTTTTTCCTAATTGTGGAACCACACGGTTTGGCTAAATTATGGAGTATTGCTCGTGAGAAATTGCGTATTTGGCCTTTCCCACACTAATCCAATAATGGATGCAAAATGAAGTAAACATTGCGGTAATCATGAAGTAGGCATTGTAGTAATCATGAGGCAATAAATTTACTATTCATGAGGCAATAAATTTAGTCTAAATAATCGGTTTATCCTATGTTGTAAATTAATTTAGATCTAAAGCTATAAATTTGTTTTATATTAATTCACTATATAAGCCCATTAGGGCACGCTGAATAAGCAACTCGTTTTGAGGAGACAAAACATGAAATTACGTATGAAAGCATTAGCCGCCACTATGGCTGTTGGTACATTGTTCGGTGCTTTTGCGGCGCAAGCCCAAGCGGCTGATGAACAGTATATTCCACTGTTCACGTACCGCACAGGTTCATTTGCCCCCCTAGGTATCCCATGGGCTGACGGCAAGATCGACTATCTACGCTTAGTGAATGAGCGCGATGGTGGGGTTAATGGCGTACGCTTGAAGTTTGAAGAGTGTGAAACCGCATATGCAACTGACCGTGGTGTAGAGTGCTATGAGCGTATGAAACATGCCAATGGTGGTGCTTCAGGCTTTGATTCACAATCAACTGGTATTACCTTCGCTGTATCTGATAAAGCGCCTATTGATAAAGTATCAATTGAAACTGTCGGTTATGGTTTATCGCAATCTGCTGACGGTAGTGTGTTTAAGTGGAACTTCCCATTGCTGGGTACCTATTGGACTGCGGCCGATGTGATGATCCAAGACATCGCCAAGAAAGAGGGTGGCCTTGAGAATCTTAAGGGTAAGAAAATTGCCTTGGTTTACCATGACTCGCCATACGGTAAAGAGCCTATTCCTCTCTTACGTGCACGTGCCGAGGCGCATGGCTTTGAATTGATTCTCTACCCAGTCACCGCACCAGGTGTTGAGCAGAAATCAACTTGGTTAGCCATTCGTCAACAGCGTCCTAACTATGTCTTGCTATGGAGTGCAGGTATCATGACACCGACTTCAATTCGTGAGGCGCAATCAACTGGTTTCCCACGCGACAAGATGTATTCAATCTGGTGGGCTGGCTCTGAGCATGACGTGAAAGACTTAGGTCAAGTGGCTAAGGGTTACAACACCATTACCATTCACAACACCGGTGAGCCAGTGGGTAAAGTTTATGATGACTTACAAACTCATGTCTATGCGAAAGGTACTAAGCCTGACACATCAGGTAGTGCAGCGTACACCCGCGGTATGGTGATCTCTATGCTACAAGTTGAAGCGATTCGTGCCGCTCAAGAGAAGTTCGGTAAGGGTCAACATATGACATCTGAGCAAGTGCGTTGGGGCTTTGAAAACTTAAACCTTACTGAAGAGCGCTTAAAAGAACTTGGCTTTGATCAAATTCTTCGTCCAGTAAAAACCTCATGCGAAAACCATATGGGTGATGACTGGGCACGTATTATGCAGTGGGACGGCAGCAAGTGGAACGTCACTTCAGACTGGTACCAATCAGATAAGGCATTCATCGATCCATTGGTGAAAGCAGAAGCAGCAAAATACGCCTCAGAGAAGAAAATCGAAGTCCGTGATTGCAGCAAAGAGCAATAAGCATCAATCAGTGTAAGTCATCTTGTTGGGGGATGAGTTGAGAGGCTCACTCCTTCAACAAGAGGCTTAACCGGTGCGGATGAGATAACAATGGTAGGGGTGGAGCAGAGTTTGACTCCGCCAACACTATACTGAATAGGCACTGAAGAGAGATTAATGGAAGGAGTGAGGCCAAATACCCACTCCAAGCACATAAGAGTAGGTAGAAATTATGGTACAACAAGCAGCTTCCGCGGCAACAGAAAGTACGCCTAAGCCATTGCTCGATGTTAATGGTATTGAGGTGATTTATAACCACGTGATTCTGGTGTTACGTGGCGTATCCTTGGTTGTTCCAGAAGGGAAAATTGTCGCCTTATTGGGTGCCAATGGTGCAGGTAAGACAACGACCTTAAGAGCGATTTCAAACTTGCTCAAAAGCGAGCGTGGCCAAGTAACCAAAGGCAATATTCAATATCGTGGCGAACAGATTGAAGATATGTCGCCAGCTGATTTAGTCAAGCGTGGCGTGATCCAAGTGATGGAAGGTCGCCATTGTTTTGGCCACCTAAGCATTGAAGATAATTTATTGACTGGCGCGTATACACGCAAAGCCAGTAAGGGTGATATTTCGGCCTCATTGGATAAGGTCTATCAGTATTTTCCGCGCTTAAAGCAACGCCGTACGAGCCAAGCAGGCTATACCTCAGGTGGTGAACAGCAGATGGCGGCGATTGGTCGTGCACTGATGGCCAACCCCAATATGATTTTATTAGATGAGCCCTCAATGGGTTTAGCACCACAAATTGTGGAAGAGATTTTTGAAATCGTGCGTGATTTGAATACGCGCGAGGGCGTAAGCTTCTTATTGGCGGAACAGAACACGAATATCGCTTTACGCTATGCAGACTACGGCTATATTCTCGAAAGTGGTCGCGTGATGATGGATGGCAGCGCCAGTGATCTGGCCAATAATGATGACGTGAAAGAGTTCTATCTGGGCTTAGATAGTGGCGATCGTAAGAGCTTTAAGGATACCAAATTCTATCGTCGTCGTAAGCGTTGGTTAGCGTAAGGAGCTGCCCATGAATAATGGATTTTATGATGCGCTCGAGGTGCAAGAGCCCGCCGAGAGGGAACTGAATCACTTCACCACATTACGTAGCCATTTGCGTAGCTTGGTTGATAATGTGCCTGCGCTACAGCGTCAGCTTGAAGGTATTGATATTGCGAGTCTACAAGAGCGTGCAGACTTGGCACAGATTCCCGTGGTGCGTAAATACGAACTCTTGGCACAGCAGACGCAACAACGTCAGGCCGCAACGAACGTGACACCAGGCGATGAAGTGAATCGAATCTTCGGCGGCTTCTCTGCAGTGGGTTGGGGTCAAGCTTCTCGTGTCTACGCTTCACCAGGTCCCTTGTTTGAGCCTGAGGTAGCACGTAGCGATTATTGGCGCTTTGCCCGTGCCATGTATGCGGCGGGTGTGCGTAAGCGTATGTTGGTGCATAACTGCTTCTCATACCACTTTACCCCAGCTGGCTCTATGATTGAGACGGCAGCGCATGCGATTGGTTGTACCGTATTCCCAGCGGGTGTCGGTCAGACTGAAATGCAAGTACAAGCGATTCATGATTTGAAGCCGAATGCCTATGGTGGCACACCGAGCTTTTTACGAATTATTCTTGAGCGTGCCCAGGAGATGGGGGTTGATGTTTCTTCTATCAAACATGCACTGTTTTCCGCTGAAGCCTTCCCGCCTTCATTGCAACAATGGTTTAAAGAGCGCGGCGTTGATGGCTACCAAGCCTATGGTACGGCGGATCTTGGCTTAGTGGCTTACGAAACACCGGCACGCGATGGTTTAGTCTTATCTGAGGACATTATCGTTGAGATTGTGAAACCAGGCACGAATGAACCCTTGCCCGATGGCGAAGTGGGTGAGGTTGTGGTGACGACCTTAAATCCAGATTATCCGCTCTTGCGCTTTGGTACGGGTGATTTATCTGTGATTATGCCGGGTCTATCACCTTGTGGTCGTACCAATCGTCGTATCCGTGGTTGGATGGGGCGTGCCGATCAGTCAGCGAAAGTGCGCGGTGCCATGGTGCATCCAAGCTTAGTGGACCAAGTGGTGAAGCGCCATCCTGAAGTGTCTAAAGCACGTCTGGTGGTGACGGGAAGCATGGGCAAGGATGAATTAGCCTTGCATGTTGAAGTCGCTGAAGGTGCAACAGACAGCTTACAACAAGGCCTCATTGAGTCGATTAAAGAGATCATTAAACTACGTGGTGATGTGGTCTTCAAAGCACCTGGTGAGTTGAAGAACGATGGCCTGGTGATTGAGGATGCACGTTCGTACGAGTAGTTCGGTTTTAGTAGGTGGTAGTAAAATTAAGGCGGACGACGCAGTTTTCTCAAGTGTAATCGCTTGAGAGGCAAGTACTGAAGCTTTAATCAATGCGATAGGAACCGCCCTTGGGTAGAAATACTTGGGGGCGGTTTTTTTGTAATGATATTGACTCATTTAGCGTAAGGGAATACCTAGATTTTCGAGTTTAATCTTAAGAAGCGTCCAACGCATCATAAGCCAGTCTATTTTTAATGGTTTTTTTAAACAATTTAAATGGCAACTTTTCTAGTGCATTCTGAGGTCGCTTAAATTCTTTCATAATCTCAGCGATGTCTTCCTAAGATCATCCATCCTCGACGGGATATAAGGTAGGAAAGCGCAGATTGCGGATTAAGCGTTGACCAATATTATATTTGCCCTTAATAGAGCCAACCAAAGGTATGGTCAGTGGCCAATCCACCAAGTAAGGCCCCTATTGCAGAATACATTCTACCTCTTTCGATGATGACGTGGCGATAGCCTGTGTGATATCTTAAGTGCTTAATCAGCTGTGATGTGTATAGTTGGCGCTAGTAGCCACTCTAAGGTGAGGATAACTATGAGTTTAAATTTTTCGCGTATTGACCCCATAGCATTGCGCATCTTTCTGTCTGCAGCACAGTATTTAAGTCTGACTAAAACAGCGACTGAAATGCATATGACTTTATCGGCTATAAGTAAGCGTATTAGCGATTTAGAGCGACAATTGCAGTGCACTTTATTTGTTCGTTTACCTCGAGGTCTCGAGCTGACAACAGCAGGGCATGCTTTGGTTGAGCATGCGCAGTATGTTCTAGGTGCTATTCAGCGCTTAGGCGTGGATATGAATGCATATGCTTTAGGACTAAAGGGACAGGTTAGAATCTGGGCCAATACCTCATCAGTGATACAGTTTCTACCAAAAGATCTCGCCTTGTTCTCACAGGAGCACCCAGATATACGGTTAAGCTTGGAGGAGCGAAATAGTTACGAGATCATTTCAGCCCTAACACAAGGTCAAATTGATATAGGAATTTTTGCTGATAATGCACCTAGTGGACAATTAGAAAAGTTCTTTTATCGTGAGGATAGATTAGTGCTGCTTTCTCCATTGCATCATGTATTAGCCACTCACTCTTCGATTGGTTTTCAGGAGGCACTCGATTATGACTTTGTGGGTTTATCAAGCGGCGCTTCTTTGCATGCTCGTCTGCAAGAAGCAGCAGAAAGAGTCGATAAACCCTTTAGGCTTCGAGTGCAAGTCAATAGCTTTGATGCAATCTGTCGGATGATTGAAGCTGGACTTGGTATAGGCATATTACCGATCCAAGGAGTACGTCCAGAAATATTAGGCACACAATTGTGTGCAATTGAGTTGAATGATTCATGGGCAAATCGAACCTTATGGCTAGGAACGAGGCTCTCTCGCGGTCTAACGCCAGAGGCTGAAAAATTATTAGATTTTTTAAAACAAGCACACCTCAACGCGAGCAACTAGTTTTTAGAGGCTCTAAAGCTCTTAACCCTTAACTTTTAGGAAAGGGTAGTCAAATAATTACTGATATTCAAATGTAGATTATTACTGCAGAATGACACTTATCTTATCGTTGATTTATAAGTTAAGTACATCATGAGCAAACCATTAGACGGAATTAAAGTAGTTGAGTTAGGGCAGTTAATTGCGGGCCCCTTTGCCTGCAAAATGCTGGCGGAATTTGGCGCGGAAGTCATCAAGATTGAGCCGCCAGAAACAGGAGACCCATTACGTAAGTGGCGTCTACTGCATAATGGCACATCTGTTTGGTGGGCTTCGCAATCACGCAATAAACAATCAGTTACCCTAAATTTACATAGCCCGGAAGGGCAAGATGTGGTGCGTCAACTGATTAAAAATGCCGATGTTTTAGTAGAGAACTTTCGCCCAGGAACTCTAGAAAAATGGGGTCTAGGCTGGGAAGAATTAAAACAAATTAATCCTGACCTAATTATGTTGCGTGTCTCAGGCTACGGTCAGACAGGCCCTTATAAAGACCTGCCTGGTTTTGGTGTGGTCGGTGAGGCAATGGGTGGATTGCGCTATTTAAGCGGTGAGCCCGGACGTCCACCAGTTCGTGTGGGTATCTCCATCGGTGATTCATTAGCCGCTTTGCATGGCGTGATTGGTGTCTTATTAGCCTTGCGTAATCGTGAAACCTTACAAGGTTCGGGTCAAGTTATTGATGTTGCCTTGCATGAGTCGGTCTTTAATATGATGGAAAGCATGGTTGCAGAGTACTCTGTCTTTAATGAAGTTCGTCAGCCTGCGGGCAGTAGCTTGCCTGGCATCACACCAAGTAACGCCTACCGTTGTAGTGATGGCAAATATGCCTTAATCGCAGGTAATGGCGACAGTATATTTAAGCGCTTAATGAGCTTGATAGGTCGGGATGATATTGGCCAAGATCCGCGCTTTGCGCATAATGATGGCCGCACAGCGAAAGCCGAGTTTATTGATGGCGTAATAGGTGAGTGGGCGTCACAATACCCATTAGATTATGTACTTGAAGCTTTAAGTAAAGAGCGAGTGCCTGCGGGACGTATCTATGATGTACAAGATATTGTGGAAGACCCTCACTTTAAAGCGCGTGACATGTTGCTTGAAAGTCAGTTGGAAGATGGTACGCCAGTGATTCTACCCGGCATTCTGCCTAAATTAAGTGAAACTCCAGGTGGGGTAGATCGTGCCGCGCCTACACTCGGTCAAGATACAGAGAAAGTGCTTAAAGAGCTAGGCATTCAGCAAGAGCAACTTGATGCCTGGAAGGCAAGTGGGATTATTTAGGGATTTTATGGCTTAAGCAAGAGGAGGATGGACAGACATATGAGCAACCTGAAAAGAATTTATATTAATGAAGTATCACCAAGAGATGGCTTTCAAAATGAAGCGATTTTTATTCCAACAGAGAACAAAATTGCTTTTATAAATCAATTGAGTGCAAGTGGATTTCACAAGATTGAAGTAAGTTCTTTCACTTCACCGAAAGCTATTCCTGCTTTACGAGATGCCGAGATGGTGATGCATGAAATTCAACGTAATCCCAACGTGATTTATAGTGCTTTAGTTCCCAATCTACGAGGTGCCGAGCGTGCCATTGAATGTAAGGTTGATGAAATAAACTTAGTGATGTCATTAAGTGAAACGCATAATATTGCCAATTTAAGAATGACTCGAGAACAGTCATTTGCACAAATTAAAGCTGTGATTGACGCTGTTCAGGGTTCAGATGTTGCGATTAACCTTTCTTTCTCAACAGTATTTGGTTGTCCTATGGAAGGTGATGTCTCTGAGGAAACCATTGAGTTTTGGATTGATCGCTTTGCACAACATTCGGTTAAGCAAATCACCTTGTGTGATACAACGGGTATGGCGTACCCAGCACAAGTTAAACGTATCTTTAGTAAGACACAAGAACAATTTTCGAATATTGCCTTTACTGCGCATTTTCATAATACAAGAGGTATGGGATTAGTTAATGCCTTAGCAGCAGCTGAGGTGGGTATTACAAGCTTTGATGCTTCTCTTGGTGGTCTTGGTGGATGTCCATACGCACCAGGGGCATCAGGTAATGTGAGTACAGAAGATTTGGTACATATGTTTGAGTTAAATGGCTTAACAACGGGCGTTGATTTAAATAACGTTATCGCTATAGCTCAGACTCTTCCAGGAATAATTGAGCACGATATTTCGAGTCAGGTCAGTAAAGCTGGCCTAAGAGATAAAAAGCATGGGATTCCAGACCACGTGAATCAATTCATTCAAACATTAAATAGTTAGAAAACTATAATTTTTTAGGAGACAATATGAAAATCAACGTATTATTTTTAGCTTTATCCGCATGCTTTGCATCAACAGCCTATGCACAAGATACAGAGAGCTACCCTTCAAAGCCGATCACACTCATTGTATCTGCTTCACCTGGGGGAACCACTGATTTGGCTGCTCGTATGATTGCTGAGCCTTTAGGTAAATCTTTAGGTCAAACTATCGTTGTGGAAAATAAGCCTGGTGCAGCGGGTAGTATTGCGGCACAACAGTTGATTAAGTCTAGAGCAGATGGCTATACACTGTTATTGCAGTACTCTGGCTTTCAAGTTATCACACCAAGCATAACGAAAGTAAACTGGGATCCAGTCAAAGATTTCAAACCAGTCGCTAATGTATTATCAGCTCCTCAGGTTTTAGTAGTCAAAAAGAACTTACCAGTTAATACGTTACAAGAACTTATCAATTATGCCAAAGAACGACCTGGCGTGTTGAATTACGCATCTTCAGGCAATGGCTCCTTGCAACATGTGACTACAGAATTATTGAACCAAATGGCTGGTATTGATACTGTTCACGTGCCATATAGTGGTACAGGGCCAGCCTTAACAGATTTAATTGGAGGCAGTGTTGATTTTACTATCACCACGCCCCCACCGTTATTGCCACATATCCAAGCAGGTTCACTAAAACCCTTAGTCAATACGAGTAATACAAAGCTGAAATCCTTACAGGATGTTCCAACTGCCAGTGAGGCAGGTTTACCAGACCTACTCGTTTCCTCATGGTTTGCTATGTATGCTCCTGCTGATACACCTGATGTAATCGTGAATAAGCTAAGTAGTGAAATAGAGAAAATTATGGCAACTCCTGAATATCAGGAAAAAGCTGAAAATCTTGGTGCCACGGCTGAATACATGAATTCTGAGCAGTTAGGGAAATATACGGAACAAGAGTTGGCTCGTTGGAAACAGGTCATTGAGTCAGCAAAAATCACTTCAAATTAAATCTAGTAAGTGATCAACTCATGTGATGCAGAACACCACAAAATACCGTTTAGGCAGATTTTGTGGTGTTTTTTAATTGTCCTATAGACTGGTATAGATTTGTTGGTCAAGGCGAGTGGGATTATTTCGGGATAAATCTTCAAGATCGTGACGAGATAAGTTCGTATTCAAGTTTACTCGCGATGAGATGATCTTACTATTTAGCTCATGAGGGGCTGATTGATATCAAGCTTTAAGTTAGATGTCCAGCGTCAAGGGACAGACACTTACTCTTTAAGCAAATCAGCAAATAATAAGTTGTCTAGCCCTCACTCATCCCCATACATCAGCAAACCATCGATATCAATGACGCGTATCTTTTTCGGTGATACTTGCTCAATGAGGCCCTCCTGCTCAAACTCTGTAAATTTACGAGAAATTGACTCAGGTGAGGTTCCTAGGTAAGAGGCGAGTTCACGACGCGACAACGGTAGTGTAAGTATAAGTTCCTCAGCTTCCTCATTCCCGTCGGGCTTTTGCATCAAGCCTTCTAAATACATAATCAGCCGACGGCTGATGGAAACAGTGGCTACTTTGGAAACATGGCTCTGGGTTTGCATCAGCCGGCGTGAAACTTCTTCCAGAATTTTGATGGCAATACTTGGATATTGTGCCAAGAGTGCTTGCACATCTTCACGGTGCAATACGCAGATATGGCTGTCTAGGGCCGCTTCGGCATAATCCTCATGCACAGCATCACCACTAAACAAGGTCAACTCACCCGTAAAGTCGCCAGGGTTGAGGATGCGAATCAATTGTTGCTTACCATCTTGGCTCAGCTGGTATATCGAGATGCGTCCCTTATGCACGATATATAGCGCATTATCTTGCTCGCCACTACGATACAGTAGCTCACCCTTATGCAGGAATGTAGGGCGGGCGTATTCCACCAATAAGCGCATGGTGTCTTCAGCGAGGTGGTTGAAGATAGGCACTTTATAGATACATAGGCTGACTTCATGCTGCTGCGAGCCCTCATGATGCGTACAGTGATTCACCGCTTACCTCCACATTCAAAATTAATTGACGCCTACCCGCCAAACTTGACAGCCATCAATTTTTAATTCTGTCTCCCTCACTATACTGTAATTACTGAGAGAGAGGAACAGTTTACACAAGCGTCCAAGCAGTAAACAACACAGGCCGATGGCGACAATACTCCTCTTTCACGGATGTTATATAAATCAATCAAACTGTATGGATCAATCAAATCCACAATAGATCAATGGAGAATATGATGAACACAATCGTTATGCAATTAGAAACTTTAAGCTGCCCTTCCTGTATCCGCAAAATCGAGTCGGCTGTCTCTGGGCTCAAGGGTGTGAGTGAGGTCAAGGTCTTATTCAATGCCAGCAAAGTGAAGACGCAGGTAGATGAGTCCCAGGTGAATGCTGAACAAATTCAACAGACTATTGAGAATCTTGGGTTTAAGGTGCTTAGCACCAAGGCCAATTAATTTGTTCAAGGGTCTAGGTTTTAAGCGGCTCAGTCAGTATCCTTAAACTGACACAGCGATTATGCTGATACTGAGCCATCGTGACTATCTTGCCATTGAGGTACGGATAGACACGATGGCTTTTTTACGCCAAATCATTATGAGTATGAAAAAGGCTTAGCTTAAATAATAGATGCCGCAATAATGTATACGTAGGAGAATATCATGTTGAAATGGATACTAGCACAGGAGAAACCCATCACTTGGGGCGCAGGCCTGTTAATTGTTTTAGGCTTAGCATTACCTTATGTTGACTTAGCGGCTTATGGCGATGTCGCTCTTATTATTGCCACCTTAATTGCCGTGGCACCGATTAGTATTAAAGCCTTCCAAGCACTTCGTTATAAGACCTTTAGTATTGAACTATTGGTGACGATAGCGGTAGTCGGTGCTTTATATATTGGTGAGTATATTGAGTCGTCGGTGGTGACGTTCTTATTCTTATTTGGCTCATATCTTGAAGCCCGGACCCTGGATAAGACCCGCTCTTCGATTCGAGAGTTAACCGATATGGCGCCGCAAGAGGCAAATTTATTATTGCCTGATGGTACTCGTCAAGTTGTGAGTGTGGATGATATTAATGTTGGTGATCACTTAGTAATTTTGCCAGGTGGCAAGGTACCTGTAGATGGTGTGGTGCTGACGGGTCGAGCCAGTATTAATGAAGCGTCGGTAACCGGAGAGTCGGTACCTGTGAATAAAGAAGTGGGTGATAAGGTATATAGTGGCACGATTGCCGATGATGGATATATTGAAATTATTGCCGAGAAAGTAGGGGATGATACGACTTTCGCTAAGATTATTGAGTTGGTGGAAGAGGCACAAGACAGTAAATCGCAGACTGAACGCTTTCTTGATCGCTTTGCCCAGTATTACACACCCTTGGTGGCGGCTTTATCGGTTCTCGTGTATGCCATCACGGCTGATCTGCACTTAGCGATTACCTTCTTAGTGATTGCTTGTCCTGGTGCCTTAGTAATTGGTGCCCCCGTATCGAATGTCGCCGGTATTGGTAATGGCGCGAAGAATGGGGTCTTGGTAAAAGGCGGTGAAGTCATTGAGAAGCTCAGTAAAGTGGATACCTTAGTGTTTGATAAAACAGGTACCTTGACTAAAGGCAAGCCAGAAGTGACTGAGCTGAAGTTGTTTGGTGAGTTTGATGTGTATGAATTCTTGGGCTTAATTGCTAAGGCTGAGACCGTGTCTGAGCATCACTTAGGTAAGACGATTGTGAAATATGCGCTGGATCAAGCCTATGATTTAAATGCCTATGCAATCAGTGCGAGTGAAGCCATCAAGGGTAGGGGTGTCACAGCAACGGTGAATGGCTACTCCTTAGTGATTGGTACGCGTGCCTTGATGAATGACACTGGTTTGCAGATCGCTGAGCATATTGAGGCATATGCAGTTGAGCGTGAGAGACTTGGTAATACGGCTATCTTTGTGAGCGTGAATAATGATGTAATCGGTATTGTATCGATTGCCGATCAAGTACGCGATGGTGCGAAAGCAGCCTTAGATAATTTACGTCGCAATGGGATTAAGCGTATTGTCATGCTCACCGGTGATAATCGTCATACGGCGGAAGCGGTAGCAACTGAGTTAGGTTTAGATGAGTTCCATGCCGAGTTAATGCCTGAAGATAAAGTGGCTCATGTGAAGCGTCTTAAAGCGCAAGGTGCAGTGATTGGTATGACGGGTGATGGCGTGAATGATGCGCCTGCCATTGCAACCGCTGATGTGGGTGTAGCGATGGGTATTAGTGGTACAGATGTGTCGATGGAAACCGCTGATGTAATTTTGATGGCGGATCGCTTAGACCAATACGCACATGCTTATGCCTTATCCAAAGCCACGATGAGCAATATGAAGCAGAATATCGCAATTGCGCTTGTGGTCGTCGCCTTCCTCTTATCAGGCGTGGTGCTCGGTTTTATTAATCTAGCGTCAGGGATGTTTGTCCATGAGGGCAGTGTATTGGCAGTGATTCTGAATGCTATGCGCTTAATTAAATTTAAGCATTAATTAAAAGCGCTTATTAAAAGGAGCAATTAAAGTACTTATTACAAGGAGCAATCGAAAGTAGCGTTTAAAAATATTAAAGCCTCACTTCATATAGAGAGGCTTTTTTTTGGGGTGGCGCTAAGGCCGTGCCGCGCTTACATATTCTGCTTGGCTTGTTTCTTCAGCTTAGTTTTAATGCGCGTTTGCTTCAGGTTCGAGAGGTGCTCAACGAAGACCTTGCCCATAAGATGGTCGAGTTCGTGCTGTACACAGACGGCGAGTAAGCCATCGGCCTCGAACTCGTACGCTTCGCCTTTTTCATTGAAGGCTTTCACTTTAATCTCGGCAGCGCGCTCAACCTTGTCGTAGATGCCAGGCACCGATAGGCAGCCTTCTTCATAGACTTGTAGTTCGTCGCTCTTCCAAGTGATTTCTGGATTAATCAATACCAAGAGATCATTGCCTTCTTCGGAGACGTCAATCACCACAACGCGCTCATGCACATCAACTTGTGTCGCCGCCAAGCCCACGCCTGGTGCGTCATACATGGTTTCGGCCATGTCTTTAACCAGGGTGCGAATACGCTCATCAATCTGTTCAACCGGTTTAGCGATCTTGTGCAGACGAGCATCAGGATAATGAAGAATAGGAAGTAAAGCCATAATAAGTGCAAACTACGTAAATAACATTCTATTATAGTCCAAATTAGGTGATTCTACGCGTGGAGAAGTTTGTCGCGATGACAAGTTTTTTCAGTGTATGTCGCTATAATAAGTCCTAAACCCCTCGAACTGTTGTCATACTGATGAGCCAAAGCATGAAATTTCCAGAACCGAATCTGAGTTCTTCACCCGGGCCCGAGCTATTTGCGTGGTTGCGCTTGACGCTGGAGCCAGGGGTGGGTAGCGTGACGGCTAAGCAGTTGTTGGCGGCATTCGGTTTGCCCGAACATATTTTCGCAGCTTCGTATTCTCAACTCATGCCCGTGGTGGGGCAGAAATTAGCATTGCAACTGAGTACTGACTGTACCCCTGAGATTGCAGCGCTCATTGAACGAACCTTCGAATGGTTAGCGAAACCCGAGCACTATATTCTTACCTTGGCGGATGCGGCCTATCCAGCGAGCTTGTTGGAGACCCACGATCCACCCGTGCTCTTATATGTGGATGGACAACTTGATGCCTTGGCCCAAGCACACAAATTGGCCATGGTGGGGGCGCGTCATGCCACGGTGATGGGGGAGTCGAATGCGCGGGCTTTTGCCAAGTATCTTGCGCAGAAGGGCTGGTGTATTGTCAGCGGTTTGGCGCTCGGAATTGATGCTGCCGCTCATGAAGGAGCCCTGGATTCTCAGTGTATTGGTAGCACGATTGCCGTGATGGGTACGGGTATTAATCGCCTATATCCCGCTCAACATAAGCAATTGGCACTCAGGATAAAAGCCCAAGGTGCCTTGATTAGCGAACTGCCACTGGACACGAGCGCGAAAGCTTTTCACTTCCCGCAGCGTAATCGCCTCGTGGCGGGCTTGTCTCGTGGGGTCTTGGTGGTGGAGGCGGCTAAGCAAAGCGGTTCTCTGATTACTGCACGGATGGCTGCTGATTTGGGTAAAGAAGTCTTTGCCATTCCTGGATCTATTCATTCGCCCTTGTCTCACGGTTGCCATGCCTTAATTCGCCAAGGCGCTAAATTAGTCGAAACGGGGCATGATATTCTGGAGGAGTTGGGTTACGCGCGACCGCAGCAGGCACCCGCCACGCCTTCAACTGAGGTACCTGGTTTGAGTGCTGAGCAGCAGCGCCTTTTAGACTTAATGGCTTTCGAGGCTGTCAGTGTGGCGCAATTGGCACAGCGTCTTGGGCTAGATAATGCGAGCCTAACCGCCCAGATGGTAAGCTTTGAGTTGCAGGGGATTGTCATGCGCTTGCCCGATGGTCGTTACCAACGCTTAGCACCGCAGGTTTAGTTGAGGCATTCCGGTGCGCAAGCGACTCTCATGCGCTATGTACGCACGCCGTAACGTACTGCAAGGAGGTCATCTCGCTGCTCTCGGCTCATGAACTATGTACGCACGCCGCAACTGTAGTGAAGTCTCCATACAATTCCTAAGTGATTTTTCACGCCTTGAGTGTTAGACTCTAAGGTTAAATTTGAAGATTCTTAAGAGAGACAAAAATGCAATATCCCAAACAGGTGAAGATTGTTGAGGTCGGTCCACGTGATGGCCTACAGAATGAGAAAGAGTTCGTCCCTACCGAGGTCAAGGTGGAGCTAGTCAATCGCTTAAGCCAAGCAGGTATGGTGAACGTTGAGGCAGCGTCATTCGTCTCGCCTAAGTGGGTTCCGCAGATGGCGGATAGCGCTGAGGTGATGGCGCAAATCACACGTCGTCTAGGCACAATTTACTCTGCACTTACCCCTAATCTGAAGGGTTTTGAGGCCGCCCTAGCCGCTAAGGCTGACGAAGTCGTGATTTTTGGGGCCGCAAGTGAAGCCTTCTCTCAGAAGAATATTAACTGCTCAATTGCCGAATCGATTGACCGCTTTATCCCTGTTGCCGAGGCCGCCTTAGCCGCAGGTTTGCGTCTACGTGCCAGTATTAGCTGTGCCCTTGGTTGCCCCTATCAAGGCGAGGTGCCGATTAGTGCGGTTGAGGATGTGGTACGTCGCATGCAGGCATTAGGCGTACAAGAATTCGATATTGCCGATACGATTGGCGTCGGTACACCGCAGCGTGTTTACGAGGTGATGTCAGCGGTGGTGCCGATTGTCGGTGTGAAACATGTCGCGGGTCACTTCCACGATACTTATGGTCAAGCCTTACCGAATATCTTAGCGGCCATGCAAGCTGGCGTGTCTATCTTCCACTCATCGGTCGCGGGTTTGGGTGGTTGTCCATATGCAAAAGGCGCTACGGGTAACGTAGCCACTGAGGATGTCCTCTACATGTTGCATGGCATGGGGATTGAGACAGGGATTGATCTCGAGCAAGTCGTTGATGCGGGTGATTTTATCTCTCAATTCTTAAAGCGTGACAACTCAAGCCGTGTTGGCCGCGCACTTCTGAATAAGCGAACTTGCGCATGATGTCATTCATTCCTTTAAGTGAGAAGGAACAAGCGCAGCTTAAAGATAATTTAGGTGATTTACCGATTACAGGCCCTGCCTGGCCCAGATGGGTCAAGCTAGTGGCCTTATTGGTTTTAAGCTTGGTGGTGATGCAGGCGGGTATCACGGTGCAGAAGATGGGGCTTGAGGCCCTAAGTAATACGGGAGGCCTGTTCTTATTGATTGTCTTTATCGGCCTATCGTTCATCACTTATTTTATGCAGCATTCGGTAACCACGATTGATGAGCATGGTATTCGTCAGTCTTGGTTCACCAAGCGCCAAGTTGGCTTTCATGAGATGAGCTTTGCCAAGTTTGTTCCCATGTTGGCTTCTAAGCGCTTAATTGTATTTGTGAAAAAAGGCCGGCCGATTGTGTTCCAAGCAGGTAGCCAAGACTTACAAGTGGCTTTTGCCAAAATTTCCTTGCAGTTTAAGGATAGGCAGTACTGAGTACAGTAGCTAACTAAGCACAATAGCAAGACGCTGAAGGGAATATTATCATCGCTTCTTTGCGGTCTACCCAGGCTAACTAAGCACAACAGCTGAGCTGTGAAGGGAACTTTCTCTTGGGCTTCCTGAGTCTATGATTGCGTTGCTCTTAAAGCTAATTGGCTATTACGTAGTAGATGCTAGGCCACTTACGAGTACTAAGAGGCCGCTCAAACACTAGCGAGGATTATTTCTCCGGCGTGGTAATAATCATGCGCATGACGACGCGGCGGATTAAAGGCAGTGCAATAAGAATAATGGGAAACGCCATGGCCCAGGACATGGACCAAGCTTTAAGCCACTTGAGGAATACCCCGTCACTTAATCCCAAATTCAGCAATGTATTGAAACCAGAAATAAATCCGCTCATAATCCCTGAGAGGAAGAGGGGCAAGAGCCAATTAATATTTTTAGCTGGAAGCTTAGGAATTAAGCCAAAAAAGAAATGTGTTTGTTGCTTCATGTCTCTGGATGGTATGACTGTGTCAAAGAGGGTGGTTTATCTAAAAAGCTAGGCCTTCTGCCAAGACTAGGCCTTGGCTAAGAGAGACCTTGTGCTTTGTGCTGTGTGCTGTGTGAACGCAGCAGTGATGCCGATATAGCTTACACTATTCTGCCGTTCACTTATGCTTTATGAGTACTCACCGTAAAATCCCTCCTTTAGGGCTGGGAGGGCGCCAACGCATCTTATGTCAGACTTGTGGATAATAATCGGATTATTTAATTTGCGAGCTCGCCTTAAACTCTTTAATAAAGGTGATGAATTGCGGTAAGAATGCTTTAAATAGAGGGATCTCTTTATTCTCTAGTAAGGTTTCGCCAAATAATTTTAAGCCAATAATAAAAGCTTGGCGCTTTTCTTCTTCGAGAAAGTCAGAGTCTTTAAGGCGTTCTAGAATGTGAAAAATATCATCGTGATTATAGGCTGTAAATACTAATGCATCGCTATAGACTGACGGTTCGCCGTGTTGGTTCTTAACGTGCTTAACGCTAATCTGGTATTCGTGTTGTTTCATCTTACTCTCCCAATATTAATGCTGCCCTAAACCAGAGAATGATTTAGGGCTTAAAGTATTGAGGCTTTAGCTAGCCTTCAAAAAAGATACGTTTGCATCTATGTATCGCAGCGCATGAATACACATGAATGTGTGTAAAACCATATCTACCAGTTGATACATTCACGCAATATAAAATTGCTGAGATTAAGCGATACTCTCGACAATACCGCCTTCGACACGCAGGGAGGAGCCTGTCGTTGCACTTGCTTGT
This sequence comes from Pelistega sp., assembly GCA_030538255.1. Lineage (GTDB taxonomy): Bacteria > Pseudomonadota > Gammaproteobacteria > Burkholderiales > Burkholderiaceae_B > Taylorella. The sequence continues at coordinate 24,869 of JAUNUI010000002.1, read as the reverse complement.
GGTGACGCAATATACACTGCCATGCTGGCGACTTCTTCTGGTGCGGCGAAGCGACCGAGCAGTGTTGATGGACGATTTTCTTGTAGGAATACGCCTTCCATCTCAGCGGCTGTGAGCCCACGTTCTGCACCTAAGTCTTCCATCATCTTAATCGCACCAGATGTGCGGGTCGGGCCTGGTAAGATTGTATTAACGGTAACGCCTGTGCCAGCCAAGACTTTGGCCAGGCCACGGGATAGACCTTGCAGAGCGGCTTTGCTCACACCATAGTGGACCATCTCCGCAGGGATATTCAAGGCAGACTCACTGGAAATAAATTGGATACGCCCCCAACCACGCTCTTTCATGCCCTTGGCATAATGACGTGATAAGCGTACACCACTCATAACGTTGGTTTGGAAAATTTCATCCCAATCTTCATCACTAATATCGAAATATTCTTTCGCGCCGTAGATACCTAGATTGTTGACGAGGATGTCGACGTCTGGCTGCGCTTCAATAAGCGCTTTACAACCCTCAGCGGTGGTGAGATCAGCAACAATGCCGTTGACATAGGTGGTTTGTGTTAAAGCATTCTTGATCTGTGCAACAGCACTATCGACGCTCGCTTTATGGCGACCAGTAATCACAATATCCGCACCTGCTTGTGCCAGTCCAGTGGCGATGGCAAGCCCAATGCCCTTAGTTGAGCCTGTAATAAGGGCAGTTTTGCCGGTAAGATTGATGTACATGAGAGAGAATCCTAATAATTGATAATGATTATCATTATAGTATTAATGATAATCAAAAAATAAGCCCGTATTTGGATAAGAGTGTTCCAATAATGGAACTATTGGGCGATGACTTAAGCCACGTCTACGGCCTAGCTGGTGCTCTGAACAAAGCGGAGTCTGGGAGTAAGTAGAAGCTAAATACAAGCAGAGCCTAAGGTGCTTAACAAGGGCTCAAGCTTAAGCAAGGTTTAGACTTATGCTGAAAGTCCCTAATGTGCTTGAAAGTTAAGGTTTAACTGGCACTTCCAGACCACGTTGTACCGCGGGTCGTGCTAAACCACGCTCTAACCATTGGGCAAGGTTGGTGAAACTATCAAAGTCCAGTAGTTCCCGTGCTTCATAGAATCCAATTAAGTTACGCACCCAACCGAGTAGGGAAATATCAGCAATCGTGTATTCATCGCCCATAATCCAGTTGCGGCCTTCAAGGCGTTGATTGAGTACACCGAGCAAGCGCTTGGATTCAGCTTGGTAGCGTTGCAGCGGTCGCTTGTCTTCATATTCCTTGCCAGCAAATTTATGGAAGAAGCCTAATTGACCAAACATGGGGCCCGCACCACCCATCTGCCAGAAAACCCATTGTATGGTTTCATAGCGAAGTGCTGGATCTTTGGGTAAAAGTTGACCGGTTTTTTCGGCTAAGTATTGCAAGATGGCACCCGACTCGAATAGGCCGAGGGGCTTACCACCAGGGCCATTAGGATCAATAATTGCAGGAATCTTGCCGTTAGGATTAAGTGATAGAAACTCAGGTGTATGGCTTTCGTTGGCGGCACCAATATCAACATAATGGGCTTCATAAGGGAGGCCGATTTCCTCTAACATAATCGACACTTTAACGCCATTCGGTGTGTTTAAAGAATAAAGTTGTAAACGTTCTGGGTGCTGAGCAGGCCAGCGTTGCGTAATTGGGAAAGTAGATAGGGCTGACATAGAAATCTCCTGAATGAGTGACCTTGTATTTAAGCTCATGGTTTAATAAGATTCTATTTAAAATCAGAGCCTTAGTGAAGTCCTCAAAATGGATAATGGCGTTGCGAATATGGCACAATGGCTGAGCGTTGAATAGGGGGTTACCGATATGAGCAAGAACACTGTTGTTAAGCAGCGCAATAGCACCAAGCGGCAAAGACTCGTTTTTGCCGTATTGTGGCTGATAGTGACCTTGTGCATTGGCTTGATGCTGACTGTTTTTCGGCATTACCCTGTAATTCGGGGGGATGTGATAGATATTTTTGCCATTCCATTTGTCGCCTTTTTCCTTGCGATGATACGCCCAATGCCTGCCTTGTTACTGAGTATCATCAGCTTGCTCATTGGTATCGTCGTTGAAGTTTCTCAATATCTAAAGTTGGCGGATAAGTTGGGTTTTGAGCGCGAAAGTTTTGCTCATCAATTTCTGGGTAATACCTTCAGTTGGCATGATATAGGCATGTATTTTCTCGGTGCTGTTTTGACGTATTGGCTCGTGTCATGGATACAGAGCCCTACCAGTCCTTGCGATGACGCTATTGAGTATTAGTGTTACCGAGACGTTCTATCACTTATTAAGTTCAAGCGAGGTCCTTACATCTAGGCTAAGCCTTAAGGCCACGCTCACACAGGGTCAAAGTGGGTCGTTACTTCCAGAATATTACCCAGTTCGTGCAGACGACGATCGACTTCGTCAGAGATATCATGCGCCTCACCCACGGTCATATTCGCAGGGAATTCAAGGTGTACGTCGACCAAGATATAGTCACCAGTTTTGCGAGTGCGTAAATCGTGGTAGCCATGTAAGCTTGGGACATCTTTAAGTATCGCTTCAATACGCTTAAGTTGCTCTTCGTCAGCGGCTTGGTCGCTGAGGTCATGCATAGCCTGCCAAGTATATTTAATCCCCATATGCGCAATCATGGCACCAACGATCAGCGAGGCCACAATGTCGGCCCAGACTAAGCCCATTAAGTTGGCGGCGACGGCGACTAAAACAATCAGTGAAGAGAGTGCACCAGAGCGAGCATGCCAAGCATTCACAATCAACATGCTGGAGTCTACGCGCTTACCTTCACGCAGCAAGTAGCGAAAGAGCAGTTCTTTACCAATTAAGACAATCGCCGCCACAATCAACGCAGCGTAATGCACTTGGACTAATTGGGCGCCACCAAGCAGGCGATCGCCTGCTTGCCAAATCATCCCTAGACCAACAATCGCTAAGAGTACGCCGATAAATAAGGTAGTGAGATTCTCAAAGCGAAAGTGACCATAGGGATGTTGTTCATCAGCAGCTTGGCTAGAGAATTTATTCGCAACCAATACAGCACCATCAGACACGAGATCGGTGAAGGTGTGAATCGCATCCGCCACTAAAGCACTCGAATGCGCAAAGATACCAATCACAATCTGCGCAATACTCAAAAAGATATTCACCAACACACTGACCCAAGTCGAGACCGCCGCAACGCGACGACGCTCTTCGACCAGGTCGCTATTCGGTGCATGTTTTTTAACGGTGGAATTCTGAGGGTTTTGCATAAGATAATTTGCCGCTGGGCCTTAATTATTGAGTCAGTTAATCACTGAGCCGTTAATGGCGATATGGTTCAGCCGTTAATCGTTAAGTCATTAATGCTGAGTCGTTCAGTTGCTAATCGTCTACTTTAGCCCAAAGTATTGAAGATTTGGGGGACTCAGCAAGAAACGCGGTTTCTGGTAAGCTAGAATTATTCTCATTTAATCACAGTTTAGTTCTAGCTTTAAGTAGTTATGTATACGTAGCTTATGTGGAATTGACAGGAGCGAACAGGTTTGGCTGAGGTGGAAGTGCACGTCTATCTCCGCTGTCAAGTGGATATCATCGTGATATTGTGTTGTCGACCAGCATAATGGTGCTATGCCTTGTTAAACTAAGCCTATGATGAGTTAAAGGATTTGAGTGTTATGTCAGGATTAAAAGTTGTTTTTGCGGGCACGCCAGAATTTGCCCGCTTAGCCTATGAGGCGATTGTTGTCGCCGGTTTCGAGGTGCCCTTAGTGCTTACCCAACCCGATCGCCCTGCTGGTCGTGGCATGAAATTGCAGGCCAGTGCGGTGAAGCAGGAAGCGCTTAAGCAAGGAGCGCAAGTCTTGCAGCCATTGAGTTTACGCTTAGATGGCAAGTACCCTGAGCAGGCGCAAGAGGCCAAAGATATTCTTGAAGCCTTACGTCCGGACGTGATGGTGGTGGCGGCCTATGGTCTTATCCTGCCACAGTGGGTATTGGACTTACCGAAATATGGCTGCTTAAATATACACGCGAGCTTATTGCCGCGTTGGCGTGGTGCAGCGCCGATTCAACGCGCGATTGAGGCGGGGGATGCAGAGACGGGCGTGGCGATTATGCAGATGGATATTGGTCTGGATACGGGTGATGTAATTTTGGAAAAAAGGCTGCCAATTGCTCAACAGAATGCCGCACAACTTCACGACCAACTTGCCGATATTGGGGCGCAAGCGATCGTTGACGCCTTAAATAAATTAGCTTTTGAACGGGTGCGTTTAACAGCAGAGATGCAACCTGAGGATGGGGTGACCTACGCGGCTAAGTTGGAGAAAGCGGAAGCGGCTTTAGACCTGCAGCAAGATGCGCTGACATTATGGCGTCGTATTCGTGCCTTTAATCCCGTGCCAGGTGCTAATTTACGATTGCCAGGCTTAGCTGACCCCGTTAAAGTGTGGCAAGCTGAGGTCTTGGAAATTCAAAGCCATGCTGAGCCAGGCACAGTAGTGCAAGCGACACCTGAGGGAATTGATATTGCCACGGGTGCAGGCGTCTTACGCCTACTTGAATTGCAAAAAGCAGGGGGTAAGCGTCAGCCAGTGGCTTCATTTGTCACGGGTTGGAAGTTACCTGAGTGATGTTGGTTTTCTTGATCTTAGTAGCTGACTAGCTCTTACGAACTTGTTAGCAAAAATTGAGCTCAAGGAAAATATCAACGTGAAAATTCAAATAATTGAAGAGCCCCTTAAGTTGAACGTCTGGCGTTCTGCTTAAGGGGCTTGCTTGTCAATGCTTGGAAACTACCTGAGTAATTATTACTTGCTTTGAGTTTAGAGGTTTATGCAAGCTTTATTCTTCAATCAACTCCGCAAATAAATCATACTCCGAGGTCTCAGTCACACGACATTTGACGATTTGGCCAGGGCGTACATCATCACCTTCGTTCAAGAAAACTAAGCCATCAATTTCTGGGGCATCGGCGTGTGAGCGGCCGATAGGCACGCCATCCTCGTCAATTTCATCAATGATGACCTCAATTTCACGGCCGGTCTTCTGCTCAAGACGTGCTGCTGAGATAGCTTGTTGGTGCAGCATAAAGCGTTCCCAGCGCTCTTGTTTCACGTCTTCAGGTACTTGGTCGGGCAAGTTATTTGCAGGGGCGCCTTCCACATCCGAATATTGGAAGCAGCCAACGCGATCTAATTGTGCCTCAGTGAGCCAGTCCAATAGATATTGAAAATCTTCTTCGGTCTCACCAGGGAAGCCAACGATAAAGGTTGAGCGAATCGTGAGTTCTGGGCAGATTTCACGCCATTTCTTAATGCGTGCCAAGGTCTTGTCCTCGAATGCAGGACGCTTCATGGCTTTAAGGACTTTAGGGCTAGCGTGTTGGAAGGGGATATCTAAGTAAGGCAGTACCTTGCCTTGCGCCATCAAAGGAATAATATCGTCCACATTCGGGTAAGGGTAGACATAGTGCATACGTACCCACACACCCATCTCACCGAGTGCTTCGCAAAGCTCAAGCATGCGAGTCTTAATGGGGCGACCGTTCCAGAAACCACTACGGTATTTTAAATCGACGCCATAGGCACTGGTATCTTGTGAAATCACGAGGATTTCTTTTACACCCGCATTCACTAAGCGTTGCGCTTCGTCTAATACATCTCCAATCGGGCGACTCACTAAGTCACCGCGCATAGAGGGGATGATACAGAAGCTGCAACGGTGGTTACAGCCTTCAGAAATTTTTAAATAAGCATAGTGTCGAGGGGTGAGTTTAATACCTTGTGGTGGCACTAAGTCGACAAAAGGATCGTGTTCTAGATCAGGTGGCACGACTTCATGTACGGCACGCACCACTTCTTCATATTGCTGTGGACCACTGACCGAAAGCACGCTTGGGTGCACTTGACGAATCACGCTTTCGTCCACGCCCATACAGCCTGTGACGATAACCTTACCATTCTCGGAAATGGCTTCACCGATGGCATCTAAAGACTCAGCCTTGGCACTATCAATAAAACCACAGGTATTAACGACAACGACATCCGCACCTTCATAAGAGGGCGAAATCTCATAGCCTTCAGTGCGTAGTTGCGTCAAGATGCGCTCAGAGTCAACAAGCGCTTTAGGACAGCCTAGGCTGACAAAACCTACTTTAGGGGCAGACATGGGAAAACCTTTGTGTTAAGAATTTAATGAGGCATATTTTACCACTAATGTCTGTTTAAGCTTCTTTGTTCAAGAGGAGAATCTAGGTACTGATTATCCTGTTCTGCTGGCGAGATTTCAGCACTTAATATGAAATCAAATATTCTCAGGTGTGACCTGGGCGTCATCGTTAAGTATGCTAAGACTTTCCCCGTTTTATGTAAGCGCGCAGAGTGCAGTGATGGATTTCGCCTTAATGAAAACCATGCTAAGTGTAAAATCTTTGCTAAACTACCCACATAATGATTATTGATTACCCTCATGAAGACACCGTCCACGCCCTTCACACCTTCCCAATCTGCAAGTTTGTCAGAGATATTAATTCCTGCGGCTGACTGTGTGCGGGCTGTCTTGGCTGGTCGCTCCTTAACCGATGCCTTGACTGAGGTGGAGCCTAGCTTACGCGCTTCGGTGCAGTCGATAAGTTTCTATACCATGCGCCAACTGGCCACCGCGCAAGCGCTAAGTGCACAGCTTTTAACGAAAAAGGCACCCAATCCAATGGTGCAAGCCTTACTCTTAGTTAGCTTATGCTTACTCAATGTGCCAAGACAAGCTGATGAACAGAGCCAGCTGCCAGGTCATGAGCAGGATGAGAGTCTAGAAGATATGGCGCTGAGTCAGGAGCTAAGTAATGAGCTGAATAAGGCGCTGGGTCAGGAGTTAAGTAATGAGCTGAATAAGGTGCTGGGTCAGGGGCTAAGCAATGAGCTGAATAAGGCGTTGAGTAAAGATGCCAAGGCAGTGGAGGGTTTGTCCAACTCTCTATCGGCTCCTGCTGCACATGCGGCGATTCCTTATTATGCTGAGCATACCGTGGTTGATCAGACCGTTAAGGCCGCACAAAGCCATAAGAAATGTGCGCCATTCAAGGGTTTATTGAATGCGTGCTTGCGTCGCTTCTTACGTGAGAAATCAGCCCTGATGCAGCAGGTTTTGCAAGATGAGCAGGTGCGCTATGGTTTTCCATCCTGGTGGATAGGCATGATGAAAAAAGCCTATCCTCTGCAATGGCAAGCGATTCTCGCCTCGGCCAATATACCTGGGCCACTGAGTTTACGAATTAACCGACGTCAGGGTTCGCGCGAGGCCTTTTGCCAATTACTTGAGCAAGCCAATATGGCTTATGAGTGTGTTGGTGAGGATGCTGTCGTGTTGCGGCAAGCCGTGCCCGTATCGCAAATTCCAGGCTTTGAGCAGGGCTTGTGTGCGGTCCAGGATGCGGGTGCGCAACTAGCGGCGCAACTACTGCCGCTGCAGGATGGTATGCGGGTGCTGGATGCTTGTGCGGCACCGGGTGGTAAAACAGCACATATCTTAGAGCGTGCTGATGTGCAGATGTGGGCTTTAGATATTGAGCCTTATCGCTTGGCTCGAGTTCAGCAGAATCTGACACAGCTGCAGCTTATGAGCGATAAGGTACACTTATTGCAGGCGGATGCGGCAGATACGGCAAGCTGGTGGGATGGGCAGTATTTTGATGCGATTATGGCGGATGTGCCGTGTACCGCGTCGGGGATTGTGCGTCGTCACCCTGATATTAAGTGGTTAAGGCAATATGATGATATCGCTAAAACAGCGAGCTTACAACGTGATATTGTGCAAGCGCTATGGCAGACTTTAGCGCCAGGCGGATATTTTCTCTATATTACCTGTTCGATATTTCCGCAAGAAGGTGAAGAGCAGGCGGCATTTATCACGCAGGCTTTACCAGGTGCACAGCGCTTAGCTGCGCCTGGACAGCTTTTGCCAATTGCCCAAGATGGGCAGGCGCGGGCACTGCATGATGGCTTTTTCTATGCTTTATTTCGTAAGGAGTAGCGTATGAGTGGGCGAGCAAGGAGCGCGATATGATTGGCCGAGGTGGTGCACGTTGGTGGATGGTTTTATCGCTCCTGCTAGGCCTTATTTTTGCACTCCTGTTCTGGGTCTCAACAGCATTCGCAGAATTAAGCTCTCGGGCAGATTTTCGTGAAATTCAAGTGCAGCAAACTAACAGCGCAGAATTACCTTATGTGATAAGCTCTGAGATTGACCTGCAATTAAGCGACGAATTACGCAATGCGCTAGAGCGCGGGGTGCCTTTATTTTTTACGCTTGAATTAAGAATCTATCAGCCGCGGCAGTTCTGGTTCGATAGTTTGGAATTAAATCAATCGCATACCTGGCGTGTACAATATAACGCCTTGCTACGTCAGTGGCGTGTGGTAACTGAGCAGAGTAGTGTGCAAGAATTTAGTTTAGATGCCTCATTAGCGCATATCAGTGGACTCTATCTCTGGCCAATTGTCGATTGGCAGCGCTTAGCGCCTGATGTGTCGTACGAGGGGCGGATGCGTTTAAAGTTAGATACTTCTTTATTAGCAAGGCCGTTCCAGATTACCGCAATTAACAATAGCAGTGCTTGGTCACTTTCATCACCATGGAAAAACTTCACCGTTCATCTCTCGGCCGTAAAACCCAGTTCCTAGTTAGGTGGGCACTGCGCTTAAGTTTTATGGTCGCCGTGGTTGCCACGGTGGTTTTGCTTGCCCTATTAGTCGGCTCGACAGGGAATACTTCGCGCTTTGCACAGCAGTTTGACATTCTCTTGATGTTTAACGGCTTACTGGCACTCTCCTTATTTATCTGGGTAGTGATTTTATCTTTGCGTCTCTATCGACAGGTAAAACATAAGAAATTTGGTGCGCGGCTGACCTCACGTTTTGCTTTCTTCTTCGCCTTGGTGGCCGTGATTCCAGGGGTGATTATCTATCTACTTTCGGTGCAGTTTATGTCCCGCTCGGTGGAATCTTGGTTTAACGTTAAAGTAGATAGCGCCTTGGAGTCGGGCTTGCAATTGGGCCAGGCGTCCTTGGATACCATGACCGTAGACTTGCTCAATCGGGCGCGAATTTTGGCGACTAACTTAGGTAGCGAGGTGGATGCAGATTTACCTGCCGCTTTAAATCGCTTGCGTGAGGATAATCCAATTTCTGATGCCTTAGTGTTAACCAGCTCAGGCAATCGCGCACTGGCTTTTTCCAGCTCGAATTTTGGCACGCTATTGCCGCAGATGCCGCCCGCCTCAGTGATTAATCAATTACGCTTAGCACGTCAATACGCGAGCACAGAAGAGATGGGTGACCCTGATGCACCGTTAAAGTCTTATCAGATTCGTGTGATCGTGCCGATATTCTCTGCCAATGCACGGATAGACTCGTCCCTAACTTCCTTAAGCAGCAGCGGTGGTAGCGAACCTTATTGGCTGCAGCTAACGCGCTGGATTCCCGATAGCGTCGCGAATAACTTGAATGAAGTGCAGAATGGTTATCGTGACTACGAGGAGTTGGCTTTATCACGCTCAGGCATTCGTCAATTGTTTGGTATTACCTTAACCATGGCACTGTTGTTGACGGTATTTGCTTCTTTAGGGATTGCCTTAGCAATTGCACGTCGTCTGGTGGAGCCACTCTTAACCTTAGCGGAAGGTACGCAGGCGGTGGCGGCGGGTGACTATCGACAGATTCCTGAGCCAGAGTTACGGGATGAGGTGGGGCAGTTAAGTCGCTCTTTTAACCTGATGACAGAGCAGCTTGAAGAGGCGCGTCGTCAGGTGCAGACTAATCGTTTGCAGCTGGAGCGTTCTAAAGTGTATTTAGAAAGTGTCTTGGCGGGTTTGAGTACAGGGGTGATTGTATTTGATGAGCGCTTCTGTGTCGCTATGGTGAATAAGGGCGCGCAACTGATTTTGAATGAGGACCTGAAATGGTTAATTGGTCGTCCCTTAGAAATTAACGATAATTTATTACATTTCGCCCAGACTATTCGTCGCGCCTTCTCGGCGCATGCTGCGGTGGGTTCAGAGCGGCTTTATTGGCAAGAGCAGACAGAATTAGTGCTGATTGATGAGCAAGATCGCGAACGTACGATTACGCTACTTATGCGTGGTACACACTTACGAGTGGATGAGCAGGCGACTAGCTACCTCTTGGTGTTTGATGATATCTCTGAAGTGATTTCAGCCAGTCGTGCTGTCGCTTGGGGCGAAGTGGCAAGGCGCTTAGCACATGAGATTAAAAACCCTCTAACACCGATTCAATTATCAGCGGAACGCTTGCAGATGAAGTTGCACGATAAGCTTTCTGAGCAAGATGCGCAGCTCTTAGATCGCTCAACCAATACGATTGTGAATCAAGTATTCTCTTTAAAAACCATGGTGGATGATTTCAGAGAATATGCCCGTACTCCCCCCGCGCAGTTGCAAGCAGTGGACTTGAATGCTTTAATTACGGATATTGCTATTCTTTATGGTTGGACCCCTGAAGGCAATCAAGATGAGTTACTCTATCGTCAAATTAGTTTAAGTTTAGACCCTTCATTGCCCTTAATTGAAGCCGATCCAACACAGATACGCCAAGTCTTTAATAATGTCTTATCCAATTCCCGTGATGCCATGGAAGACATGGTCTTAGAGGGTGATGAGCCAGGTATTAAGATTCAAACCAAATATTTATTAGGTGAGCAGGCTGAAGAGATGCAAGGGGTACGCATCACGATTGAAGACCGTGGTCCAGGCTTCCCACAGCATATTTTACAAAAGGCGTTTGAGCCTTATGTAACCACTAAGGCGCATGGAACGGGCTTGGGTTTAGCCATTGTTCGTAAGATTATTGAGGAGCATGGTGGCAAGATTGATATCTCTAATGGCAAATGTGGCGGAGCGAAGATTTCAATTTTGCTAGCTAGAATCGTAAAAAATCACTAGGCTTGCTATAATTTAGCTAAATTATAACTATCGAGTCCTCCAGATACTTTTAGAATAAAGGTATTTACTCGTAGTCATTATTAGAGTAGCTTGCACAATCACGCTCCTAAGTGAGAATTGTGTGCAGAAATAAACTAAGTTAAGTAGTAGATATCAGTAAATCAATAGGCGGGTAATTTTTATGGCCAGAATCCTGGTAGTCGATGATGAGATCGGAATTCGTGAACTGTTGTCGGAAATTTTGTACGACCAAGGTCACACAGTGGAACTAGCTGAGAACGCAGCGCAGGCTCGTGCTGCTCGTTTGAATGGACGTCCAGATCTTGTCCTACTTGATATTTGGATGCCAGATACTGACGGCGTAAGCCTGCTGAAAGAGTGGGGCTCACAGGGCTTACTTGATATGCCTGTGATTATGATGAGTGGGCATGCCACGCTAGATACTGCGGTTGAGGCGACGCGTATTGGTGCGGCGGATTTCTTAGAGAAACCGATCACCATGGCTAAGCTGTTGAAAACTGTTCAGACGGTGTTGGCACGACCACCAAGTCGCGCCATCGGTGGTGCGGTGGCTGCGCCTGTTACGCCGGCCGCTACACCGGTTACTCGGGCTCCTGCCGCTCCTGTGGTGACAAGCACAAGTCGTGTCGGCGGCGCGCCTGTGGCTGCGGCTCCCGTGGCCGCTGTGCCAGAGTTGGAGCCTTCACGCGAAGGTCTACTTGGCAATATCTCCTTAGACCAACCATTGCGTGAAGCGCGTGATGAGTTTGAGCGTGTGTACTTTGAGTATCATCTACAGCGTGAGAATCACAGTATGACACGCGTATCTGAGAAGACTGGGCTTGAGCGTACGCACTTATACCGTAAGTTACGTCAGCTCGGTATTGATTCATCACGTAAGCGTAACGCCTAACACGCTATGAAAATCCTCGTCATCGGTGCCGGTCGAGTCGGCTCAAGTGTGGCGGAAAATCTTGTCTCAGAGAAGAACGACATCACCGTCGTGGATACGGACAAGACGCAGCTTGCTTACTTGCAAGAACGCTTTGATCTACGCACGGTATGTGGTGATGGCAGCTCGCCCGATATCTTAGCTTTAGCGGGTGCGGATGATACTGATCTCTTAGTGTCTTGCGCCGCGACCGATGCGGTTAATTTAGTGGCTTGCAAAATCGCTAAAGATGTCTTTAATATTCCACGTTGCATCAGCCGCGTGCGTGGTACCTATTATGCGAAGCATGCTGAGATTTTGCATGACCAGTTCGGCGTTGACTCTACCATTAGTCCTGAGGCCAGTGTCACCGAATATCTTTTCAGTTTAGTTGAATTCCCTGATGCCATTCAAGTGGTGAAATTTGCTGAAGGACGCCTCAGTGTCGCTATTGTGCAGATTGGTAAGCGTAGCACGCTACTCGATTATCAGATTGACCAAGAACATTTGAACTTACCCCATGGCAAGGGACGTATCCTAGAGCTTGTGCGTGGTGGTGAGTCTTTGCCGCTACAGCGCGTGTTTAATCTTAAAGTGGGTGATGAGCTAGTCGTCTCAATGGATACTTCTAAGGTCAACGATGCGGTGATGCGTCTGAACAAGGACAAGCGCCGTACCCGTGCCGTGATGATTGCAGGAGGGGGGAATATCGGCGCACGCTTGGCGATTTCTCTGGCTGAGCAAGGTTATAACATCCGAATTATTGAACAAAATAAAGCCCGTTGTGAGCAACTCGCCACACTCTTGCCGGAGCAGGTTTTAGTGTTGCAAGGCAATGGTACCGATGAGTCCCTCCTGGTTAGTGAGAACATTGAAGAGATGGATACCTGGGTGGCGGTGACGAATGATGATGAGAATAATATTATGTCCTCCTTGCTAGCTAAGCGCTTGGGGGCACATAAGGTGATTGCTTTAATTAGTCGTCAAGCCTATGGTGAGCTGATGGAGGGCAGTATGATAGATGTGGCTGTCTCGCCTTCGCAAGCCACAATTGGTGCCTTATTGCATGATGTGCGTCAAGGTGCGGTGGTGCGTGGTCATCGCTTGCGCCGCGGTCAAGCTGAGGCGATTGAGTTTGAAGTCGTAGGAGATAAGGATAGTTCCCATGTTGTCGGTCGCATGATTACCGATCTACGCCTGCCTCGTACAGCGCAAATCGCTGCCATCTTGCGTGATGGAGAGGTGCTTATTCCAGAGAACGATACGGTGATATTACAAGGTGACCATGTCGTGGTCTATGCTGCTAGTCGCGAAGTGATGAAGCGAGTAGAGAAGTTGTTCCAAGTCTCGGCCTTATTCGTCTAGGATTTCACCGTGAAACGCCTGCTCTATATATTGCACGCACTAGGCCTCATCACCATGGTTTGGTCTTTTTCATTGCTGCTACCCTATGTCGCTTCACAGTATTATGCGGATGGTTGGGATACGAACTTTCTGTATGCGTTCGCCATAGCGATTGGCGCAGGGGCGCTTATGAGCTTGCTCGGTTATCCTTTTCGCCGAGAATTGCGCTTACGTGATGGCTTGCTCTTAGTTGTCTTGGTCTGGTTGCTCTTCCCATTAATTGCCGCAACTCCCTTGCTGCTACCCTATAGTCCTGGTAATTATACGTTTAGCTTTACGCACGCTTACTACGAGATGGTCTCTGGACTAACGACAACGGGCTCCAGCGTCATTATTGATATTTCAAGCTTACCACCCTCAATTAATATATGGCGTCATTCCTTAATTTGGTTTGGTGGCATGGGAATTCTGGTTTTAGCCGTGGCGATTTTGCCGCTCTTAGGCGTAGGTGGTCATCAAGTCATGCGTGGCGAAACGCCTGGGCCAATGAAAGAGGAAAAGCTGACGCCGCGTATCGCGAGCACCGCGAAGGCGCTCTACCTGATTTATTTTGGCATGTCGCTATTGTGCTTATTGGCTTATCGGTGGGTAGGCCTAGATTGGTTCGCTGCGTGGTGTCATACTGCCTCAACCATGGGCTTGGGCGGATTCTCTTCTTATAGCGGTGGTTTCGCTGAAATGAATAATCCGCTCGCCGATTTGGTGGCTTGCGTATTTATGTTATTTGCGGGGATTAATTTTGCCACACACTTCACCGCATGGCGCGGTCGTAGCATACGCGCTTATTTGAACTGCCCTGAAGCGATACCTTTTATCAGTGTGACCTTATTCAGTGCGCTCTTCATCAGTCTTTATCTCTTGTTGACGGGTTATTATGCCACGCCTTATGAGGCATTCCGTTACGGTTTTTTTAATACAATTTCGGTAGCGACCACAACGGGTTTTGCGAATACCGATTATTCAAGCTGGCCGTTAGGCTTAGCCATCTGGTTATTGTTTATTGGTTGCTTCGCCACCTCAGCTGGCTCAACAGGTGGTGGTATTAAGATGATTCGGATTATGATTATCTTGAAGCAGTTTGGTCTTGAGTTGAAACGCTTACTCCATCCGCACGGTGTTTTTCCGCTGAAGCTGAAATCAAGAATTATTGATCAAAATGTGGTCACGTCTATCCTCTTATTCCTGATTCTGTTTATCGCTTTATTCCTCTTAATCACCGCCTTATTATTAATTGCGGGACGTGATTATGCCACTGCCTTCTCGGCCGCTTTAGCGAGCTTAGCGAATATTGGTCCAGGCTTAGGTGAGGTTGGGCCCATGGGTAGCTATGGCTACTTAAGTAATTTTGAAATCTGGGTCTGTACCTTCGCCATGATTATTGGTCGTTTGGAGTTGTTTACGGTGATTGTGATCTTTACGCCTGGATTTTGGCGGCGTTAATAACGATTTCTTTTTGGCCGCCGAACTTCGTTTGGCGGCGTTAATTTGAATATAAGTTTGGCCGCCGAACTGAAAAGCGTTTGGCGCAGATAAATTGATTTCTGTTTGGCCGCCGAACTGAAAAGCGTTTGGCGGCGTTAATAACGATTTCTTTTTGGCCGCCGAACTACACTCTATCTCTAAACTGAATCTGCAAAGCCGCATTGGCGCCAGGCTTCGTAAATGGTGACGGCGACGGCATTTGATAGGTTGAGGCTGCGTGAATCAGGCATCATCGGTAAGCGAATGGCTCGCTCTAGCCCAATAATTTCCCATTCATTGGGTTTAAGCCCCGCGGTCTCACGACCAAAAATAAAGCAATCACCAGCCTGAAACTGGGTCTCTCCAATTCGTCGTTGACCCTTGGTAGAGATGGCGAAGATGCGGTCATGGGCAGCGCCTGTCGCCGCGATCGCTTCTGCCAAGAAATCATATTCTTTAATGTGGGCAAACTCATGGTAGTCCAGGCCGGCTCGACGCAATCGCTTATCTTCCAAGACAAAACCTAATGGCCGCACAAGATGTAACTGCACGCCAGTATTGGCAGCAAGGCGAATGATATTGCCTGTGTTAGCAGGGATTTCGGGTGAGACGAGGATGATATGGAACATATGTGAACAGTTGGTTTGCTAATATTGAGCGCTCAAACTGTACTTAAGATGTATTCTTGAGCAGTGAAACGCAGGGATTAATTTTACCTTAAATGTCGGATAAGGCTTGCGAATCAGTGTCGCTAATAGCAAGAGAGGCAAGTGTTGGAAGCGATTGCATGGTTTTGCACTTAGGTATCTTTTTTCTTTGGCATGTAGGATAAGGTGTCAACTCTGTGTTTAATAATGGTGACGTGCCCGCGCAATAACGAGGGCATCCACTTGTTTCGCTCCTGCCGCTAATAAGGCGCGAGCGGCACTGTCTAAGGTGCTTCCACTGGTCATAATGTCATCAATCAATACCACATGTGGGCAATCAAGTCGATAGGCACAATAATAGGAATGTGCTGAGGCAAGTAAACGCGCTTGGCGTGAAAGTGATTTCTGTTGTATCTGACTTTCTTCGCGATGCAAGGCCTTAAGCTCTAACGGTGCTCGAGCTAGCTTGGCGAAACTTTTGGCAAATTCAGTCGCGGGATTGTAGCCTCTACGCTTGAGAGCCGCTTGACTACTGGGTATTGGGATAAGAAGGGGGGGCTGTGACCAAGGAAAGCCTAAGGTCTGATCACGTAGCAAGCGCTGATAAACGAGCTTGGCTAAGGGGTGGCATAGACTTTGCTGATGTGCATTCTTAAAGCGTAAGATCAAGGAATCAATGGGTAGGAGATAATCAAAACCCATGTAAATCTTGTTCAGCGCCAATTTATGTTCATGACAATCTTGGCAAACCTTATCATGAGCTAGGTTTATTTCATGCTTTAACAAACTAACTTGGCAATATTGACAGCGTACTTGCTCTGGACTAAGACTGGCAAACAAATCGTGTTGGCAGGGGGAGCATACTTCACCACCATATGCACGACCATAGCATAAAGGGCAAACACTCGGTAGCTGAAAGTGCTTATGTATGCTGCTGCGGGAATTTGTGAGGTAAGTCCTGATAGACATAGGCCAGAGTTAAAATAGCGGTGACTAAAGCATGAGCTTACTTGCTTTTAGCTTGTGTTCGTCGAGAAGAGGGAGCTGAATATCCTTAGGGATTTTTACTTACATGGGCACTTGACCGTATGTGCTCAATGGTTAAGCTGTGGTTTTCCACCTTCATCTGCTAAAGTAGCACTTAATTTGATGAGTTTGCTATGCTCAAGCGTAGCACTTAAGTTAATGTGCTTGTTATGCTCATAGCCTATGTAAAACTTAAAACCCAATCTTATTGTTTACGGCAATGTAAAAATGACCACTGGTCAATTTTCAACTACCGTTAACACTAAGCCTTAGAGTCTTGTAAGGGCCTTATAATAGCTAAGAAATAGCTAAAGCACCAAAAATACCTAAGAAGCCGATAGCTCTCAAGCCAAGCTTTAACGGCTACGATCATTTCATAATTAATTGTCTATCCCCACTCTTGTATGTCCGATTTAATTCATTCGCCCCAAGTCTTGCCAATCAACTCAGCCCATGTCGCTTTGCAATTCACGCGCCGTAAGGACTTAAGTGAGGCGCGTTTCATTCTGGATGAAATTGCTTTGCGTATGTTGGAGCGCTTGCAATATATTAAGATGGTGCCAGAGCAAGTGGTGGATGCGGGCTGTGGCCCAGGTCTGCGTTATGAAGGCTTGCATGCGCGCTATCCCAAGGCGAGCTATATCGGCGTAGATAGTTGCTTAAGCTATATTCAAGTGGCACAAGAACAGTTCCAAGATTCCGGCTTAGGTGCTATGTGGCGTAAATTAGGCGGAAAAAAAGGGCCTCAGTTTATACTCGCTGATATGGCGACAACTGGACTCGCCCCTGAGTCAGTGCAACTGGTGTGGTCTAACCTGGCCTTACATTGGCATCCTGAGCCGCATCGTGTAATCGCCGAATGGCGGCGCCTGCTACAAGTAGGAGGCTTATGCATGTTCTCTTGTTTTGGTCCCAGTAGCTTAATCGAAGTGCGTAATGCCTTGGCACATGCAGGAATTCAGACAGGGACCATGCCTTTTGTGGATATGCATGACTTCGGCGATATTTTGCTTGAACATGGTTTTATGGACCCCGTGATGGACCAAGAGCTGATTACCCTCACCTACAAAACACCAGAGAAACTCTTAGAAGATGTGTATTGCTTGGGCGGTAACCCCGTTGCTGGTCGAGCACCAGGACTGCGTGGCCGAGGATGGTATCAGCGCCTTTTAGCGGGTTTAGAAGCAGGGCGCGGTGAGGACGGTTTATTACGCTTAACACTTGAAGTGGCTTACGGTCACGCTTGGCGTAGTGCCTCCGTGCAGCATTCGGGTGAGACAAGGATCTCGATCAGTAGTATTACAAACTTAAACAAATAGTGCCGCTAGGTAATGGTAAGATTCAGGAATGATGTCTTCAGGAAGAGTGTCATTTAGCGATGGTGTTATTCAGGAAGAGTGCCATTTAGCAATGGTGCTGCTTAGTAATAGTGTCGCTAGGCAAGAAACTGACTTAGGCGCAGTGCTACTTATGCAAATTAGCCTGCTCAAGGCTAATTTAAACCTTCTATTTTTGCTTCACGGCTAAGCAATTGACTTACCGCTTGTAGTGGCGACATCTGCTCGAATAATACTGCACAGACGGCTTGTGTAATGGGCATCTCGATTCCCAACGCTTGGGCGCGTGCTAGGCTATCACGGGCGCAACGTACGCCTTCTGCCGTCATGCCAGAGGCGAGAATGTTTTCTAAGCTTTGGCCTTGGCCTAAAGCTAATCCTACCTGGCGGTTGCGCGACAAATCACCGGTTGCGGTGAGCACCAGATCGCCTAAACCTGTTAAACCAGCGAATGTTTCAGCCTTACCACCGAGCGCTATACCGAGACGTGCTGTTTCTGCTAATCCACGAGTAATCAGGGCGGCGCGGGCATTATTACCAAGTTGTAAACCATCAGAAATGCCACAGGCAATTGCAATCACGTTCTTGAGGGCTCCACCAACTTCAACGCCAATCAAATCATGGCTAGTATAAATACGGCAGAAGGGGGTGTGGAGAATCTGCGTCACCGTCTGTGCAACGCGGGTGCTAGCGCTTGCAACCGTCAAGGCGACAGGTAATTGTTGCACCACTTCACGGGCGAATGAGGGGCCGGAGAGGGCGCCAAGATTGGGCATGTCTTGCCCGCCGACTTGGGCGACAATCTCATGCGGAAGAAGGCCAGTATGTTCTTCAAAACCCTTACAGGTCCATACAATTGGCACCTCATGTAAACCGCGTGCTTGAAGGGCGCTAAACCATTGTTGGCACGTGCTTCGCATAGCGAGTACAGGAACGCCAAGAATAATTAAGCTATGTTCTGGGTCAGCGGCGAGATGGGTTAGAGCGACTTCCATATCAGCACTCGCCTGCAAATTGCTCGGCAGTTCTATATCGCTCAGATAACGGGGGTTCTTATTAGTCTGTTGAATATGTGCCGCTTGTTCGGCATCACGCGACCACAATAAGGTATCTGAGTTATGACAAGCAGCGGCAGCTAGAGCAGTGCCCCAGCTCCCGGCTCCGATGACTAAAGTACGCCAAGGAGTCTCTGCTTGTTTACTCATCTTACTTCTCTTCTTTGCTTGCTTGTTCTTCAGCGGCTTGAGCAGCTTGTGCTTGAGCGGCAGCATTCTGCTTGTAGAGTGCTTGAAAGTTCACGTCAGCCAAGTGTAGTGGCGGCAGGGACGTGCGGTTGATGGCATCAGCAATATTTGCACGTAGATATGGGAATAACATTGAAGGACATACAATACCTAATAATGGATCGAGTTGTTCTTCAGGGATATTCGCAATTTCAAAAATACCTGCTTGAGATGCTTCAACAAGGTAAAGTACCTTATCATTAATTTTCGTAGTCACTGTAGCACGTACAGAAGCTTCAAAAACTGTTTCAGCTAGACGCTCACCACCAACATTCAAAGCAATCTCAACAGTCGGTGTTTCTTGCTCTAGAAAAATATGTGGCGCATTCGGCATTTCTAAAGATAAGTCTTTTAAATAGACGCGTTGTAAGCTAAATGCAGGAGCTAAATCTTGTGCGTTGTCAACAGCTTGGGTTTCGTCTGCCATGTGAATTCCTTAGGGTTTAAATTAATAAAAGGCTAAGCATAAAACTTAGCCAGCGGTGCTACATTACAGCTTGATTAAGCTTCTAGCATAGGTACAAGTTTACCTGCAGCATCAAGAGCATGCAGATCATCGCAACCACCAACATGCACATCATTGATGAAAATTTGTGGCACAGTGGTACGACCACCAGAGCGTTCAATCATGGTGGCACGGTTTTCACGATTCGTATCGATGCTGATTTTTTCGAGATCAGTCACGCCACGTTCTTTAAGTAGTTTCTCGGCGCGAATGCAGTACGGACAAGTCACTTTATAATACATGGTAACTTTGCTCATCATAAAAATCCTTTAAAGTTAAATGGGGTTATTTGGCAGCTTTCTTGCTTTTTTCGCTGGTGGCCTTAATCGGTAGACCTTCGCTAATCCAGTCGTTAATACCGCCTTTTAACCAGTATACTTGTTCAATATTATGTTTTTTTAACATCTGAGCAGTTTGCTGAGCGGTGCGACCTGAAGCGCAGATAAGAATTAGCGGTTTCTTGGGCAGAGCAGCAACCTTGCTTTCGATTTCGTCTTTAGGGAAGCTTTTCGCTTGCGCGATGCTACCCTTAGCAAATTCTTCATAAGGGCGAATATCAATAAATTGGGCCGATTGGCTATTATTCAACTGCACTGCTTCGCGTGCAGAGATAGCACCTTGACCTGTGCCGCCTTTGCGTAGAGCGGGCAATAAAAGCATAACGCCAGAGACAATCGCAAAAATTAAAAAGTAAATGGTGTTTTGGTAATATAAAAATTCCACGTTCGATCCTGTAGACAAAATTCTTAGCTTAATTGTAGGATTATAAAGTAGCTAGACAATTAGGGATAAGAGTTCGCTAAAATAGAGGAAAATTGTTTTATTAAAAGTGGAAAGTGAACATGTATAAGATCGTTTTAATGCGTCACGGCGAAAGCCAATGGAATTTAGAGAATCGCTTCACAGGGTGGGCTGATGTAGACTTGACCGAAACTGGTCGTCAACAAGCTTGGCAAGCGGGCGAATTGCTGAAAGCTGAAGGCTATTCTTTTGATATCGCACACGTGTCTGTGCTCAAGCGTGCTATTCGTACGCTTTGGACCGCCTTGGATGCCATGAATGAGATGTACACACCGACTAAACCAGATTGGCGCCTTAATGAACGTCACTATGGTGCACTGCAAGGCTTGAATAAGGCGGAGACAGCGGCACAATATGGTGAAGAGCAAGTCTTGATTTGGCGCCGTGCTTTCGATATTCCACCAGGTACCTTGGCTCTTGATGATGAGCGTCATCCGCGCTTTGATAAGCGGTATGCGAATTTGACGCCTGAGCAACTTCCTGCGACTGAGTGCCTGAAAGACACGGTAGAGCGTGTGATTCCGCTGTGGGACGATGTGATTGCGCCGGATATCAAAGCTGGCAAGAAAACCCTTATCGTCGCCCATGGTAATAGCTTACGTGCCTTGATTATGCATCTTGAACAGATGAGTCCTGAGGAAATTTTGAAATTAAATATCCCAACAGGTCAGCCATTAGTGTATGAATTAGACGAGAATCTACGTCCGATTAAGCATTATTACTTGGGTGACCAAGAGGCGATTGCTGCGGCAGTTGCTGCCGTTGCGGCTCAAGGGAAAGCGAAGTAAGTGAAAAGCGCATTTGTCTTAGTCGCCGCGACTTTAGTCAGTTCGATCGCCTGCACAACGGTGCAGGCGCAGTCAATTGCTAATTTGAATGCGCAACAAGCTCAAGCTGAAAAGCAGAAGCAACAACTTCAAAAGCAAATCGATCAATTGCATACGCAAATTAATAAGCAAGAATCGAGTAAACGAGATGTGGTTGATGATCTGCGCCAATCAGAGAGTGAAATCTCTAAGATTGGTCAGAAGCTTGATAAGTTGTTAGATCAAGAGCAAGAAGCAAAAGATGAACTCGCGGCCCTCAGGCAAGAAGAGTCCATACAGAAAGACCTGTTGGACTCGCGCACACAAGAATTAGCTGAGCAGCTACATGCGCAATTTACCAGTGGTCTATCACCTTGGTCCGCCTTGCTTTCAGGGCAGGATGCGCAGAAAATTGAACGTGATTTAATTTATCTCAGTTATATTTCTAAGGCTCGAAGTCGTACAGTCAAGGCCTTGAATGAAGAAGTCGATCGCTTAGCTAAGGTGCGTCAGAAAGTCCAATCACGTCAAAAACAAATTAGTCAGTTGGCGAAAGACACCCAGTCAGCCAAGAAAGATCTCGAGAAAGAACAACAGAAATACCAAGCAAGTCTGAAGAAAATTGAGACGGATTTAAAGCAAAGACGTCAGCAAGCTGGCCGCCTGCAACAGGATGAAGAGCGCTTAAATAAGATTATCTCAGGCATTGAAAGTAATATTCAAGCGCAACGTGAAGCCATGCGCCAGGCTGAGATTGCGCGTCAGAAACAAGCGGAAGAGCGTCGCCGTGCCTTAACCGCAGAGCGCCAACGTCAGGCTGATCTTGCGCGAGCGCAGGCTGCTGCTGCTAAGCAGCAAGCCGATCGTGCTGCGGCTTTACGCGTCCAGGCGCAACAGGCGCAACAAGAAGCCTTACGCCAACAGCGCCAAGCGCAAGAGAAATTAAACACGGCGCAGAATGAATTTGGTTTGGCCATTGCACCAGCCGATCAAGAACGCGCGAAAGCGAGCTTGCAGGCTGCCTTGCAAGGTGTTGAGCGCAGTAAGCAGGATGTACGTGCCGTGCGTCAACAGACCGAGGATGCCGAGATTGAGCGCGCTAAGGCCCGTCTTGCGCAGGAAAGAGCGCGCGAGGCACAGCGCCTTTTAGCTAAAGCACAAGAGGACGAGCGCTTGGCCCAGAATCAAGCTAGACAAGGTGGTTCAAGTGGTTTAAGTCGTGGTTCGCCGTGGCCATTACGCGGCTCCTTAATGGGGCGCTTTGGTACGACAAGACCTGACACAGGCGATGTTTGGCGTGGTATTTTAATTAGCGCCTCGGCTGGTGCGCCAGTGAAGGCTGTCGCCGCAGGACAAGTGGTATTTGCTAACTGGGTACGTGGTTTTGGTAACTTAATTATTGTTGATCATGGCAATAATTACATGACGGTGTATGGTTATAATCAAAGCCTCTCAAAAAGCGTCGGTGATTCGGTTAGTGTGGGTCAGACCATTGCTCGAGCAGGATCTACCGGTGGGCAAGTTGAGCCCGCCCTGTATTTTGAAGTGCGTAATGGCAGCAAGCCAGAAGATCCATTGCGGTGGTTAGCTAGATAATTGAAACTGAGTTGGTGACAAGATAATTGAAACTGAACGAGTGGCAAGATTATACTGAGAGGTCGGGCGGTGAAAGTAGCTTAATAGGGATAAAAGTGGTTTTTCACCTAAAGTAATGCGGGTGGGTTTACAGAAGTCAAGAATAGAAATTCAGATAGAGAATTTAGGTCTTAATGAACTCTAGTTTCAGGAGCCTTGAGTGTTAAGTAAAGTGATACATATCTTATTGGTGTTGGCTGTTTCAATCGGCGTGCCTAGTATGGCGCAGACCTCTGATAGCCATGGGTCCTACCCTAAGCATAACCCTGCGCATAATCCAGCGCTGAGCGGGCCGCCTGCTGAAACTGTATTGCACGCGGATCTTACGCCTTCGCTTCATGATACTCCCCCAGCGGGTGAGGCAATGCCTTCAGGTGACGCGGCTTCAGATAGCATCCCCTCCAGTATTGCTAGCACAGAAGTTGCGCAGAACCCATCTGAACCTGAGTCTGATTTGTCCTATGAAGAGTTGCGTCGTTTTGCGCGGGCTTTTTCCGTCATTAAAAATCAGTACGTTGAGCCCGTATCGGAGAAAGAGCTTATCGAGGCGGCAATTCAAGGTATGTTGCAAGACTTAGACCCACATTCGGTATTTTTAAATAAAGAAGGTATGGCCGACTTGCAAGAAGAAACTGAGGGCGAGTTTGGTGGTCTGGGAATTGAGATTGGCGAGGATTCAGGTTACGTTAAAGTGATTGCCCCGATTGAAGGTACACCAGCGGCACGGGCTGGAATTCTTGCTGGTGATTTAATCTTAAAGATTGATGGTGCGAATATGAAGGACAAGCCTATCAATGAAGTGGTTAAATTGCTCCGTGGTAACGCGGGCAGTGAAGTGGTTTTAACGGTTAAGCGCTCAACTTCGGATGCGGCTTTAGATGTGAGCATCACTCGTGAGTTAATCAAGATTCAGAGTGTCCGTAGTAAGATGATTGGGGATACGGCTTACTTTAGAATTTCTCAGTTCCAGACCAATACCGTGGGTGATTTAGCGGTACAGATTCGTCGCATTAGCGAGCGCCATACGCCGCGTTCAATTATCTTAGACTTACGTAATGATCCAGGTGGCTTATTGAATGTGGCGGTTGGTGTGGTCCAGGCATTCCATCATACCAATCAAGTGGTTGTTAGCACGAAAGCGCGTGACCAATTGGTTGAGGAGTTCTCAGATTATGTGGTTGAGAATTTGAGCTATGGTACCAATCCCTTGCGTAACTTGCCGAAGTGGACTAACGAGGCGCCTATGGTGGTCCTTATTAATGTGGGCTCAGCCTCCGCCTCAGAAATTGTCGCAGGCGCCTTGCAGGACTTTAAGCGCGCGACCGTTATGGGTAATCGCAGCTTTGGTAAGGGCTCGGTTCAAGTGGTAATGGCGTTAGATGAAGAGACAGGTATTAAACTAACGACGGCGCGTTATTACACCCCTCTAGGACGCTCGATTCAAGCCACGGGCATTACACCAGATATTGTCGTTTCGGACACTGAAAAAGGCGATTTGTTTAGCTTTTCGCGAGAGGTTGATTTACGTGACCACTTAGAAAATGAGACTGAGAAGGCGCCTGAAGTTAAGCGTTCTGATGAGGCACTGCGACCTGGCCCGGAAGATGTCTTTGAGTTCGGTTCGGAGCAGGATTTTCAGTTGCGCCAAGCCTTAAATCACTTGCAGGGCTTACCCGTGAATCAAGGGGTGATTAGTCAAGATACGAGTGCAGTCGGTGAGGCAACTGAACAAGTGGGTGCTCAGAATGCAGAGAGCCCAGTGAGCGCTGCAGCGGAACCAAGTACCACTACTGAGGATAGCACTTCTTCAAGCGCCACACCAACAAGTGTGGAGCCTAGCAGTGTATCACCTAGCTTGGAGGTTGCTCCTGCAGGTGAAAAGCCAGCCTCAAGTACACCTGGGGCAAGCGAAAAGGCAGAGCCAAGTACGCCAGCGTCAGGTGACAAGCCAGAGTCAAGTACGCCGCCAGAGAGCAATAAACCTGCCCCTATGCTGGACTCTCGCCCGAATCGCCACTCCTAAATAAGTGCGGCCAGATTGATGTGGCGTGATTGATGTGC
>JAUNUI010000025.1 GCA_030538255.1 Pelistega sp. | reverse complement strand
GATGCTTGAGGTGTGATGTTTGAGATAGTGAAGCAAAGTGCTTAATTGACTGTCAAGAAACCGTCATAATTAATCGCTAGAGTACATCCTAATCTCAATCTATTCTTCATCTGATTTTGGAGGTGCGCATTATGGATGACTTTACATTCCATTGGTCTGAACAAACACAACAACTCTATCGACTAGCCTCTGCGTCTTCAATCTATCAACAATTTGAACCCTGGTTATGGCAGTGGCAGGAACTAGCAGGGCAGGCGCCCGAGGATTTGCAAGCACTTGATGCCATACTGGCCTTAGAAAAGCTTGGTGGGCACAAGCGACAACTGCCCATTGCTGTCATCGGCCCACGTGAGGCAACAGAATTAGAATACCAAACCGCCGAGCGACTCGGTTATGCCTTAGCTAAAGCCCAATTACAACTACTATGTGGTGGGAAAAATGGCGTCATGGAAGCCTCTGCCAAGGGGCACCTAGCAGGCGGCGGTCGCCCGATTGGTCTAATTCCTGAAACAGAATGGCAACAGGCCAATCCTTATATCAGCATACCTATCGCCAGTGGCATTGGCAAGGCACGTAATGTACTCATTGCTCAAGCATGCCCTGTGCTCATTGCTGTGGGCGGTGGTTATGGAACGATGTCGGAAATGGCTTTCGGGCTACATTTCGAAAAATTAATTTTAGCTTTAGGTGAGGCTCCACAATTGCCGGAAGTGGTCTATTGTGCTGACGTTGATGAAGTCATGCATAAACTCGCAGAGCACTTACTGACGGCTATGCTTTAAGCACGCGACCCTCTTTCAGCGTAAGGTGTGTCCTACGGCTAAGCCATTGTTAAGTATGGTTTTTTTGATATATAGAATAAGTTTAAGATTAATATAAACTTTGTTTTATTGTCATATTACTTTCATATGGTGAATGTATAGTCATACATCACCGTACTAGATTAGTTAAATATCCACAGGGGTTTAGTCTTGTTACTGATTGCATGCTTATACCTGCTTTTTCTCTTCACCCCGATTGCCTTATTATTAGTCGGTTCATTTGGTGAGACCTGGAGTAATACAATTTTACCTATGGGCTTTACCTTGCAATGGTTTGAACAAGTGGCTAACGACCCGAGCTTTCAACGAGCCTTCTGGTCTAGCATCAAAGTTGTGGTGGCGACTTGTCTGTTGAATGTCATCATTGGTGTGCCCTTAGCCTATGCTATTTATAGCAGCGCCAAGCGAGGTGTGCAGCTTTCAGCCAAAATTATGGCGCTCCTGCCGATTGCTGTGCCTGACCTTGTCTTAGGCTTTGGCTTTATCCTTGTCTTCTCCTCAGATACCTTACCTTGGCTAGGTAGCCTATGGTTGCTGATCGCAGCCCATGTGATTCTGACCTTACCGTATACCGTAAATACGGTGTTAGCCGATATGCAGCAACAGCGCATCCAAGATTATGAGATGGTGGCTGCGACCTTGAAGGCGGGTTTTTGGCAGCGCTTTAAAGATATTGTCTTGCCCCTCATTAGTGCGAGCGTATTGTCCTCCATGCTGATGGTGGCTGCCTTATCAATCGGCGAGTTCCAGATTTCGAATCTTATCGCGGGATTCTTATCCCGTACCTATCCTGTCGTTTTGCTCCAAGCTTTCTATGGTGCGACGGGCTTTGCTTGCGCAGCAACCGTGGTGTTACTGGTCTTAGCGATTCTCGCTTCCCTAGGAAGCTCAACGATCTCTTTATTGACGGCAAAACGAGGTTAATACAATATGCCAATCCTGTTTGAGAATATTAATTTTAATTATGCGAATAGTCCTAATGGTGTATTCGACGTCAATTTGCGCATTGATGATGGTGAATTTCTCGCCGTTATCGGACCTTCAGGCTCTGGTAAGTCCACCTTACTGAAATTACTCTCAGGCTTTGCTGTGCCGAACTCGGGCAAGATCTCTGTGAACGGTGTTGAGGTAACGCATACCAAGCCTGAGCAGCGCGAATTGGGTATTGTGTTTCAGTCATACGGTTTATTCCCGCATATGAGTGCCTTGGATAATGTTGCTTACCCTTTAAAAATTCGAGGCGTAGCGAAAGAGACGCGCTTGGCAAAAGCCGCTGAGGCGCTAGAGCAAGTGGGCCTGAAACAATGGATACATAGCATGCCCCTGTCGATGTCGGGTGGCCAACAACAACGCGTGGCCTTAGCTCGAGCATTAGTGTTCTCACCGCAAGCATTACTCTTAGATGAGCCCTTATCGGCTTTGGATGCTGCACTACGAGTAGAGATGCGTGATGTAATTTTGCGTGTTCAACGCACGGCAAATATTGCCACCTTACACGTCACCCATGATCAAGAAGAAGCCTTATCGATTGCCGATCGCATTGCGATTATGCAGGCGGGACGCATTGTGCAATTGGGTACGCCTAAGGATTTATATGACCGCCCCGTGAATCGTTGGGTGGCTTCCTTCATCGGTCAGGCGAATTTATGGGATTGCACCATCAGTGCGATTCCTCATCAGATTGATACTCCAGCTGGTCCCTTAGTCTGTGATACGGCAGGCTATAAACCAGGGCAAACAGTGACCGCATTAATTCGTCCAGAGTCTTTGATTCCAGGCGAGCACCCAGCGCCCCATCACAATATCTTGAAGGGCACGATTGCTGCCGACCGCTTCCTTGGTTCGGCCCGTCGTATCGATTTACAAGTGAATCAGGCCTTACTACGTATCGATACTTTATCCCGTCAAGCCTTTGACACAGTAACCCTACCTGCCGAGGCGATTAGCTTATTGCCTGCTGAGGCATAACCATAAACTCTCTTTAATTAACCCTTGTTGGAGAAATAGATGAAACTTAAATTAGCTAAATTAGCCGCTGCAGGTGCCTTAAGCTTAGTTGCCTCATTGGCACAAGCCTTTGAAGGTGCCGAGTTGTATCAAGGTGAGAAAGCACTTTATGAAGCGGCCCAGAAAGAAGGTATGGTGGTTTCATTTGACACAGGTCCAAGCTGGGCGAACTGGAACGCGCAATTTAACGCCTTCAAAAAGCGCTATCCTGGTGTCGAGTTGGTATATAACGACTTAGGTTCTGCGGCGACTGTAGTGGCTTTAGATAAAGCCCGGAATCGCCCACAAGCTGACACGGCGTATTACTTTGCCGCTTCCGCACTTGATGCCGTAGCCAAAGACGTGGTGACAGGTTTTGAGCCAGTGAACTATGCAAAACTGCCAGAGAACATGAAGGACAAGGATGCTAAGTGGTTCGCCGTGCATCAATTAAATATTGCTTTCTTAGTGAACACCAAATTAGTGAAAGACATCCCACAAGGTTGGGATGACTTATTAAAGCCTGAATATAAGGGTTCAATCGTGTACCAAGACCCACGCTCAACAGGTCAAGGTCAAGTCATTGTGTTCGCGGCTAACTTCGCCAATAAAGGCGATATGGACAATATCAAACCAGGTATTGAGTACCTTGCCAAACTACACAAAACTGGTAATGTGCTACGTAACGTTGGCACCACGCCATATGCGCAATTCTTAAAAGGTGAAATCCCAATCTGGATTGGTTACGAGAATGACGGTCTTAAAGCTAAGCACCTAGACGGTATGGGTGATGATATCGCTATCGTGATCCCTAAAGAAGGTTCTGCGGCTGCACCGTATGCGATTAGCCTCGTGAAAAACGGCCCGAATCCGAATGCAGGTCAATTATGGTTGAACTTCATTATGACGGATGAAGGCCAAGGCCGCTTTGCTGAAGGCTTTGTTCGTCCATCAGTACCAGGTGTTAAATTACCTGATTCAGTGGCTGATAAATTAGTTGACGCCCCACAGGTAACGACTATTGAAATCGCTAAAGCCACAGCCTTAAAACCAGAAATTGATAAAGAGTGGGCGCAAGCTGCTTTGAATCAATAATTTGTTCTAAACCTTAAGTTACTCATGAGGCCACCCTATATTGCTTGTGGTGGCACTCAACTTACTTAAGTCAAGGTGTCTGTGGTGACTATGCAAATATCCAAGAAGCGATTTACTCTTTTTACGCTACCAAGCCTGCTGTTATTTGGCTTATTCTTTGTCTTACCCGTGGTGGTGATTCTGAGTGAGGCCTTATCCGATAGCACATCCTTCGGTCGGGTGCTATCTGACCCGCTGTTCCAGAAGGGGCTTTGGGGTACGATTGCCTTGGGTATTTTTGCGCCATTATTTTCAGTGGTGATTGGCTTTTGCGTCACTATGGCCTTGAGCCGTATGAAAGCCAGAACACGGACCATCGCCTTATTTGCGATTTCCTTGCCCTTGACATTCTCTGGCTTGATTATTGCCTATGGCTTTATCCTAGCTTTCGGTCGCGCGGGTTTTGTGACCCAAGTGGCCGCTGAGCTAGGCTTTGATCCTGCGGTGGTGGGTGCATTTATCTTCTCGCCCATGGGCTTAGGCTTTGCCTATTCGTATTATCTGATTCCACGCGTGATTATGATTATGATGCCGGCGATTCAAAACTTCGATATGGTGCAGCTCTCGGTGGCTCGTTCTCTAGGAGCTAGACCATGGCGCACCATTGTCGAGATTATGTTACCGCAAGTTTTACCGAGTTTAGTGTCCTCATTCTGCTTGACCTCGGCAGTGGCGATGGGGGCTTATGGCACAGCGCTTGCCTTAGTCGGCACACAACTCAATATCCTACCGCTACTCTTGTATAGTAAGGTTAGCGAAGGCGGCACCGATATGCCTGCCGCCGCCGCGATTTCATTGATTCTAATGGCTATCTGTTGCGTGGTGATTGCAGTCGGAGAGGTGATAGTCTCTCGTCGTCGACAAGTTAAGTAAGGACGAAGTAGGGACTATGTGGGGACTAAGGCGGAGCGGTGTGATGAGGCCTTATTAGTGTAAGACCTTATTAATGAGCCGCAGTAATGCGCGTCAGTAATATGTATCAGTAATACGCGTTAGTAATGTACTTCTTCGTGTGAACAAACAATAAGCCCCTTGTGTTTGATAATGTATTGATCCTATAAAGTCTAACTTTATGGGGTCACTACCTGTTTGATAACAAGGGGTTTAATGCTTATAAAGTCTGATACTAAACTTAGTATGCGCCAATGCAGTCCGTCCAACGCACGTGCTATTTTCATAGTCGCCCTGCTTTAAGTCATTAAAGCCGAATAGTACGGCAAAGCCTTACATGGCGCATAGCTGTAATTATACTACTCGTAGCCTTAAAGTCCAGCTAATACCTCATCAAGAATCGCTAAGCCGCGCTCCATCTCTTCTTGACTAATAATCAGCGGTGGCGCTACGTGAATGCGGTTCTCGGCTAAGAATGGTAGGAGACCCTTGTCTAAGCATAATTGCTTCACCTTATTCATCTCTTGCGCGGTGAATTTGGTTTTCTTCTGACGATCACTGACCAACTCAATCGCCCAGAATAGACCTAGGCCACGTACCTCACCGACGACCTGATATTTCTCGGCAAATTTTTGTAGTGCTGGGGCTAAGATTTCAGCACCGATTTTCGCTGCATTCTCAACCATGCCTTCTTCTTTCATGGCATCGATGGTGGCGACAATTGAGCCCATAGCGAGTGGATGGCCAGAGTAGGTGAGACCACCAGGGAATGGCTTATCATCAAAGTACGTATTAATTGCCTCAGAAATTAAGACGCCACCCGCAGGCACATAACCTGAGTTCACACCCTTAGCGAAGGTGATTAAGTCAGGGGTCACATCAAAGTTCTCGAGCGCAAACCACTTACCCGTACGACCAAAGCCGACCATCACTTCGTCCATAATCATCACGATACCGAACTCGTCACAGATCTTACGCACGCCTTGCATATAGCCCTTAGGTGGTACTAAGATACCAACCGTACCGGGTAGACTTTCGATTAAGATACACGCGATCTCTTTTGGATTCTCACACTCGATGATGCGACGTAGGTGTTGCAAGGCACGCTCACATTCTTGCTCTTCACTTTCGGCCCAGAACTCTGAACGGTAGAGGTAAGGACCGAAGTAATGGACATGGTCATGGGCGTATTCATTGCTAAAGCGACGTGGATCGCCTGTTGCCGCAATCGCCGTACCCGTATTGCCATGGTATGAACGATAGGCCGATAAGACTTTACGGCGACCTGTGTAGTTGCGCGCCATACGAATCGCATTCTCTACTGCATCAGCGCCTGCATTAGTGAAGAAGATTTTCTTAAAGCCGGCGGGGGCCACTTCTAGGATTTTCTGGGCGGCAAGACCGCGCGCTTTATTCGCATGCGCAGGCGCAATCGTTGCTAGCTCTTGCACTTGCTCAATAATGCCTGCAATCACCTTAGGATGCTGATGTCCCACATTGGTATTAATTAATTGGCTACTGAAATCTAAATAAGCCTTACCTTCAAAATCCCATAAGGTGCACCCCTTGCCTGTCTTGAAGGCTAAGGGTTTAAGTTGATTCTGTACAGACCATGAATGAAAAACATAATCTAAATCAGCTTGGGCAATGCTTTGGTTCGTATCTTGCGTACTCATGTGTCTCTTTTCCTATGGCTTTCATTAAGAAGATAAAGTGGGAATATATAGCTACGGTTCTATCTTAATAGCTTTGTGTGTCAATTTGCATATTACTGTAGCATAGCGCGAATTAGAATGAGAAAAAAGAGGGCGCGACTTTGTGGACTTGATACTAATATGTATAAGTCTATCTGTTATTTACATCGTGTATCTTAAGAGGCAATACCGCAGGGCAACGAGAAGGGCTAGCTGCGCTTTTTGAACGAGAGATTGGCGGTATATGGTACTATTGCGCCAGATATATTGCACTTCTTATGCACTTGAGCTGAGGCACTTAATCAAGCTAAGTCTATTAAAGAATTGGCAATATTGTCGCTCTACTGCACGCACTATTTTGTCTGAATTCTTCATTTAAAGCTAATCGCTAAGCCAAACTATGACATCAAGCACCACAGAACATCGCCCCTTTGGTAAACCAGAATGGGCTTTAATGCTGATTACAGTCTTCTGGGGTGGCACTTTCCTGATTGTACAACTGGCCTTAAGCATGAGCGAGCCCTTCTTTTTCGTCGGCTTACGCTTTGCCTGTGCCGCGCTGGCGATTGGCTTATGTAGCTTTCGGGTGCTTAAGGGGATCACGCGCCAAGAACTTATCGCCGGTGGCTTAATTGGTATCTGTATTTTTTTAGGCTATAGCTTACAGACAGTGGGGCTACAGACCATCCCGAGTAGTAAATCGGCTTTCTTAACCGCACTCTATGTGCCCTTGGTGCCACTCTTACAATGGCTGTTTCTCAAGCGCCGCCCAAGCCTGATGAATTTTATCGGTATTAGCTTGGCATTCGCAGGTTTGGCCTTCTTGGCGGGGCCTGAGGGTGTGGGTGGTGGTATCGGTACGGGTGAGCTCTTAACCGCTCTTGGTGCCGTAGCAATTGCCGCTGAGATTATCCTGATTAGCCGTTATGCCGGCAAGATTAATTTGATGCGCGTGACGATTATTCAATTATTAGCCACTTCACTGATTGCTTTTGCTGTATCGGGTGCAGCAGGTGAGCAAGTCCCAGAATTCTCCTGGCCCTTAGTCGGTATTGTGCTCTTAATGGGGGTCGCTAGTGCGGTGATTCAGACCACCATGAACTGGGCCCAGAAACATGTCTCGGCCACACGCGCTACCTTAATCTATGCGGGTGAGCCGGTATGGGGTGGGGTGATTGGTCGCCTCTACGGTGAGCGTTTACCTATGTTGGCTTTCTTGGGCGCTGGCTTGATTGTGCTCGGTGTGATCGTGAGTGAGGTAAGGTTTAAGTGGGGGCGGAAGGGTGCGGCTAAATCTTCATAAATTAGCCCGTTCATCATTGAGACGTATAAATGGGGCCGTATAAATGGGGGAGGAAGCAGCTTGGTGAAGCTTAATTTGATCTTAGCTAATGACACCAGATTCTCTTCGTGAGATTTTATGGCTAGATACCGATTATGAATACATTCTTACCTAGTGTTAGCTTAGAAAAAAGTGTTTGTTTTCGAGAAATTAACGCTATATTTATTAATACAATGTTTGAATATTAAAAAAATGTTAATTTTTTGCAACGCAATACAAAAGTTTTTTAATAAATTGTAATCAAATGTATATCAAATAATTATATAGCATAAACTAAGATACTATAAATTTGAATAGTATAACTTTCAAAAAAAATCAATATGTTTTTAATTGCTTTAAATTTTATTTAATAATTAGGCCGACTGCTCAATGGAGAGTATGAGTAATGACATGAAATTGTCATACCAAGCATTTTTAAAAATATCATTTATTTATTACTATTGAAATACATCGATTAGATATATTGATGTAATAAATAAAACCAATAAGGTTTTATTTAAATACGAGCGCATGGAAATAAGATTGGAATCTCAGCAGTAAACATTAAACAATCTCACATGCGAATAATTAAGATGAATATTGATTTAAATTTGCAGGGGGTGCCAATGAGAGAGAAGCTTGAGGCAGCGGTATTAACATTAGCGGGGCATGACTCATGGGTGGATCAACTGATTGAACATACACATAGGCGATCAGATAAGCTAAAGTTATTTAAAGTTGATTTACAAAGTGAGATATTAATATCGGGGGATCCACAGACCTATACATATGGAAATATGGATTATCCAAACCCAGAAATTTTGCAACGTATTCACTTTCTTTTAGACCGGTTTGATGTATTGTTGCTTCCTGTAAGCAATGCCAGTTTAGTGTGGAATCGAGTCTTACTAGCGCATACTCAGTGCCAGCTGAATCGTCCTTTGATAGCTCTTTCAATTGACATTAATCCGATTGCCTTTATTGATCTCAAAGAATTGGGGCTTAAGGATTTTGTTTCGGCTCCTATGGATACAGATGAATTGCGAGTGCGCTTATTGTCTGCTAAAGATTCCATAAGGCTTAAGGCAGGCCGTCTTGAGGAACCTATAATTAACTCCTCAGTTTTGTCAGTACAAAAGTCCATAGGTTCCTATCCGTTACCACATAAACTGCCTTTTGAGACTCACGGCGACAAACCAACTAAAACTACCCGCCGTCGCGTACGCTTATTTGATGCGCAAGTAACCGCGCATGAAGCATTTAGTTTTAACGACTCCTTTAAAATTGCTAAAGCGAATGTGATTATGGAGTTTGAGCGTAAATATATTATTCATGCCTTAATCCAGAGCAATGGCAATATTGGCCAAGCTGCCAAAGCTGCCTGTAAACATCGTCGCGCTTTTTGGGAGCTAATGCGCAAGCATGGAATTGATGCCGATAATTACAGGGACATGCTAAAACAAATCTGAGAGCAGGGTCTTAGGAGCTGAGAACGAGTGCGATTAAGAACAGCAGGAGGTACGAGAGTTGGAAGGCACTTACTCGAACTCACTAATTACCCTGATATTGATAAGCTCGCTGAAGGCACAAGGCATATGAGTACCCACTCGAACCACTAAAGTCACCCATAGCACCCCCAGAATAGAGTAAAATCAACAGATTATAGATTTTACGTATGGAGCCTAGTTTTATGTCAGTCGAGTTAAAGAACGATGTGTTTTTACGTGCTTTGCAACGCCAACCCGTTGAGTACACGCCGGTGTGGTTAATGCGTCAAGCAGGTCGTTACTTAAAAGAATACCGTGACTCGCGTGCTAAAGCTGGCTCTTTCTTAGGCTTAGCGAAGAACCCTGATTTTGCGTGTGAAGTGACGCTACAACCGATTGATCGCTATCCTCTCGATGCCTCAATTCTCTTCTCTGATATCCTGATGATTCCTGATGCCATGGGCTTAGGTTTAGATTTCGTCGCGGGTGAAGGTCCGCAATTTGCTCGCCCTGTGCGCACCCAAGCCGATGTGGATAAATTAGCCGTGCCCGATATGAACGAGCTACGCTATGTCTTTGATGCGGTTTCTCTGATTCGTCGCGAACTGAATGGTCGAGTCCCCTTGATTGGTTTTGCCGGTAGTCCTTGGACCATTGCTTGCTATATGGTTGAGGGTCAAGGCTCTAAGGACTATCGTCTGATTAAGAGCATGATGTATTCTCAACCCGAGATGCTCAAGCAAATCTTAAGCGTTGCCGCAGAATCGACCTTAATCTACCTGAATGAACAGATTAAAGCAGGCGCCCAAGCCGTGATGATTTTCGATAGCTGGGGTGGGGTCTTAGCCGATACCAAGTTCCAAGAATTCTCCCTACACTACACCAAGCAAGTCGTGGACGGTTTAATCCGCACGCACGAAGGTCAGACTATTCCATCGATTGTCTTCACCAAGGGTGGTGGTCTATGGATTGATCTAATCGCTCAGATTGGTAGTGATGCAGTCGGCCTAGATTGGACCATGAGCTTGTCTAAAGCCCGTCAATTAACCCAAGATAAGGTCGCTTTACAAGGAAATATCGACCCGATGGCTTTATTTGGCGACGAGGCAGGTATCCGCGCTGAAGTCCGTCGTGTGATTGATGATTTCGGTCCTGTGGGCGCAGGTGGTCATGTCTTTAACTTGGGCCATGGTATCAATCAATTTACTAACCCTGAGCATGTATCATATTTAATCGACGAAGTGCATAACTATAGTCGCAAAATGCATAAATAAATGAGTTTTCCACATTTGGAGAAATCCGATGTTACAAACGCATTACATGCTAAGTCTTTGATGTATTATTTAAGCTATTGATTTATAAGATTAAATTTCCTTTATTGCAAGGTTCTTTCAGGTTTTTGAAAATTGATAGCTTAAATCTACTAATTTGCATAAAAACTTTCCACAAAGTTATCCACAGGCTGTAATAAATGATGCAGCTTGCTTTTTCGCCTAAATCCACTTTTTTACCCACAAGCGGAGTCTTGTACTTATGGCCAATTATTGGGTCCGTGTCGCCTTAGATGTCCCCTTGGAAGGGACATTTGACTATCGCGTACCTGCTCATATTTCGGCTCAGCGAGGACAGCGTGTTATCGTACCATTCGGCACAAGCAAACAGGTCATTGGCGTGATTATGCAACGCCTCGAACAGACTGATGTGCCTGTGGAGAAGCAGAAAGACATTATCCAATTGCTTGATGACTTGCCGCCATTCTCAGAGGATTGGTTAGCACTTGGCGAGTTTGCAGCACGTTATTATTTACGCCCGATTGGAGAGGTGCTACTCCCCGTCTTGCCGCCGAGTTTACGTAAAGTCACCGCCTATATGGGCAAGACCGCAACCAGTCCCGTGCAACGCTTAGACCAGCGAGTCGCCGCCAAAGCCTTACGTGAAGAAAAAGCCCGTACCAAGCTACTCAAAGCGCAGGCTAAACTCGCGAAGTTGCAAAGCAAGGCTGCAGGCGCTTCTGCACTGTCAGCATCGACTATTCAGAATATAGCGCAGGCTAAACTCACGAAGGCGCAAAGCAAGGCAGAAATTACGCGAACTCAGGCGGACTCATCTATTCAGGATGAGGTGCAGCTAAGCGAAGGTGAAGTAGTTCAGCTCGAAAGCCAAGAGCAATTGTCTACTAGTTTGACAGCAACATCGCCAGAGCACGGTGACGAGGTTTTGAGCATACAGCATGCTGATGGTGATGCCTTGAGCATGCAGCCTCCGTGTGGTGATACCTTGATGAATGTGATCCCTAAGTCTGCTCCTGAACTTAATGCCGAACAACAAGCAGCGGTGGATAGGATTACGGCATTGCAAGAATTTAAAACCATTCTCTTACATGGGGTCACCGGTAGTGGTAAGACCGAGGTGTATTTACATGCTGCGGCACAGGTTTTAGCTCAGGGTAAGCAAGTTATTTTCCTCGTACCCGAGATCAATCTCACCCCGCAATTTGAACAGACTTTGCACGCGCGCTTTGCTCCCCTGTATGGCGTCGAGAGTGTGGCGGTGATGCACAGCGGCTTATCCGATGGTGAGCGCTTAAGTGCTTGGTTGGCTATGCAGAGGGGCACGGCCAGAATCGTTCTGGGCACTCGTATGTCGGTCTTCGCGCCGATGGAGCATCTTGGCTTAATCATTGTGGATGAGGAACATGACCCCTCCTATAAGCAACAAGATGGGCTACGTTACTCAGCGCGTGATTTATCGATTTGGCGAGCACAGCAGCTGAATATTCCCGTGGTGCTAGGTTCTGCTACGCCGTCCTTAGAGTCTTGGCAACATGCAAAGACCGGGCGTTATCTAAAACTAACGCTAAATCAACGCGCTAAGGCGACCACACTCCCCGTGGTGAAACTTATCAACACCAAGAAACTCATTCTGGAACAGGGTTTTTCTGCTGCCTTAATCAGTGCGATTGATGAGCGCTTACAACGCGGTGAGCAGAGTTTAATTTACTTAAACCGTCGTGGCTATGCCCCAGTAGTACGCTGTACGGCCTGTGATTGGACCAGTGAATGTCCACGTTGCTCGGTGCATACGGTCTTACATCGGGTGCCAGGACATGGGCATGTTTTACAGTGCCATCACTGTGGTTATGTGGCGAGGGCACCATTTGCCTGCCCAGATTGCGGCAATCAAGACATTCGCGCCTTCGGTCAAGGTACGCAACGCATTGAGCAAAGCTTAGCAGAGCTCTTTCCCCAAGCTACGATTCAACGCATTGATGCTGATAGTACAAGGTTAAAAGGTAGTGCGCAGCAACTCTTTGCTCAGGTGCATGCCGGTGAAATCGATATCTTAGTCGGTACGCAGATGGTAGCTAAAGGACATGACTTTAAGCGCTTAAGCCTAGTGGGGATTTTAAATGCCGATGCTATGTTATTTAGCGGTGATTTTCGTGCCCCGGAACGCCTTTTTGCCCAATTAATGCAGGTGACAGGTCGCGCGGGTCGTCACTTGGCTGATGCCGAAGTGTTACTGCAAACAGAATATCCTGAGCAACCCATCTATCAAGCTTTAGTGCGGCATGAGTATGAGCGCTTTGCCGATAATGGCTTAAGCGAGCGACAGCAAGCGGGTCTGCCGCCCTATGCCTATCAAGTGCTCATCAGTACGCAAGATAAGACGATTCAGAAAGCCATAGAGTCTTTGCAGACCATGGTTGCTCTTGCGCGTGAACACTTGGCAGAGTATCTGGAGCAGATTACTATTTATGACCCGATTCCCTTGCGCATTGTGCGGGTGGCGAATATTGAGCGGGCCCAGTTATTACTAGAGTCGCCCTCACGTGCCGCCTTGCATCGCTTTATGCCGCTTTGCTTGCAAGTGATTCGTGAACATGCCCCACGCCTTCGCTTTACGGTCGAAGTCGACCCACTGGAGATATAAAGTCATGGGGAACAAGGCATGAAGAGTCTGATCGAAAAATATCTAACCGTATTCAGTGGGAGCGTGATACGCGTAGCAGCTAAGCACAATTTGTGCATGAGACGAAAGCAGTACTTATTCTTTATGTTTAAACCAGATATGAGTCTGCATTCATGAGCACAATTACTGGCCTGAATCCCTCGCAACAAGAGGCGGTACTGTATTTAGATGGTCCTTGCTTGGTCTTGGCGGGGGCGGGTAGTGGCAAGACGCGCGTCATTACGCAGAAAATCGCTTACTTAATTAATCAATGTGGCTATGATGCTCGCTCACTTGTTGCTTTAACCTTCACCAATAAAGCCGCGAAAGAGATGGTTGAACGCTTAAGTACTTTAGTTGATAAGAAACTCAATAAAGGCTTAACTGTCTGTACTTTTCATGCACTTGGTGTGCGCTTCTTAAGACAGGAGGCTGAGGCTGCTGGCTTGAAGAAGCAATTCTCCATTCTTGACTCAACTGATAGTGGGCAAATTATTCAAGAGATGTTAGCCAGTACCGATAAGGCGCGCATTCGGGCGATTCAACAGCGTATTTCCTTATGGAAGAATGATCTCTTAGGGCCTGACGATGTCGAAGCGGTGACGCCTGATGAGCGTGAGGCGCAGCGTATTTACCGTAACTACGATGCCACCCTGAAAGCCTATCAGTCGGTCGACTTTGATGATTTGGTGCGCTTGCCGGTATTACTGATGCGCGCTGATCCTGAGTTACGTGAGCGTTGGCAGAAGCGGATTAAGTATCTGCTGGTGGATGAATATCAAGACACCAATGTCTGCCAATATGAGTGGGTTAAGTTACTCACTGATTGGCATAAGAAGTTCACGGCGGTGGGCGATGATGATCAAGCGATTTACGCTTGGCGTGGGGCAACCATTGAAAACCTCGCTAAGTTGACCAAGGATTATACGAATCTTAAACTGATTAAGCTTGAACAAAACTATCGCTCAGTGGATACGATTCTCACAGCGGCCAATAAAGTGATCTCGAATAATCCTAACTTATTCGGCAAGACCCTCTGGTCTAATCTTGGCAAGGGTGAGGCGATTCAAGTGATTAGTATGGATAATGAAGAGTCCGAGGCGGAAACTGTGGGTATGCGTATCTCGGCCACACGCTTTAATAAGCAAGCGATGTGGAAAGACTTTGCCGTGCTGTATCGTGGTAACCATCAGGCGCGTATCTTAGAGCAAGTTTTTCGCCAATTGCGTATTCCCTACTCGATTTCAGGTGGGCAGAGTTTCTTTGATAAGGCCGAGGTGCGTGACATCCTCGCTTACATGCGCTTAATTGCTAACGACGATGATGACCCCGCTTTCATTCGTGCCGTGACGACACCTAAGCGTGGGGTGGGGCAAGCGACGCTACAGCAGTTAGGGGAGTTTGCGAATAGTCGTAAAGTCTCCTTATTCGCTGCGATTTTTGAGGAGGGTTTAGCCGAGCATATTCTTGAGCGCCAGTTTAAGTCTTTACATGTCTTCGCTTTATTTATCCAGTCAATTCAGGAGCGCGCCCAACAGCCTGCGCATATTCAGTCGGCCAGCGCCTTGCTCGATGAGCTAATGGGCTATATTCGTTATGAAGAATATCTGTATGATGCTCATGATGAGCGCTCTGCACAGAACCGTTGGCAGAATGTCTTAGATTTACTGGAATGGTTAAAAGGCAAGGCGGAAAGCGATGAGATGAGCTTACTTGATCTGGTGCAGCATGTTGCCCTGATCACCATGCTTGAGCGTAACGAGCAAGAAGAGGAGCAAGATGCGGTGACCTTGACCACCATCCACGCCTCCAAGGGCTTGGAATTCCCCTATGTGCATATGGTCGGTGTGGAAGAAGGCTTCTTACCACATATGGGGCGTGATGATGAGTATGGGGATTCTAACCAAGACGAGGGCGATTTAATGAGTCAACGCATTCAAGAAGAGCGTCGCCTTATGTATGTGGGCATTACGCGGGCGCAATATAATCTGACCCTCAGCTGGTGCAAGAAGCGCCGCCGCGCACGTGAAGACTTAATCCGCGAACCTTCCCGCTTTATTAGTGAGATGGGTTTACATGATGGTAAACAATCCATCCATGATCCTTATGCCGGTATGAGTCCGAAAGAGCGCTTAGCGCAGTTAAAGAATCTTTTGCAAAAGAAAGAGTCTTAAGATTTAGCCTTAGACAGCTGTTGCGCTAATGGACGGTGTGGAGCGCAGTTTGCCCCTTGGCGCTGTTGTACTATTGCGTAGTCAAGCGACTTACGTAATAATAAGCGGTACGCTTTTTTCATAAACGGTACGCTTTTTTCCCCCTTAAGGACTCTTTCGATGGCTGATAATTTATTGTTCCCCGCACCTGCGCCAGTATTACTTCCTGTTCAGGGTAGTGATGCCAAATTTCCAGTTAACCGTATCTTCTGTGTTGGTCGTAATTATCAAGCGCATGCAGCAGAGATGGGTGTGACCGTCGATAAAACCAAGCAAGAGCCGTTCTACTTTATGAAAGATACGCGTCATGTGGTGATGAGTGGTGCGACTGTACCGTATGCACTTAGAACACAGAATCTGCATTATGAGTTAGAGTTGGTGATTGCTTTAGATAAGCCAGCTTTCCAGATTTCACGCGAACAAGCCCGTGATTGTATCTATGGTTATGCGGTCGGCTTGGATATGACCCGTCGTGACTTACAAGCCAAGTTTAAAGAACGTG
Organism: Pelistega sp.; assembly: GCA_030538255.1. GTDB lineage: Bacteria > Pseudomonadota > Gammaproteobacteria > Burkholderiales > Burkholderiaceae_B > Taylorella. The sequence continues at coordinate 33,302 of JAUNUI010000025.1, read as the reverse complement.
GCCATCCATGGGATTTAGCTAAGAATTATGAAGATGCGGCAATTATTACCGCATTAGTGCCTAAAGCACAGGCGGGTGATGTGGAGCATGCGCAGATTACGCTTAAGGTCGATGGTGAGGTGAAGCAAGATGCGCAAACCAGTGATTTAATCTGGGATATCGCTGAAATTATCGAACATCTCTCGACCTATTACCACTTACAAGCGGGCGACTTGATTTATACTGGCACACCTGAGGGTGTTGGTCCTGTGGTAGCCGGTAATCATCTGGTAGGTACGGTGAGTGGTCTGCCGACGATCGAGTTGACGATTAGCGAGTAATGCTAGCAGGGCGCATGTGTTTAAAGTGCGTTGCTGTTTGAAGGGGCCCGTGTTTAAAGTACTTTTGTACTTAAAGTGCGTCGGGCAGGTGTTGTAGTGGATATATTAGCGAGTGCCTTATCGAAGATGCACTCGCTAAATTTATTTGGACCTTATAGAGAGTCTTGCTGGTCGTCACATGTGTGCATGTAGAATCTACACACAGTAAAGCATTCTGATGAGCGTGAATATTGACGCGAGTGTTTACTTTAAGCCAGCCGCTTTCAGTTGCTCGTAGCCACCAAGATTGTGGACATTGGTAAAGCCTAAGCGCTCTAGCGTGGTCTTAGCTGTGCCCGAGCGATTACCGCTACGACAATAGACATAGATTAGCTGGTCCTTATCTTGCGTCAAGCTGCTAATGCCTGTGTCAATCACATCATAGGGCATTAGTACAGAGCCTTCTAGGTGACCTTGTTGAAACTCTTCTTGCGTTCTGACATCAATTAAGATGGCTTGTTTCTGGGTAATTTGTGTTTGCACGGTCTCAGCGCTTAGCTGAGCGTAGATGGGTGTACTCATTCCTAACATGATTAAAATCGCCGTAAAAAATTTTTTCATTTGAGGGCTCACTACAAAGCTCAAGAACTATAAGTGTAATACGTTTTTGTGTTACTGCGTATTGACTTAAAGTGAAGTATCGATTTACAGACGGGTCCGAATCAAATGCCGTGCTTATCAGCGCTCGTCACCGAGATTCCGTTACTGTTGTGATCAGAGCCTACCTCGGAGATTCCGGCGCCGTTCTGAACAGAGCCCCCGAGCTCCCGTCATCTTTCTGATCAGAGCCCCCGACAGCCCTTCACCGTTCTTATCGTATTTGTACCCATGGCAACGCTGACTACTATCCCTAAAACTTGTATTGTTTTTGCGATGTCGAAAAAGCAAAAGTGCTAAAATACCATTTTTATCAAATGCTTAGATGCTATCTCTTAGCTTGGGCACTGCCTTTTACGAATATTAAACGATGAAATCCCCTGAATTACTCCTTCCCGCCGGCGGCCTAGACCGTATGCGTGCGGCTTTTGACTTTGGTGCTGATGCGGTTTATGCAGGTCAGCCACGTTACTCCTTACGCGCGCGTAATAATGAGTTCGTGCGCTTTGATAAGATGAAGCAAGCGATTGATGAGGCACATGCGCGTGGTAAGAAATTCTTTGTTGCCAGCAATATCTTGCCGCATAACTCAAAATTGAAAACCTATCTCGATGATATGGTGCCTATCATGGAGATGCAGCCTGACGCGATTATTATGGCTGACCCAGGCTTGATTATGAAAGTCAAAGAGCGTTGGCCTGAGGCGGAGATTCACTTGTCCGTGCAAGCCAATACCACCAATTATTGGGGTGTGCAGTTCTGGCAGAAGATGGGAGTATCGCGGATTATCTTATCGCGTGAATTATCCCTCGAAGAGATTGCTGAAATCCGCCAAGAGTGTCCCGATATGGAGCTTGAGGTCTTCGTTCATGGCGCTTTGTGTATTGCCTACTCAGGCCGTTGCTTACTTTCAGGTTATTTCAATCAACGCGACCCGAATCAAGGTACCTGTACCAACTCTTGTCGTTGGGACTATAAGGTACTGAATGCGCAAGATAGCGATGCGGGTGATGCGCAACTCTTGCAAGGCTTTAATTTCGAGCAGATGCAACAAGAAGCCGATCAGAGCCATGCTTCCTGCGGTGGCGCACCACGTCATCCCTTAGCGGATCAAGTCTATCTCATTGAGGAGCGTAATCGCCCAGGGCAGTATATGCCGATTATGGAAGATGAGCATGGTACCTATATCATGAACTCTAAGGACTTACGTGCGCTTGAACAGATTGATGAGTTGGTAAAGATCGGTGTTGACTCATTGAAGGTGGAGGGCCGTACTAAGTCACTCTACTATGTCGCACGTGTGGCACAGACCTATCGCCGTGCGATTGATGATGCGGTAGCTGGTAGACCCTTCAATCCTGAATTATTGGCCGATCTTGATGGCTTAGCTAATCGTGGCTACACACCTGGTTTCTTAGAGCGCCATCAAACTCAAGACTACCAGAACTATCTCCATGGCTACTCTATCTCGCGTCAGAGCCAGTATGCGGGTGTAGTGTTAGGTGTGGACGACAAGGGCTGGGCCACCGTAGAGGTGAAGAATCGCTTTGGCGTAGGCGATAAGTTAGAAATTATCCATCCTGAAGGCAACCAAGTGGTGACTTTAAGCGAATTGCATAATCATGATGATATGCCTATTCAAGTGGCGCCAGGCAATGGTATCCAAGTGCGTATTCCGAATATGCAAGGCAAGGAAAAAGCTGTCCTCGCGCGCTTACTAGAGCCGCAAGAAGAGGCGAGTGCCTAGATTGATCGTTTTGGAGTTTAGCTCCTAAAACATCTAAGCAGTATAAGCCGAATTGTTATCTATAAACAAAAGACTTGGTTTAATCTTACGCCAAGTCTTTTGTTTGACACTATAAAGAAGCTCTGGAAAGCGTTCTTAAGTTTGGGGGTAATGTCTGCTTACGCAGTGCAGCTTTACCCTGCAACCTTGCTCTCATCCCAGAAGTCGACTGCTGGGTCAACGACAGGTTTGACAATCTTGCTACGAATCGCAAAGTCACCGAAGCATTCGCCTTCAAGGCGATTCTCAGCCCAGTCTTTCACCCAACCATCGATTAAATCTACAATTTCATCGGCGCTAATGTTCTCTTTGAACAAGCGTGGAATGCGTGTGCCGATACGATTGCCGCCGACATGTAAGTTATAACGTCCGACCGCTTTACCCACTAAGCCGATCTCCGCTAACATGGCACGGCCACAGCCATTCGGGCAGCCTGTAATACGAGTAACGATGGTTTCATCGGCGACACCATATTTCGCCATAATCGCATCTAAGCGGTCGGTAAACTCAGGCAAGAAGCGCTCAGCTTCAGCCATCGCTAATGGGCAGGTGGGTAAGGACACACAGGCCATGGATTGCTCACGTAGAGGGGTGACGCCATCATCAATTAGGCCATGTGCACGTGCAATCTCTTCAATCTTCTTCTTCTGGCTAGCGGCGACACCAGCGACGATGAGGTTCTGATTGGCGGTGAGGCGGAAATCACCCTTATGGATCTTAGCGATTTCGCGCATACCCGTCTTAAGTGGACGATTAGGAAAATCCAGAATACGGCCATTCTCAATAAAGAGCGTTAGGTGCCAACGCTTATCTTCACCTTGCACCCAGCCAATACGATCACCACGCCCTGTAAACTCATAAGGTCGAATAGGTTCAAATTTCACACCGACGCGGTTCTCTACTTCTTCAATAAAGGTCTGAAGACCAACGCGGACAATGGTGTAGCGGGTTTTGGCATTCTTGCGATTACTGCGGTTGCCCCAGTCGCGCTGGGTGGTGACTACAGCTTCAGCCACTTTTAATAAATTTTCAAGGCGTACAAAACCAAACTCATGGGCAATCGTTGGGAAGGTCGTGGTATTGCCATGTTCCATCGAAAGACCACCACCGACCAGTACATTAAAGCCAATTAACTTACCATTCTCACCAATTGCCACGAAGTTTAAGTCGTTCGCATGAATATCCACATCATTATGTGGTGGAATCACGACAGCAGTTTTGAATTTACGTGGCAGGTAAGTCTGACCAAGCACGGGTTCTTTAGGGTCAAGGGCTTCCTTAGTTTGCGGCGCTGATAGCTCAGTCGTGAAGACTTTTTCCCCATCTAACCAGATATCGGCATAGGCCGTGGTCTTCGGTAAAAGGTGCTCCGAGATTTTCTTGGCCCATTCGTAAGCCTCTTCATGTAGCGCACTCTCCACAGGATTGCTGGTACATAGGACGTTGCGGTTCACATCGCCTGCTGTGGCAATCGAGTCAAGCCCAAGCTTATGTAGCCATTGGTGCATAGGCTTAATATCGTCCTTAAGCACACCATGAAATTGGAAGGTCTGACGATTGGTTAAGCGAATGCTACCGTAATCGGTATGCTTGGTGGCGAACTCATCAATCCCTAACCATTGCTCTGGATTAATAATGCCGCCTGGCAGACGACAACGTAGCATCACGTTCTTCTTAGGATCCAATTTCTGCTCAAGACGCGAAGCACGAATGTCACGATCGTCTTGCTCATACATGCCATGAAAGCGAATGAGCTGAAAGTTATCACCAATAAAGCCACCCGTTAAACCGTCTTGTAGGTCATCAGTGATGGTGCCGTGTAAGTAATCACTTTGGCGCTTTAAGCGTTCATTATCAGAGAGAGGGGCTTGGGGAAGTTTGGCGCGGTCGTCGCTCATTGTTCTACTGTCCTTGTATGGGCGTCAAACGAGACACCCCGATTAAATAAGTTAATCTCCAATTATAGAGAGTGCTTATATAATCAGATAGACTGTTTCTTTATTTGATTAGAACCTAAAGTTATAATTGAGAGTTTTTTGCTTGCTCAATAGCTGCGTTGACTGCTGCTTTCGCTTGTGGGCTATTTTTCCAGCAACTTGAGCCAGTTAAGGCCGCTCCTTTGCTAAGAATTTCTTCAGCATTCGCCTTAGCAAGTTGTTGCAGAGAGATAAATCCCATCTGCTCTAAACGAGCTATTACCGTCGGACCTACACCTTTCACCTTAAGAAGGATGGCGCGTTCTTCAGCATTAAATATCATGATAGTTCCTCTTCGTGGATATTGGCTTAGACTTGTTAGCATAAGTTTATAACGCTTCAGGCGTCCTTTTCTCTAATAATAACCCCATATTACCCTCAGCTTTCACTTGCGGCAGCAATATCATCGCTGGTAAATGGCAGCCCATCAAGGCCTAGGCTACACAGGTAAATTTAGCAAGAAATCCCCGTATAAATATAAGGCAGTATCCGAGCTGTCCATTGCTTAACGGCAAGCTGTTAATTGCTTAGCTTGGCAGCATGCCCTTATCTTTAATAAACTCAATAATCTGATCGAGTCCTTCTTGACGATGTAAATCTGTCATCACGAAGGGGCGCTCTTTACGCATCGTTAAGGTATCTTGTCGCATAATATCTAAATTCGCACCGACATAAGGCGCTAAGTCAGTCTTGTTGATAACTAAGAGATCTGATTTAGTAATGCCTGGGCCGCCTTTACGCGGTATCTTTTCACCCCCAGCCACATCAATCACATAGATAGTTAAATCCGATAATTCTGGGCTAAATGTCGCGGCTAAATTATCACCACCTGACTCGATAAACACAATATCCGCATCAGGGAACTGTGTCAGCATATGATCAATGGCCGTCAGATTAATCGAGGCATCTTCACGAATGGCGGTATGTGGGCAACCACCTGTTTCAACACCCATAATGCGTTCAGGGGGCAGTGCGCCAGAGAGCGTGAGTAAGCGCTGATCTTCCTTAGTATAAATATCGTTAGTAATCGCAACAATATCGTATTCAGCCGACATGCGCTTACAGAGTTTCTCGAGTAGGGTGGTTTTGCCTGATCCGACCGGACCACCAATACCGACACGAAGAGGAGCTATGGATTTAGTACGTTGAGTAGAGTTCATAGTTTAAGATCTAAATAATCGAGAGAATAGGGTTTCATGACTGGCACTCACGATGCCATACATCGGAGCCAGAGTTTCAAGCGCGGGTGGCTCTTGTTCAGCGCGTTGTGACGCTTCAGCGATTAAGCGATCCAACTCTTGAATGCCGACTTGTAAAATACGTTGGCCTGCTGTTTGGCCTAATGGCACGCTCTTAATCGCCGCCATCACTTGGTTTTCTAACCAACTAAATAAATAAGCCACCAGACTGTCTTGTTGAGGAATGCTCGCAGATTGCATGGCAAAGCTATGCATGGTGGGATACACAAGCAAATTAGGTTCATGTAAAAGTTGCCGCTGCTCCACTTCACCCCACTGCAATTGTTCAAGTAGGCGCAGCATGGCTTGCGCCATTTGCTGCGTCTCAAGGCGAGCCTCCTGGGTCTCACGGGAAGCGAAGAACCACTGACTCCAATGCTGTATTTGCGGTAGATTCTGGGTCTGCCAAGCTTGATACAGCAAGATATAGATAGGTGCTTCACAGTGCGTAAGACTGCCACAGAGCTGGCTCATAATCCACTCTTGAGCACTTGGCTCATCATGAATTAAGCCCAACTCTACCGCCGCCTCTAAGCCTTGGGAGTAGCTAAAGCCACCGATTGGCAGTGAGGGCGAACTCAGCTGTAAGAGCGTGGCAAGTTGCTTTGCTTTAATCATGCTTGTGCTGTTGATCGCCTTGACCGTGCTCGTGCTTATGCTCATGTGTGTGCTCGTGTCCGTGCTTATGTTCGTGTGCATGGCTATGACTATGCCCGTGATCATGACTATGGTCATGGACGCAACTGGCTGAATGCTTGTGATCATGCGAGTGTTCATGATTGCAACTTGCTGAGTGCTTGTGATCATGCGAGTGATCATGATTGCAACTGGCAGAATGCTTATGTGCGTGATCATTATCGTGCGAGTGACTCTGACCATGTGCATGTTGATGATCATGGTTGTGACCATGGTGATGTCCATGTGAGCAACTCGCTGAATGCTGATGCCCATGACTATGGCCATGACTATGCCCATGTTCATGCGCATGGTAGGCTTCTTGGGCAAGCGCGTAGTCTTCGGCGAAGGTCTCATCATGACCATGCTTATGACCCCCACCGTAGGCACCTGTTTCAGGTAGGAACGGCGCTTCGATATGGCTCACGGTTACGCCTAACTGGCGCAGCATCTGCTCCAAAATAGGGTCGGGCTCAACATGCAAGTAATCAGCACCCACCTCCAACAAGACATGACGGTTGCCCAAGTGGTAGGCAGCGCGGGCAAGCGCTTGTTGGTCTGGTGCTGTGACGTGTATCAGCGCTTGCTTGGCGGCTCGTACAATAAGAAAGCGATTGTCTTCACTTAATAAAATATCACCATCTTGTAAAACCACGCCATGTTCTAAGAATAAACCAACCTCGCTACCATCGGCGAGTTGAAGTTTCTGCCGTGCACGACGGCGCTCATCAAGCGTCATGGTGAGCTCACGAGCTTGGCGTAAGATGGCAGGAGCAAGGCTCCCCTTGCGTAGGAATTTAGTAACTGTAATCATCGTTAAAATAAGAAATATCGTTGTGCCATCGGTAAGACCTTGGCGGGTTCACACATAAGGAGTTGGCCATCAGCATAGACTTTATAGGTCTGCGCATCGACGCGAATATCAGGTAAATACGCATTGTGTACCATATCATGCTTACTGACTTGACGGCAGCCCTCTACAGCAATCACTTGTTTGACCAGTCCAAGCTCGGCGATACGTGGATTTTGTAATGCCGCTTGTGACACAAAGCTCACCGAGGTTTTTAACCCCTTACCGAAGCTAGCAAACATGGCCCGCGAGTGTACGGGTTGCGGGGTCGCAATCGAGGCCCCTGGGTCACCCACAAGTGCGTGCGCAATCATGCCGCCTTTTAACACTAAGGATGGTTTAACCCCGAAGAATGCCGGACGCCAAATCACGATATCGGCTAATTTACCCACCTCAATTGAACCCACGACGTGCGCAATACCATGTGCTTTAGCAGGATTAATGGTGTATTTAGCAATATAACGCTTAATCCGTTGATTATCTGCACGCGCGCTATCACCCTCTAAGGCACCACGTTGTTGCTTCATTTTGTCAGCGGTTTGCCAAGTGCGTAGAATGACTTCACCAACACGCCCCATGGCTTGAGAGTCTGAACTCATGATGGAGAAGGCCCCTAGATCATGCAGGATGTCTTCTGCCGCAATAGTTTCTTTGCGAATCCGACTTTCGGCAAACGCCAAATCCTCTGCAATCGAAGGGTCTAGGTGGTGGCAGACCATCAACATATCGAGATGTTCATCGATGGTGTTTTCAGTAAAAGGCATTGTCGGATTGGTTGAAGCTGGTAGCACATTCGCGTAAGAAGCGAGTTTAATAATATCTGGCGCATGGCCACCGCCCGCACCTTCGGTATGGAAGGTATGAATCGTGCGTCCCTTAAAAGCCGCTTGCGTATCTTCGACAAAGCCGCTTTCGTTTAAGGTATCACTATGAATCGCCACTTGGGTATCGGTCTTATCCGCTACATTCAGGCAGGTATCAATAGCGCACGGTGTAGAACCCCAGTCTTCATGCAGTTTTAAGCCGATAACGCCAGCTTCAACTTGCTCTAATAAGGGGCCTTCTTGGCTGGCGTTGCCTTTGCCAAGTAGACCGATATTCATCGGGAAGGCATCGAGTGCGCCTAACATAGAATAGATATGCCAAGGGCCAGGTGTGCAGGTGGTGGCATAGGTGCCAGTGGCTGGACCCGTACCACCACCAATCATGGTAGTAGTGCCTGTTGCAAGTGCTTCGGGGATTTGGTCTGGGCAGATAAAGTGAATATGCGTATCAATTGCACCAGCGGTAATTATCATGCCTTCGCCAGCAATCACTTCCGTGCCTGGACCGACGACAATCGTAACGCCTGGTTGGATATCAGGGTTACCTGCTTTACCTATGCCCGAAATCAAGCCATTCTTAATGCCAATATCTGCTTTAATAATTCCGGTCACGGCATCGACAATCAGGGCATTGGTAATCACGGTATCGGCGCAATCAGCACTCATACGCTGGCTTTGGCCCATGCCGTCACGGATGACTTTACCGCCACCGAATTTCACTTCTTCACCGAATACGGTAAAGTCCTTTTCGACTTCAAGGATTAGTTGGGTGTCTGCGATACGCACACGGTCACCTGCACCATTGGCGTAAGTAGGACCGAATGTCTCAACATAAATACGGCGATTGACCTGGCTCATGCTAATGCTCCCATCACTTTACCTTGGAATCCATAGACCACCTTGTCTCCCGCTAATTCAACTAGCTCAACAGTACGCTGTTGGCCTGGTTCAAATCGTACGGCGGTGCCTGAGAGAATATTTAAGCGCATACCATGTGCTAATTCACGATCAAAGTCTAAGGCATTATTCGCTTCAGCGAAATGATAATGTGAACCCACTTGAATAGGGCGGTCTGCGGTATTAATTACCACGACTTGTACGGTTCGACGGCCTTGGTTAATCTCAATTTCGCCGGGCTCGAATAGAATTTCTCCTGGAATCATGATGCTCCCCTTATGCACCGAGTAATAGTGCGGCACCATAAGCACAAGTGGCACCGCCGAGAATACGTGTAAACCAATGACTTTTATCTTTCAACCATAAACCTAGGGCGATACCTACGCTATGAATGACCATAGTAGAGAGAAGAAAACCAAGGATATAGAGCGTGGCTGATTGACCCAACGGCAACTCCGCACCGTGCGCCATGCCGTGAGCTAAAGCGAAGGCGGCAACGATAAGTGCACCTAATGTGCTAGAGAGCTTTAAGCGCATCGCGCATAATAGACCGAGCACCATCAGAGAGACCAGAATAATCGGCTCAACTGCAGGTAGGCTAAAGCCTGCTAGTGCGAATAAGGCACCGAGTGCTAATACCAGAACAAAGCTAAAAGGCGCAGTCAGAATCTTCTGCCACTGATTAAAGCTTAAAGCACTCCATAAGCCGACTGCCAACATGGCCAATAAGTGATCCAGTCCGCCGATAGGGTGGCTTAAACCACTTAGAAAGCCACCAACTTCTACGGCATGCTCATGGCCTGGGTGGGCCAATACAAGCGAAGGAATGCTGCTGAGCAAGGCAATAGGGGCAAGATAACGAGTCGAGAATTTCATATTAAATCCTTAATCTAGAAGGTCAATCATTCAGTAAATCGTGATAGGAAAATGCAAATAAGCTTAATTTGGCACATCATGTGAAGCGCACTTGATGCCTCAAGTTGCTCCGTATATAAGGAGGCATTAAATAATCGGATTATGTACCGTAACTAGCTTAGTACCATCAGGAAAGGTCGCTTCAACCTGGATATCAGGGATCATTTCAGGAATGCCCTCCATCACATCATCACGACTTAATAAGGTTGTACCGTAGCTCATTAATTCCGCCACAGTTTTACCATCTCGGGCGCCTTCCATAAGCGCTGCAGTAATATACGCAATCGCTTCAGGATAGTTTAGCTTTAAACCTCTGTCTTTGCGGCGCTCGGCCACTAAGGCGGCAGTAAAAATTAAGAGCTTGTCTTTTTCACGGGGTGATAAATCCATAATGCATCCTATCGATAAATAATTAAGTATTCCAAATACGTAATGCTTGATATTCGGTGTGGTGAATGAGGGGGCGCAATCGTCGCCATGCTTGGATAAGGTGTTGACGAACGTGTTCACAATGCAGGCCAAGGAAGCGGCCAAGAATTAGACTCTTGCCAGGTGCTACGTGCATGTGTGTGAAGCCACCGCGTAGGTTTTCTTGCCAGGGTGCGGTATCGCACAGTTGTTGGAAAACCTCATGACTAATTCGCTCACCATACGCCCAGATATTGGCCATCACTGGGTAGTTAGCCCATGCGCTCACGGCTTGGCGTTGCCAGCTCTTGGCTTCAAGTTGCCCTTGTTCAAGCCACATCAGTTGCTCATCAATAAAAAGCTCGGTTTGAAGATTAATCCGTCCTTCTTGCCAGTGCTGCTCTTGCTGAATAGCGCCTAATTGTGCCATATCCCAAGCAATAGCAGAACTCTCCTTATGTAGATGAACTTGCGTTTGATTGATGGCATTGGCCTGCTCAAAGAAGATGTTTTCATAAGGTAGCCAATCGAGCTTGGCATATGCATCAACTTGCAAGCGTAAGCTTTGTTTAGCAGATTGATCGGGTGCCTTATACCAACGTGTCGCACCTGGTGTGCTTAGCACCGCATGACTATGTTCTTGTAGGTGGGTATGAATACGCAGATGGTCACCTGCGGCAATACCAGCAGGTGGGTGTAGAATCATGGCATGGCAAATTCCAGGCCCTTCAGGATAGAGCGCTCGCTGGACCAGTAAGGGGCCACGATGGCGCTTGCCGCTTAGACGTGTAGTACCAGTCGTCTGTTGACTGAACGTCAAATCTAATTCAGCGAGCCATGTCGACATAAATAAATTCCAAGTGAAGATACACAAAGAAGAATAATCATATTCTACCACTAATGCACGACAAAGCCGCGTAGCATTAAACACTCAGCATAGTATCGACGCCATCAGCACTAATATTCTGACCTAAACCTGAACAGATAATGCGACCTCGATTCATCACATAGTAAGCATCAGCAATTTCTTTGACAAAGTCCAGATACTGCTCCACTAATAAGACGGTAATCCCGTGGTCTTTCACAAGAGAGACTAAGGTGCGACCAATATGTTGAATAATATTCGGTTGAATACCTTCGGTAGGTTCATCCAGAATTAATAATTTAGGATCACTCATTAAGGCACGTGCAATGGCGAGTTGCTGTTGCTGGCCACCGGATAGGTCACCGCCATTGCGCTGCGCCATTTCCTTAAGGACAGGGAAGAGCGCGTAGATATGCTTAGGGATGCCTTTGCTAGCACGCTTACTGGCAGCACCGGTTAAGAGGTTTTCATAGACAGTTAAACGCGGAAAGATTTCTCGACCTTGTGGCACATAAGCCATGCCTAAGCGAACGCGATCAACCGTGCTGACTTTACTAATGTCCTGCTGCTGCAAATGAATTGAGCCACTCTTCAGGGGCGTCGCACCCATTAAGCAACGCATGAGGGTGGATTTACCAACCCCATTACGTCCTAGGATAACGCCGAGGGTATTTTCCTCAAGATACATATCGACGCCGCGCAGAATATGACTGCCGCCGTAATATTGATGCAGATTCTGTATATGTAACATTGCTCTATTCCTCAATTAGCGTCCTAAATACGATTCAATCACGTGTTCATCGGTTTGCACTGCCTGCATCGTGCCCTCGGCTAATACAGCGCCGGCGGCTAATACCGTGACTGTGCCTTGCTCACCCGCTAAATTTGAGACAAATCCCATATCATGTTCAATCACCACAATCGAGCAGGTCCCCTTAATCTGATTGAGAATATCGGCCAACATCGCAGTCTCATCATCGGTCATGCCCGCTACAGGCTCATCAAGTAACAAGACCTGTGGTTGCTGCATCAGTAACATACCAATTTCTAAGCGTTGTTTTTGCCCATGCGAGAGTTCCCCAGCAAAGCGATAAGCTTGATCTTCTAACTTCATGGTGCATAAGGTTTGATTCATCAAGTGCAGATTCTCTGGCGTGATGCTACTCACTAAGTTATAGCCCCAACTCTTATCGCCCTTGGTCGCCAGGAGTAAGTTTTCCCAGACGCTTAATGCTTCAAATACTGAGGGCTTCTGAAATTTACGACCAATCCCTAATTGCGCAATGCGTGGCTCATCCAGTTGTAGTAGGTCAATACTCTGACCTAGATAGGCACTGCCCGTAATATCGGCATTATGATGCGATGTCTTGCCGGTGATGACATCCATTAAGGTGGTTTTGCCTGCACCATTGGGCCCGATAATGCAGCGTAACTCACCTTCCTTAATATAGAGCGAGAGATGGTTAATCGCCTTGAAATTACCAAACTTTACATTTAAATCTTCTATATATAGGACGATGCCGTGACTTGTATCAATGCCATCCCTCTGTACAAAATGCGCCAGACTGGTGGCTTCGCCGCTTGGGTCTATACGTGCTTGCTGGTTCATGAGGATTCTCCTGCTAAGGAAGGTTGAGAGCTTCGATCCGAAAAGGAGCGCTTAGGAAGACGAAACTTCTGGATTAAACCAATTAGGCCTTTTGGCATAAATAGAGTGACAATAATAAACATGCTGCCCAGAATAAAAAGCCAATATTCGGGTAAAAAGGCGGTGAAGAAAGTTTTCGCACCGTTCACTGTAAAAGCACCGAGCACCCCACCAATTAAGCTAGCTCGCCCACCGACCGCAACTAAGACGAGTAGTTCAATCGAGCTAATCGGTGACATTTCACTAGGGTTAATAATGCCAACTTGAGGAACGTAGAGAGCGCCCGCTAAACCACAGAGCACAGCAGAGAAGGTCCAGATTGCTAATTTATAGGGCAAGGGCTTATAGCCGAGAAACATTACGCGGCTTTCACTATCACGGATGGCCGTCAGAATCTTACCAAGGCGCGAGGTAACGATGGCGCGAGCCAAGATAAAGACCAGGACCAAACAGCTGAAGCTAAGTAAGAATAAGACCGTACGAGTCTGAGTGCTACTGATTGAATAACCCGCAATATACTTGAAATCCGTAAAGCCATTATTGCCGCCAAAGCCTGTCTCATTGCGGAAAAATAAGAGCATGGCCGCATATGTAAGCGCTTGGGTCATAATTGAGAGATAGACCCCCTTGATGCGTGAGCGGAAGGCAAAATAGCCGAATATAAAAGCCACCAACCCTGGCACAAAGAGTGCGAGTATCAGTGCCCAGGCTAAGTGCTGCGTGCCGCCCCAGAACCAAGGTAGTTCAGTCCAACTCAATAAGTTGGTGAAGGCAGGGAGTTGCTCGCTCGTATCGCCGGGCGCTTTGGCTTGCACCAAGTACATGCCCATGGCGTAGCCGCCGAGTGCAAAGAATAAGCCATGGCCTAGGCTGAGAATACCGCAATAGCCCCAAACTAAGTCAATCGCGATGGCGACAATCGCAAAGCAGAGGATCTTACCGACGAGCGTTAAGCTATAGTCTGAGATATGTAGGGCACTGCCTTGAGCACTCGTTGAAGTGCCAAATAATACCCAAGCATAGACAAGGATCACCAGGCTGATGATGCTGAGCCACTGCACTCGGCTAAAGAGTGGCGTGCGTGTTGGAATACAGAGAGTAAATTCACGTGTCATGATGTTTAAGCCTCCGCACTGTGCCACTTCAGAGCAAGAGCACCATGAAGATGTTTTAGGAAAAAAGGAATAGTCATGGTAATTAAGCCTCCGCACTGCGCCACTTCAGGGCAAGAGCACCATGAAGATGTTTTAGGAAAAAAGGAATAGTCATGGTAATTAAGCCTCCGCACTACGGCCCTTCAGGGCAAAAAGACCTTGAGGACGTTTCTGAATAAACACGATAATCATCAGAAGAATAATGATCTTGATAAGAACGGCACCGACTAACGGCTCTCCAAGCTTGCTGATAATACCTAAGCCAAATGCCCCAATCACCGTGCCGATCAACTGACCTACACCACCGAGAACAACGGCCATGAAGGAGTCGATAATATAAGCTTGACCTAAGTCCGGTCCGACATTGCCAATCTGTGAGAGGGCGACACCACCAAGGCCTGCAATCCCGGCCCCAAGCGCAAAGGCATAGGCATCAATCTTTCGGGTTTTAATGCCGACACATGAGGCCATGCCACGGTTTTGCGTGACGGCACGAATAAATAAGCCCAGGCGTGTGCGATTGATTAAGAGGTAGAGCACCAGTACTACGCATAAGGAGAAGCCTAAAATAATTAAGCGGTTATAGGGCACAATAAAATCAGGTAAGCTTTGTGAAAAAGGCGCAAAAGAACCACTTAACCAAGAAGGATTAGCCACTTCAACATTCTGTGCACCAAATATTATTCGCACTGCTTGCATCATCACTAAACTTAAGCCAAATGTGGCGAGTAGGCTTTCCAATGGACGTCCATAGAGATGACGAATAATCAGCCATTCAATCAAGAGACCAATCAGTGCAGTGAGGACGAATGCTGTGGGCAAAGCCATTAGCAAGTAGTAATCCTGGTATTGCGGTAAATAGGCACGAAAGAAATTCTGTGTCAGATAGGTCGCATAGGCACCTAACATGAGGAACTCACCATGCGCCATATTGATAACACCAATCAGACCGTAGATCACAGCCAAGCCTAGTGCAGCTAAGAGGAGGATACTGCCTAAGCTTAAACCACTAAAGAGATTGTTGGCGAGCTTGGCATACGCTTGTTTCTTTTCGATCTGTTCAATGCCATGAGTAATCGCCTGACCCAGTGTTGATTCTGGGTTTATCGTACTGTCAAGTTGATTTAGGGTGCTGAGTGCTTGGGTATGGTTTGAGTCAGCAATGCGTTCTACGGCATTACTGAGTTGTTCGGTACTGATTTGCTGATGGTTGTTGAACGTAGGCTCAGCACGGCTGATATGTTCGTGCTTGGCTTGCTCAGCGGTGCTTGAGGATGGAGTGCTACTTGCTTTCGTCACACTGCCTGTATTCTGCACAAGCTGTACTAGTGCAAATGCCTCAAGTAAGCGTAATTGCTCTTTTAAGCCCAGATCACTTTCTTGTGTGATGGCACTTTGGACTAAGTGTAGCGGTGCTTGTGCTGGCTGGCGCAAAAGATTTTCAACTGCCTTCTGACGAGTGTTTAATTCAGGCGCAACAAGGTCAAACTGGGCAATCGCCGCTTGTAGTAAACGACGCAAATTATTATTCAGAACGATTGGTTTAAGTGATTTGTTTTCAGTTGAAACTATCTTGGCATTAAAGGGGTCTTCCTTAAAGGGATCTATATAGCCTTGCGTTTCTTGAATAAGGAGTGGATGTTCACTATTAGCATATGCCTTGCCTGCTTGTAAGGCCTGTAAGATTTGTATGGCTTTAGGATCATCACTTTGGGCGAGTATCTCAATGACTTCACGCTTTTGTGCAAATCCTCCTTGACTAAGCCCTAAGGTATCTGAGGCTTGCAAGGGTGTAGCAAGCGCCATAGAGCAGGCAAGGAAAAACATGGCCAGAGTGAGAAGCGTATTTTGAAACAATAAGCGATGGTGAGTAAACATGAACTTTCCTGTGGTCTGTGGCATCAATTATCAAGTGCTTATCACTTAGTCATGGTGAGTAAATTTAGACGAAATGCGTACAATTTATAACGCCGAACTAAGTGATTAGCCGCTTGAATGCTGACGATTATGAAGACTGACGTATAACTTATTTCACTTCGTCAGCTTTGCCTTGGTTGCCCTCAATATAGGGACTCCAAGGTTGAGCACGAATTGGCTTATCGGTTTGCCACACTACATCGAATTGACCATCCTCGCGGATCTCACCAATCATGACGGGTTTATAAAGGTGGTGATTGCTACCCATCTCCATCTCAAAGCCGCTTGGAGACTTGACTTTCTGACCGATCATCGCTGTACGTACAGCGTCCACATCAGTTGTGCCCGCTTTCTCTACCGCCGCTTTCCACATGCGTAGACCAATTACCGTGGCTTCCATCGGGTCATTGCTTAAGGGCTTATCAGCACCAGGCAATTTTTGTGCGGTGGCGTACTCAGACCATTGAGATTTGAACTTTTGATTCTCTGGGTTGTCGACCGACATAAAGTAGTTCCATGCTGCTAGATGACCGACCAAGGGTTTGGTATCTACGCCACGTAGCTCTTCTTCACCCACTGAGAAAGCAATCACGGGAATTTCGCTAGCCTGAATACCGGCATTGCCCAACTCCTTATAGAAGGGCACATTCGAGTCACCGTTGATGGTGGAAATCACTGCAGTTTTGCCATCCTGAGCGAAGGTCTTAATCTGTCCGACAATGGTTTGGTAATCGGCATGGCCGAAAGGCGTGTAAGTCTCCATAATGGCATCATCTTTAACCCCTTTGCTATGCAAGAAAGAGCGCAAGATTTTATTGGTGGTACGAGGGTAGACATAGTCAGTGCCTAGCAAGACAAAGCGTTGATAGCCACCACCTTCTTCACTCATTAAGTACTCAAGTGCTGGAATTGCCTGTTGATTCGGTGCTGCACCAGTGTAGAAGATATTGCGTGACATCTCTTCTCCTTCATATTGAACAGGGTAGAAGAGTAAACCATTTAATTCTTCAAATACTGGCAAGACTGATTTACGTGATACGGAAGTCCAGCAACCAAAGACCACGGATACCTTATCTTTGCTGAGTAGCTCGCGCGCTTTCTCGGCAAATAGTGGCCAGTTTGAGGCGGGGTCAACCACTACGGCCTCCAGCTTATGGCCATTGACTCCGCCCTCCTTATTAATCGCCTCAATTTCCATTAAGGCGATATTTTTCAAGGCCGTTTCAGAAATCGCCATGGTGCCTGATAGTGAGTGGAGGATGCCCACTTTAATCGGTGGTTTGGCAGGATCGATGGTATTGGCAAATGCCATTGGAGTGAAAGCAAGAGCGACAGCACAAGTGATGAGTTTAAGAGAAGTACGACGTTTCATTTGAATAAACCTCCGAGTAAATGGGAACTACATTTTTCATTAAGCAAAAAGCGTGCCAAAAAATCTTCAGTACTAATTTAAGAGGGCAATTTAGGAGGAGAGTAGGCGAGGAGACGAAAGGACATGCACACTTGTAAAGCATGGTTGATGTTTAAAAGTGGTGCAAATACAGTTCAGAAATGAAGCATTGTGCGATGGCGGTGCAACATATTTGTAGGAGAGGCACAGCGTGCTGCTTTTGAATTAAGCTCTTGTTGGCTGGTGTTGTGGCTTAAGTTGTTAAGGTAAAAAAGTAAGGTTGAAGAAGCTGTAGCTTACTTAGCTAAGGTCACGCTTATTACTTTTGAAAGCTTGAAACATGCCATCAATAATATATAATGATTGCATTGATAGCAGTTATATGGAGTGTATACAATGGCAAATGTAACAGTAAGAAATCTGCCTGATGAAGTGCATCGCGCCATTCGAATTCAAGCCGCTCAAAATGGTCGTAGCACTGAGGCCGAAATTCGCGCCATCTTAGTGCAAGCAGCTAAGCCAGAGGGGCGTATAAAACTCGGCTCTTTATTGGCTAATATGAATCGTGAGCTTGGTGGTCTTTCTGATGAAGAACACGCCTTAATTGAAAGCGCACGTATTAAGTCTATTGCTCGTGCAGAGAGTTTTGAATGATTTTACTCGATACGAATGTCATTTCAGAGCCTCAGCGCCAAGCGCCGAATATCCATGTGATTGATTGGCTTGATTCACAAATAGTGGAAACGCTTTATCTGTCGGTCATTACGGTGGCAGAATTACGTGCGGGCATTGCTCTGATGCCAGCAGGAAAGCGTAGAGATAGCTTGCAAGAGAACCTAGAAAATCGTCTGCTACCCCTATTCGCCAATCGAGTGCTTTCATTTGATATGGCCTGTACGCAGGCTTATGCGAATATTTTGTCTAGATCTCGAAGGTCTGGTATGGCGATTGAAACTGCTGATGCATTCATTGCGGCTATTGCTCATACCCACAAGCTCACTGTTGCTACCCGCGACACGAGTCCTTTTGAGGCTGCGGGTGTAAATATAATCAATCCATGGAAGGCCTTGCCATAACGCCAAGTATTAGTGCGATGGCGCAAGGATCTCTTGAAAAACCGAGTCAACTAATATGACTATAATTGGCATAATGCCTAACATGATTGCAGCACGAAGCTTTTGTGCTGGTTCGCAAGATTCGATCGGCAAGGAGGCTAAGCCTGTATTCAACAGGTCTTAGCCATCGATATATTACTTAGTATACATCCCGTTGATAGCGCTTATCCTCACGTAAAGTATTCAGATAATCCTCAGCATCATCCTCAGATAAATTGCCTTCGGTGCGGATGATCTCTAATAAGGTATTTTCCACATCACGAGCCATGCGTGTAGCATCGCCACAGACATAGATATGAGCACCGTTCTGTAACCATTGCCAGACATCGGCTGATTTTTGCTTAAGTTTATGTTGAACATAAACTTTCTGCTCACCTTGGCGTGACCAAGCGAAATCATACTTTGGCAAGTAGCCTGCATTGTGAATCTTAATCCACTCACGTTGGTAGAGGAAGTCTTCGGTGAATTTCTGGTTACCGAAAATTAACCAGTTAGCGCCTTTGTCATCATTGGCTTGGCGTTGCTGGATGAACGATCTAAATGGGGCAATACCAGTACCTGCGCCAATCATAATAATCGGTGTATCGCCATTCTCTGGAAGGCGGAAGTTTTTATTGGGTTCAATAAAGACTTTGATTTCAGCACCTTCTTCTAGCTCATCAGCAAGATAGCCACTCGCACCACCACGATAGTCTTGACCATGATCGTCATAGCGCACGGTGCTGACGGTAATATGGACTTCCTCACCGACCTCATCTTGCGCGCTAGCGATTGAATATAGGCGTGGGGTTAAGGGCCTAAAGAGATCATGCAGTTGCTGTGCGCTAAGGGCATAAGGGTATTGAGCCAGAATGATAATTGGTGGACGATTCACAATATATTCATTCAGTGCGGCTTTATTCGCCACCACATCGAGCAACTCATCATATTGTGAGAGTTGTGCATACTGCTGAACGAATTGCGGTGTGGTTTGGGTAATATCGAGGTGCTCTTTCAAAGCAGTATAGATACTGGTCTGTGCGCCATTATGATTCTTCACGCTAGCTTGAGCATCAACTTGAGCTAATCTCAAGATTTCTTCAATCAAAGCATCTGAGTTTTTATAGTATATACCTAAAGCATCTCCAGCGTTGTACTGAATACCTGAGTCACTCAGGTCAATCTCATAATGCACGACTTCTTTCGCTTGCTCTGTGGTAATACGTTGGCGTACAAGAAGCTCAGCTGTATAGGGGGTTTCTTTAGTGAAGACGTGCTGTGTGGCGCTACTAGTGCTGGCCGGTGCTGCGGCTCCTGTTGGTGCTGCACTTGTACTGTTTTGATCAAGAAGCGGTTTAAGGGTTTGGCCAATCGTATTATTCCATTGATCAGCTGAAGCTTGGAAGTCCAGATCACATTCATGTAAGGCAAGTAAGCGTTGTGCACCGAGTTGGCTCATCTGCGCATCCACGTCCTTGCCTGCTTGGCAGAATTTTGGATAGCTACTATCACCAAGCGCTAAGACAGCAAAGCTCACTTTACTTAGATCCGCTGGCTTTTTATTGTAAAGAAACTTATAGAATGGCACCGCCTCTTCAGGTGGCTCGCCTTCACCCTGTGTTGAGGTGACGACGAGGACAATATCTTCTTCACTTAAACTCTTGCTCTTATAGTCGGATGCTGCGACAAGGCGTACATTAGCACTTAGGCTCTCTAGCTTCACTAAAAGCTGTTCGGCTACACGTCGGGCATTGCCTGTTTGTGAACAGGAAAGAATTAATATACGACGGGCGGGTGCCGCTGCTGTAGAGCTAGCATGTAAAGAAGTTCCAAGTGCATTCGGTAAGGAGGCAAGTAGGTTCTGATCGGGAGTTCCTAATGCCGTAGTGCCAACAAGGCCAGTAGCTTGATTAAACTGACTCAGAGCCCATGCATAACCAGAGACCCAAGCAAGCTGCGTCGGATTGAGTTGTTGGATCTGTTGTGTCAGCTCCGGTGGTAAAACAAATGACATGAAATTATTCTCTATGGTTAAATCTAAAAAATCGTTGAAAGCGTAAGATCAAGTCCTATACGCCTCTTGCACATTAAATAGCGATGCTTTATTTAATAAGCGTCCGCAGCAATAGTGATACTTAATCTATAAACTACTTGCGGTGAAAGCGCTAAATTACCCATGTGCCACTATCGTCAGCCTGCGCAATCATGCCTGCTGCAACGGTGTGGTTGGTGGCCTCATCAATCAGGATAAAGGCACCGCTTGCTTGGTTATCTTCGTAAGAGGTAGCGGTAATCGGTTTCTGCAAGCTGATATGTACGCGACCAATATCATTCATCTTCAAGGTGTCGGCATCTTCCGTGTGTCCTAAGCTGCTGACCTCCCATAGATAGTCTAAGGATTTAATTTTCGCATAAGTGGTTTGGTTACCATGCTTTAACCAATAACGACGGGCCAGATTCAAGGGTTTCTCATCCATCCAAGCCAGTGAAGCGCTAATAAACTGGGTCGACTGTAGCGGACTGTTAGCATCCACAATCGTATCCCCACGAGAGATATCAATATCATCATTGAGGGTGACGGTGAGAACCTCACCAGCAAGCGCTTCGTCTTGCTCTTGTGAAGGACCATAGATGGCTTTAATCGTGCTGCTGCGACCACTCGGTTCCAGGCGAACAGCTTGGCCAACACGTAAGCGACCAGAGTCAAGGCGACCTTGGTAACCACGGAAGTCATCAGCTGAGTTACCATCTTGGCGTGCCACGCGTTGTACTGGGAAGATGGCTTGTTCAGTATGTTCTGCATCACCACTGCGCTGGGTTGGTAAGCTTTCTAATAATGGCAATAGGGCAGGGCCTTGATACCAAGGGGTATATTCGCTATTGCTCACCATATTCACACCATGTAGGGCTGAAATAGGCAGGAAATGTACATCGTTGAGATTCAGGTGTTCGGCAAGATGCTGATAGGCTTTAACAATACGATTAAAGACAGTTTCATCATAATCGACTAAGTCTAATTTATTGACCGCAACAATAATATGTTTTGTGCCTAGCATGCTTAATAAGGCGCTATGGCGCTTGGTTTGTGTCAATAGGCTGATGGGCTCTACGCTCAGATCTAAGCGGGTGGCATCAATGAGGATGATCGCCGCATCCGCAGTTGAGGCGCCGGTCACCATATTGCGCGTGTATTGCTCATGTCCCGGCGTATCGGCAATAATAAACTTACGCTTAGGGGTAGCGAAATAGCGATAGGCGACATCAATCGTGATGCCTTGCTCACGCTCAGCGGCTAAACCATCGGTTAGTAGAGAAAAGTCAGGTGCGCCATTTTGGCTGCGCTGGCCCTTGTAGAGGCTCTCAATCTGGTCAGCTAATAAAGTTTGACTATCAAATAATAGGCGGCCAATCAGGGTTGATTTACCATCATCCACACTACCTGCGGTTATAAAACGTAATAAAGAATCGGTACTCATAGATAAACTCAAATAAATTCGGTATAAAAAATGCTTGTCTGTGCTTGGAATATGTATTCTGAAGCGTATCGTGACAGGCGCATGCTCATAATCTCTTGCCAGTTCTTCTCGACCTTATTGGCTAAATAGCCTCTCTTGGGTGCAAATTTGAGTGAGATAATGGGTGCCTGATGCTATTTTATTGAGGGGCTAGACGCTGTTTTGACTATCAAAGCTAACGAGTCCCTGCATAGCTATTACCACTTATCACTATTTGCTCAGCCTTACTTAGAAATAGCCTGCCTTCTTGCGTTCTTCCATCGCGGCTTCAGAAACCTGATCGTCCATGCGTGTAGCGCGACGTTCTGAAATCGTGCTCGTCGCTGTTTCCGCAATAATTTCGCGTGGATTGCTAGCATTGCTGGCTACAGGGCAGGTACATGAGATATCGCCGACCGTACGGAAACGCACTGAGCGTAACTCGCTCTGCTCGCCGTCTCTCTTCGGGGTTAATGGGGTTACGGGCACGAGTAAACCATTGCGCTCGACGATTTCACGTTGATGTGAGAAATAAATCGGTGGCAAGGCTAATTGTTCACGTTCAATGTATTGCCAGATATCCAATTCAGTCCAATTCGAGATGGGGAATACACGCATATTCTCACCGGTGTGTAGGCGCGTGTTATAGATGCTCCACAGTTCAGGGCGCTGTGCCTTAGGATCCCATTGACCAAATTCGTCACGGAAAGAGAAAATACGTTCTTTCGCGCGAGCTTTCTCTTCATCGCGGCGGGCGCCACCCATCAGCGCATCAAAGCCATGCTCCTCAATTGTCTCAAGTAGCGTAACGGCTTGGGCCGCATTACGAGAGTCGGTCTCGCGACGTAAAACTACCGTACCTTTAGCAATTGAATCTTCAACATGACCGACGACTAATTTGGCACCCGTGCGCTCAACCGTCTGATCGCGAAATTCAATCACTTCAGGATAGTTGTGGCCCGTGTCCACGTGCACTAAGGTAAATGGCAACTCTAAGCGACGTCCTGGAATCTGAAAAGCCTTCACCGCCAACGCTAAGAGCACAACTGAGTCTTTACCACCAGAGAATAAGAGTGCTGGATTTTTCGCTTCAGCAATCACCTCACGAATAATATAAATCGACTCGGCTTCTAAATCATTAAGATGTTTGTTTTGGATACTCATAGTTTAATCTTTGTTTAATTTTAAAATTTGTTCTTGAGGCTGATTTAAATTGGCTTAATTAAATCAGCTTCTCGTTGATTAGCTGCTTTAAATAGGCCTCTTATAATTAGCTTGCTTTAAGTCGGTCTATTCTTATTTATGTAAACCGCATTCTTTGCTTTGACTGTTTTCCCACCACCATCGGCCAGCACGAATGTCTTCACCGAGTTTGATGGGCCGCGTACAAGGTTCACAGCCAATGCTGGGGTAACCGTGCTCGTATAAATCATTAATGGGTAGATCTTGCTTGAGCGCATAGGCCCAAACTTGGCGCTCAGTCCAATCGTATAAGGGATTGAATTTCGTAATATGACGAGCTTCATCCAGCTCTTGATAGTTCAGTTCAGAACGGGTGGAAGATTGCTCTCTACGCTGACCGCTGATCCAAGCTGGAGCATCGTGCAAAGCACGATTCAAGAGTTCAATCTTACGGATATGGCAGCACGCACGGCGTAATTCCAAGCTCTTATACATCGCATCCGTGCCATGCTCCGCTTCAAAATCGATTGCGACTTGCTCCTGAGGCTGATAGATTTCCACGTTTAAGCTTGGGTAGCGCTGCTGGAGCTGAGGAATTAAATCCAAGGTCTCCTGATTCAACTTGCCTGTATCTAAGGTAAAAATCTGAATCGGCAAGGCTAGGCGTGCAATCACATCGGTAATCACTATATCCTCGATGGCTAAGCTCGAGGCGAATTTGGTGCCAGGAAATTGTTCTGCAATTGCGTTTAAGCGCTGCTCTAATTCAAGACACAGCGTATCGACTTCAAGTAAGTCTTGGGCACTAGGAACTGGTTTTTGCCAGAGTTCAGGTTTAAACATATGGGTGCTTCTATTGTTAAAATTGCTGCTTTACAGACAGGGTAAGACCGATTCTAGGATGAAGGTAAGGGCCATCATAACAAGCGTCTTTAATTCTTCGAACGATTAGTTTTTTCTTTTTATATTACAAATTCTTATAAGGCTAAAATAAGTGGCTCTTATTACTTATGGTGTTAAGGATAGAAAAAAGGGTTGTAACCCCAGCCATCATATTTTCGTAGAATAAGGGATTCGTTTTTTATATCTAATAGTTATGAATCACTTTGCTTTATTTGCTGATTTACAGCAGCGTCCAGTGTTATTAGTCGGAGCGGGTCATGTCGCTGAGCGCAAGGCCCAGGCCCTGCTGCGTGCGGGTGCGCAAGTGTATGTGGTAGCTGCGCAATTATCAGTGGTATTTAAAGATTGGTTAAAGCAAGGAGTCGTCATCCATGTGGCGACACAGTTTCAGCCAGAGCAATTAGAGGGCAAGTTTTTAGTGGTGGCCGCAACCGATGATGAGGTTTTGAATCGACAAGTGTTTGAGGCGGCCCAGGCCCAAGCCAAGCTCTGTAATGTTGTCGATAATCCTGCGCTTTGCTCCTATATTGTGCCCGCTGTTATTGATCGTGCTCCCTTGCAAATAGCCATCTCAAGTGGTGGTCAAGCGCCAGTTTTGGCACGCTTATGGCGTGAGAAAATCGAAGCGCTGTTACCACAGCATATGGGACGAGTAGCCAGTTTGGCAGGACAATGGCGTACGAAAGTGAAGCAGTCATTGGCAACCTTAACCGAACGCCGTCGTTTCTGGGAGGGCTTGTTCACAGGCACGTTCGCTGATTTGGTAGAGCGCGGTGATGAAAAAGGCGCAGCTGACTTTTTACAAGAAAGCCTAAGCGCTCACATCCCGCTGCAAAAAGGTGAAGTCATCTTAGTAGGAGCGGGTCCTGGTGATGCGGGTCTTTTAAGCTTAAAAGCCTTGCAGGCGATGCAAGCGGCTGATGTGGTTTTATATGATGCCTTAGTTTCTGATGCTGTGTTAGATTTGGTTCGACGCGATGCGGATAAGATTTGCGTGGGCAAGCGAGCAGGCGCACATCAAGTGATTCAAGAGCGTACTAATCAATTAATGATTGAGTTAGCTAGTCAGGGCAAGCGCGTGGTGCGTCTTAAGGGAGGCGACCCCTTTGTCTTTGGGCGTGGTGGCGAAGAGGCGCAAGAGCTTGTGCAAGCAGGGGTTGCCTATAAAATTATCCCCGCTGTGACGGCTGCGCTAGGGGCGACGGCATATGCGGGTATTCCACTGACGCATCGTGATTATGCCCAAACCGCCGTCTTTATAACAGGTCATGGTCAGCGTGATGAAGATGAATTAGAGTGGTCAACCCTGGCTCGTTCTAAGCAGACCTTAGTGATTTATATGGGGAGCTTAAAGTCGGCGCATATTCAAGAAAAACTTATTGCGCATGGTCGTGCTGAAGATACCCCCGTCGCGATTATTTCCAATGGTACCTGTGAGAACCAAACAGTGCGCATTGGACGCTTAGATCAGTTAGCAGACTTGGCCTTGGATGCCCCTAAGCCTGCTTTGATCGTGATTGGGGAAGTGGTGCAATTGCATCATCAATTGGATTGGTTTAAGGGGGCGGCAACGATCAGCCCAGACTATTCTGTTCTTAATGTTGCCGAGCCAGTAGAGTCATCTGTTATCAGTCAGGCGGCTTAATGAGGCGACCGGCTTAATGAGGTGCCCTCATTAATGGGAGGCCTGATTAATGGTGTTTGGACGCTTGATCTATATCTGTAGAAATAAAACTCAAGAAGCGAACATTAAGTGTTTGCCAATAGGCATGATAAGCCTGCTACTTAAGGCAGTATTTTCACTGCCCCGTAAACTTCAAGTTTAGCGCGGATATTTCTCGGCTAAAGCATAAGCACGTTGCGTAGCAGGGCGAGCTGAGATAGCTTCAAACCAGCGCTTAAGATTCGGGAAGTCATTTAGATTTTGACTCTGACGCTCATGCGAATGAATCCAGGGATAGCAAGCCATATCCGCAATCGAATGCTCTCCGGCGAGATAATCTTGCATGGCTAATTGCTTATCCATTACGCCATAGAGACGCGCGGTTTCTTTGATATAACGCTCTTGGGCATAGGGTAATTTAACCGGCGCATAAATATTAAAGTGGTGATTCTGTCCAGCCATAGGCCCTAAGCCACCCATCTGCCAGAACAGCCATTGCATGGTTGCTGTGCGAGTGCGTAAATCACTTGAGAGAAATTGCCCAGTCTTCTCGGCAAGATACTGTAGGATAGCGCCTGATTCGAAAATAGCAATCGGTTCACCGCCATCAATCGGCGCCTGGTCAACAATCGCCGGGATACGATTGTTCGGGGCGATTTTTAAAAACTCAGGGGCAAACTGCTCGTCCTTAGAAATATTAATCGTATGAATGGTGTAGTCTAGCCCTGTTTCCTCAAGGAATAGGGTGATTTTGTGCCCATTCGGGGTCATCCAATAGTACAGATCGATCATATCAGTCCTTGTTCTAATTGATTAAAGAGGCCACCGGCTCTTCTTGGCGAATTAACCATATTTTATAGGTAAATACAATAAAAGTAAGTAGGGCAAGTGCGATAAAGATCCCGCCTATATAGCCGATATAATTTAAACCTAAGAGATTAATCGTCTGGCTGCCGACTAGGGCACCGCCGCCAATACCAATATTAAAGACGCCTGAATACATTGAGGTAGCGATGTCGGCGGCATCAGGAGCGGCTTCTAGTACCTTGCTTTGTAAAGCTAAACCAACCATGGTGATGGCTACTCCCCAGATAAGACCCAGTACAAGAATCAAGAAAGCACTAATACTGACGAGTTTCAATAGCAATACACAAGCTAGCATTAAAGCAATCGCTAGGGCAAAACTACGGATAGGGCGCGCCGGCGCTAAGCGCGCATAGATAAAGCTACCCAGTATGCCAGAGCCGCCCATAACGAAGAGGACAGCAATAATAAAGCGTGGATTAAAGCCACCAATATCATTGAGAAATGGCGTGATATAGGTGTAAGCGGCAAAGTGCCCAGTCATGATTAAGGCGGTCAGCAGATACGTATGCATCAAGGTCTTACGCTTAAATAATAAGGGTAAGGATTTAATGGAGCCAGAGTTGCGACTTGGTAAGGCAGGCAACATCTTAAAGAACAGCATGATTAAGACCACCGTTATGGCGGCAATTAGATAGAAGGTGGTGCGCCAGCCAAGTTCTTGGCCGATTGCCGTGCCTAAGGGAACTCCCAGAACCGTGGCAAGAGAGGAGCCTGTGACAATAAATCCCAAGGCCTTAATGCGATTGCCCTTGGGTGCTAAGCGTACCGTCAAGGGGATGGTAATCGCCCAAAACACCGCATGAGAACAAGCCACGCCTAGGCGGCTAATCATCAAGGAGTTAAAACTCCAAGCAAAGCCAGATAGTATATGAAAGCCAATAAATAAGCTGAACAAGAGTATTAAGAGCAGCTTGCGATCCATGCGTGCCGTTAGCAAGGTAAAAGGCAGGGACAATAAGGTCACCGCCCAAGCGTAGATGGTAATCAAGAGTCCAGTGTGCGCGACGTCAATATTAAAACTACGGGCAATATCAGGTAAAAGGCCGATCGGGACAAATTCAGTGGTATTGAAAATAAACGCGGCAAAGGCAAAGAGGGCAATCAGTAGCCAGGAGTTATTTTCACTTTCGTGGTGTTTGGGCATAAGAGCTTAATGCGTAATATTAATTAATTGTTGTTAATCTGCTTATTATTGTCTATATCTTTCATTAAGATATCGTATTTATCTGTTCTCAATAAATCGACTCTTGGTAGCTAGACGACTATAATGCGGCTTTTGTCGGCGAGTCACTTAACGGTGAGCAAGCTGACTTTTTCACTAATTTCATCACTAAATCATTACTCAGTGATGACTAAGTGAGCCAGCTTCAAGCTGTTTTTAAAGTATTGAACGTATGATGAGCGAAGCCATAGACCACTTATTAAGTATTGATAGAGAGCATATTTGGCATCCTTATGCCTCAATGAACTCGCCCGCACCCGTGTATCCCGTTGCCAGTGCGCAAGGTGTTTACTTAAACCTGTCCGATGGGCGACGCCTACTCGACGGTATGTCATCATGGTGGGCGGCGATACATGGCTATAACCATCCGCGCTTAAATCAGGCGGTGCAGCAGCAACTGAGTTCTATGAGCCATGTCATGTTTGGTGGTCTCACGCATGAACCCGCAGTCCGCTTAAGTGAAGCGCTGCTCGCTATTTTACCTGAAGGTTTGAATAAAATCTTCTACGCAGACTCAGGTTCTGTGGCGGTTGAGGTAGCCATGAAAATGGCACTGCAATATCAACACGCATTAGGCTTAACGCAACGCTATAAATTTGCCACGATCCGCGCGGGCTATCACGGCGATACCTGGCATGCTATGTCGGTTTGTGATCCTGTAACAGGGATGCATAGTTTATTTAGTAAGGGATTAGCAACACAGTATTTCTTGCCGCAACCGAGTAGTCGGTTTCCAAGTGCTTGCGTTGATTCGAGTGAATCTTTCTCTAAAGAGCAGACTTTGAATGATCAAGTTTCGAGTGATCAGGTTTCAAGTCAATCCAATTCTACAAATTGGCCCTCAAATAAGAACTTGACAAGTGCCTTATATGAATCCTTTAATCCTGAAGATATGCAGCCCTTGCGTGAACTCTTGGCAGCGCGTGGCCATGAAATTGCCGCCTTAATTCTTGAGCCCATCGTTCAGGGAGCAGGGGGCATGTACTTTTACCATCCTGAGTACTTGCGCCAAGCGCGGGTGCTCTGCCAGAAATATGGTGTCTTGTTGATATTCGATGAGATTGCGACGGGGTTTGGACGTACCGGGAAGATGTTTGCCGCTGAGCATGCGGAAGTTTTGCCCGATATTATGTGTATCGGTAAGGCCTTAACAGGTGGGTATATGACCCTGTCCGCCACTATTACGACAGCGCATGTTGCACAAACAATATGTGCCGGTGAGGCCAAGTGCTTTATGCATGGACCTACATTTATGGCCAATCCCTTGGCTTGTGCGGTTGCTGCTGAGTCAATTGCCTTGTTGCGAGAGAGTGCTTGGCAGGCGCAAGTGGCGATGTTAGAGCGCTCCTTATATCAAGGTTTAGCACCTGCACAAGCCTGGTCGTGCGTGGCGGATGTTAGAGCGCTGGGAGCGATTGGCGTGATTGAGATGAAAGATCCTGTGAATATGGCCAGCCTACAAGCGCGCTTAGTGGAGCAGGGCGTGTGGGTGCGGCCATTTGGACGTCTAGTGTATCTCATGCCGCCTTATGTGATGAAGCAAGAACAAGTTGTTCAGTTATGTGCGAGAGTTTTGCAAGCCTTACGTGAGGAATATGACTGTGAGTAATGGCTTATGGTTTTGGGAAGTGAAGTGTTTTGCTTGGATGTGTGTTTTGAGAGCGGGGGTTGTTTGTGAGTAATTGGCGCATAAATTCGAAAAAAGTGGGCTACTTTTTGGAAGATGAATGTTGGTGCTTGGATGCCGCTGCCAATAATGAGGTGCAGGTATGAGCCTATGGATGCAGGATTTAAGTGCTGAGCTTGAAGATAAACGAGCACGCGGCCTTATGCGCCAATTTACGCCAATTCAGCAGGATGGGATATGGGTGCGGGCCTTAGAAGCAGGGTCAGATACATTGCCAGGCTCATATGCTATGCCAGGGTCAGGCGCTATGTTTGAGTTTACGTCGAGCGCCAGGCTAGATTCTACTTCGAACTCAGTCATCACTTCAGCATCAAAAAAAGGGCGCTGGATGTTAAACCTCTCTAGTAATGATTATCTAGGGCTGGCGGCTGATGTCTCCTTGCGAGAAGCGTTCTTTCAATCGGAGCTGGCACAATCGCAGATGCTTGGTAGTGCCTCATCACGTCTTTTAACAGGCAGCTTTCCGATTTATCATAAATTAGAAAATTTAATGCTTTCTCGTTTTAAATCTGAAGCAGTTCTTCTGTTTAATAGTGGCTACCATGCGAATATTGGTGTTTTGCCTGCGCTAGCGAATAAGCGCACCTTATTGATCTTAGATAAGTTAGTGCATGCGAGTTTAATTGATGGTGCACGCCTCTCGGGTGCGAACTATTTGCGCTATCGCCACAATGACTATGAGCACTTAGAGAGCCTATTACAGCAGCACCATGAATCGTATGAGCGAATTATTGTTGTGACAGAAAGTGTGTTTAGTATGGATGGGGACTGTGCGGATTTAAAGCGTCTCGTGGCCTTAAAAAAACGCCACGATAAGCTAGCATTGTATGTGGATGAGGCGCATGCCGTAGGCGCGTATGGTGCCACAGGCCTGGGACTTGCTGAGCAAGCTGGTTGTCTAGGCGAGATTGATTTCTTAGTCGGTACTTTCGGTAAGGCATTAGGCTCGGTGGGCGCGTATTTGGTGTGCACGCAGCTGATTAAGGATTACTTAATCAATACTATGCGCCCCTTAATTTTTTCAACAGCCCTACCTCCCCTAAACATAGCGTGGACTTATTTTTTGTTTGAACGCCTTGAACAGTGGCATGCGAAAAGACAACACTTGGCGCATTTAAGTCAGCATCTGAAGCAGGCCGTTGAGACCATTACAGGGCAAACCAGTAGTAGTCAAACGTGCATTATCCCTTTACTATTAGGAGAAAATCATAGGGCAGTTAAGATGGCGAAGACCTTGCAGGAGGCGGGCTTTTATTGTCTACCGATTCGTCCGCCAACCGTGCCGAGCGGCACGGCAAGGATTCGTTTTTCCCTAAGTGCAGCTATGCAAACCACCGATATCGATTCGCTTATTAAGGTGTTGGAGAGCACATGCAAAGTCGATTGCTAAGAGGGCCAGATTATCCTGGAGATCGTTTAATTGTTTATTGTGCGGGATGGGGAACCGATGATGCGGTGATTCAACATCTGCAGATACCAGCGAATACGGATGTCCTAGTCTGTTGGGATTATTGCGACTTGCTATCCTGTTATCCAAGAAGAGACGGGCAAGATAAGTTGGCGTCGGGATATATGCATGCTCGACATAGCTCTGATGTATCTTGTCTTCCACTCGATTTCGCCTTTCAAGACTATACCGAATGTCATCTCGTCGCCTGGTCGATGGGGGTGTGGGCGGCAGAGCAGGCCTTGGCCGATTGGCCTTTTCAAAGTGCCTGTGCCATTAATGGTACGCCTTATCCAAAGCATGCGCAGTGGGGCATTGACCCTGAGGTATTTGATGCGACCTTAGCGGGATTAGATGCGACAGGACGGCATAAGTTTGAGCGACGTATGTGTAGTAATGCTGCGCAACTACAAGCTTATCAAGCTTTACCAGCACGTCC
Organism: Pelistega sp.; assembly: GCA_030538255.1. GTDB lineage: Bacteria > Pseudomonadota > Gammaproteobacteria > Burkholderiales > Burkholderiaceae_B > Taylorella. Next base: position 1,805 of record JAUNUI010000025.1, on the reverse strand, counting down.
CTTAGACGAAATCCGTGCAGAGTTGCAAGCGATTGATTCGTCTATTGGAGAGGAATGTTGTAGAGTAAGTATGGCTCTAGTGGATCATGCTGCAAATACATCTCGGCCTAGAATTATGTGGACGCAAGCCATCATCAGTGAGCAAGATCGTATTATACCGACGGTTCATCAATTAGCGTATTGGCAGTTACATGAAGTTCCCATTAAATTAGTCGCTGGCGCTCATTATCTATGGGATGGTTTCAATTCGTGGGAGCAATTATGCCGAATGTAAATGAAATTGATAAGCATCGATTAGCGACCCATTTTAATCAGGCCTTAAGTACTTATGATTTACAAGCGCTAGCGCAGCAGGCGATTAATCAACACTTAATTAATTTGCTCTTAAAGTATTTGCCTGAGGGTAAGTTGGGTAAAGTGCTTGAAATTGGCTGTGGGACGGGTGATTTAAGTCAACACTTGTTGCGCCATTATGCTGCACAACATTGGTTGTTTAACGATTTAAATCAAGGCTGTGCTGCGTTTATCGATGATTTGTTCAAGCAATATCAGCGTGGTCCTTACGAGTTTATGGCGGGCGATGCTGAGCAACTAGACTTATCAGGTACCTATGACTTAATTGCCAGCGCATCCACGGTGCAGTGGTTTAGTAATTTACCGCGTTTTATTTCTAATGTGGCGGGCTCTTTACCAAGTGGTGCATGGTTTCTCTGTAGCAGTTTTGCGCCCGATAATCTGCCAGAAATTAAAACCTTAAGTGGTAAGGGCTTGCGCTATGCGGACCAGGACCAGTGGCTAGATTTATTAGCGCCGTATTTCGATGTGCATGTGTTTGAGCAAGATGAAATTGTCTTATGGTTTGATGATGCCTTCGCTGTTTTAAAGCATCTTAAGCAAACAGGGGTTACGGCCACCACTCAAGGGGTTTGGAGTCGAGCCCGCTTAGCCGAGTTTGCGCAAGAATATCAGCGCCTTTTTGCCAATGAAAAAGGCCAAGTGAGCTTGTCTTATCGGCCTTTTTATATTCTGGCACAACGAAAATAGTCTGGGATAAGGTGAGGTTAATGAAATTAGTAGAGCGAATAAAGTCGTATCCTGTGGTATTTGTGGGTGGGATAGATACCGATATTGGCAAGACCGTGTGTACCGGTATTCTGGCGCGCGAGTTGGGACGTAGTGGTGTGCGTGTGATTACGCAGAAATTGGTGCAGACGGGGTGCGAAGGGATTGCGATTGATCTTCTTGAGCATCGTAGGATTCAAGGGGTCGATTTATATCCTGAAGATAAGGCGGGTATTACGTGTCGTTATGTTTACCCTTACCCTTGCTCGCCGCATATGGCTGCTGATTTGGCCGATGAAGAGATTAATGTAGGCTTGATTAGTCAGGATACGCAAACTCTACTCGAGCGTTATGAGATGGTTTTGCTTGAAGCCGCAGGTGGTTTAGCGGTACCAATTAAGCATGAGCTAAGCATCTTGGACTATATTGCGCAACAGGCTTATCCATTAGTCTTAGTCAGCGGTGGCAAATTAGGCAGTATTAATCATACTGTTTTAAGCTTGAAGGCTTGTGAGCAGGCGAATATTCCTGTCTTAGGCTTGATTTACAATCGCTATCCATTGCAAGACGCCTTAATTGCGCGTTATACCGAGGCATATCTGCGTGACTACTTGCAAGCGCATCATCCACAGGCTGAGTTTTGTGTGGTGGAAAAACAGTAAATGTCAATCATCGCTCTGGTCAAGTATTACCGTTCTGAAAAACCTATCTAAATCTACCTAAGGGCAAATCTCGTGTTTTCT
>JAUNUI010000024.1 GCA_030538255.1 Pelistega sp. | reverse complement strand
AATGTGAATCATTAAGTAAATCATTAATGCCTCAGCTTGACGATTTTCTTGAATATCTTTATCTCTCTTATCACCATCTTACTATTATGAATTCTGCGCTTCTCTCATCACTACTTTGCCCACTTTGCAAACAAGCACTTCGCTATGATGCGGCTGCTCAAGAGTTAATTTGTGACCATGATCAGCTCGCCTTTCCTATCAAAGACGGTATCCCAGTGATGCTTAAAGATGAGGCTCGTGCATTATCTGCTCATTCAGCGGCTACTGTTGATACTGAGCAAAAAGACGCCGTTGCGCAAGCAAGCGCGAATGACACGACAGCACAGCCATAGCACTCACTAAACACTCGGCATCATACGGCATGAATACTTCATTTATCGCTATTATTCCCGCACGAGCGGCCTCAACACGCTTACCTGGCAAGATGCTCTTAGACGTAGCAGGCCTGCCCTTAGTGGTGCGCACCGCGCAACAAGCAGCGTTATCTCAAGCCAGTCGCTTGATCGTCGCTACTGATACGCAAGAAATTGCCGATATTGTGCAATCGCATAACTACGAAGTCATTCTCACCCGTGAGGACCACCCTTCAGGCACAGATCGCCTTGCGGAAGTGGTCAACACGCTGAAATTAGATGATGAGCAAATCATCGTTAATGTCCAAGGTGATGAGCCGCTTATTGATCCTCAGCTGATTAATCAAGTCGCTCAAGAGCTGGCTGATAATCCGCAAGCCAGCATTGCCACGTGTGCATACCCCATTCAAAGCAGCGAAGCACTGTTTAATCCGAATATTGTTAAAGTGGTTTGTGACTATAATAATCGCGCCATGTATTTTTCAAGAGCACCAATACCTTGGGCACGGGATGCTTTTTCTAAGGATAAATCCCTATTACCAAAAGATTATATTGCGCTGCATCATATAGGCTTGTATGCTTATCGAGTGAAATTTTTAAAGCAATACCCTCATCTATGTGCGGGTCGCTACGAGCAACTTGAAGCCTTGGAACAACTGCGCGCCATGGAACATGGTTATCAGATTCAAGTACTGATCACCGATGCGGCACCATTAGCAGGTATTGATACGGAACAAGACTTAAAGAGGGTTCGAATTTTTTTGCAGAACAAGCCATAAGCTGAGATTTACTGAACTTAAGTCATATAATTAATGGCTTTACTGACGTCTTATAATAGATTTCAAACTTTTATAACTTATATATTATTATTTTTGGAGGTCATATGCGTTTAATTCTTTTAGGTCCACCTGGAGCCGGTAAGGGAACACAAGCGAGTTTTATCACAGAGAAATACGGTATTCCGCAAATTTCAACAGGTGATATGTTACGTGCAGCAGTTAAGGCGCAAACCCCAGTCGGTCTAGAGGCTAAAAAAGTAATGGACGCGGGTGGTCTAGTTTCGGATGACATCATTATCCGCTTGGTTAAAGATCGTCTAACACAAGATGATTGCGCCAATGGCTACTTATTTGACGGTTTTCCACGTACGATTCCACAAGCCGATGCGCTTAAAGAGGCTGGTGTTAAATTAGATTATGTGATTGAAATCGATGTGCCAAGCGAAGATATCATTCAACGCATGAGCGGACGTCGTGTTCACACAGCAAGTGGTCGTACCTATCACACCATCTTTAACCCACCTAAAGTCGATGGTAAAGATGATGTTACTGGTGAAGATCTTGTACAACGTGATGACGACAAAGAGGAAACCGTACGCAAGCGCCTAGAAGTTTATCAAGATCAGACTCGTCCATTAGTTGACTATTACTCAAGCTGGGCTGCCGAAGGTGCTGCTGAAGCACCTCGTTACGTGAAAGTAGCGGGTGTAGGTAAAGTGGAAGAAATTACGCAACGCATTGCAGATGCACTTAAATAATTGCTAACAAGGAATTTCTATGGAAATCAAAGATAAAGTATTTATCGTTACAGGCGGCGCCTCAGGTTTAGGTGCTGGCACCGTGAAGATGCTTGTTGCTAATGGCGCTAAAGTCATTATTGCCGACGTGCAAGACGAAGCGGGTCAAGCCTTAGCTCAAGAATTGGGGCAGACATTTGTACACTGCGATGTGACCAATGAAGCCGATGCGCAAGCCGTAGTAGATGCGGCGGTTAAAGCGGGTGCCTTATTTGGCCTCGTTAACTGTGCAGGCATTGCGCCAGCCTCTAAGATTACCGGTAAGAATGGCCCGCATGCGCTTGACCTCTTCCAGAAAGTCATCAATATTAACCTGGTTGGTAGCTTTAATATGATGCGTCTTGCTGCAGCAGCCATGGAACAGAATACGCCTGATGCAACAACTGGCGAGCGCGGTGTGATGATTAATACCGCCTCAGTTGCTGCATATGAAGGTCAAATTGGTCAAGCCGCCTACTCTGCCTCTAAAGCTGGTGTGGTGGGTATGACCCTGCCGATCGCCCGTGACTTAGCTCGCTCAGGCATTCGTTGCAATACGATTGCTCCAGGTATTTTCGGTACGCCCATGATCTTCGGTATGCCACAAGAAGTTCAAGATTCACTAGGCGCGAGCATTCCATTCCCATCGCGTCTTGGTCGTCCTGAGGATTATGCCAAGCTTGTAAACAGCATTATCATTAACGAGATGATCAATGGTGAAACCATCCGCTTAGATGGCGCCATTCGTTTGCAACCACGCTAATTAGTTAACTGATCAGCATGGCGCCCGACTGCAGATTGCGTGTCGGGCGTTTTTCATTCAATTTATACTTGCTTATATAAGCCAACTGAACACAGCAGTGACTTATTGACTGATGGCATAATCTAACCACCCTATCTATATGAGTCTATTACGCTCTGCAGCTACCGTTAGCGGCTTAACGCTCTTATCGCGCATTACCGGTCTTATTCGCGATATCCTCATCGCGCGCACCTTTGGCGCAAGTCCTTTAACCGATGCGTTCTGGGTCGCTTTTCGCATACCAAATTTATTACGTCGCCTCTTTGCGGAAGGTGCTTTTTCCCAAGCTTTCGTACCCATCTTAGGCGAACAAAAAGAGACCCGTAGCCAACAAGAGGTGAAGACCTTACTGGATCATGTGGCCTTAGTCTTATTTGTCACCTTATTCGCCATCACCGTCATCGGCATCGTGGCAGCGCCAATTGTGGTCTGGATAATGGCCTCGGGTATGCATGAAAAAGGCGAAGCCTTTACCGATGCCGTGCAGATGACACGCATTATGTTCCCCTACATCTTGTGTATGTCCTTAGTAGCTTTCGCATCAGGCGTCTTAAACACCTGGCGTAAATTTGCCATTCCAGCCTTCACTCCTGTCTTACTGAATTTGAGTATGATTGGGGCAAGTATCTTCTTAGCCCCCTACTTTGCCCAGCCCATTTATGCCTTAGCTGTCGGAGTGGTCATTGGTGGAATTTTGCAACTGACAGTTCAATGGGCAGCATTAGCGAAAATTGGCGTATTACCTAGCTTCCGACACCGTATAGGGACGGCCTGGAAGAATCCTGAAGTACGCCGTATTATTAAACTCATGGGTCCAGCTACACTTGGCGTATCGGTCGCCCAGATTTCCTTATTGATTAATACCAATATCGCCACTTGGTTACCCTCGGGCAGCGTGACATGGTTAAGCTTTGCCGATCGTCTGATGGAGTTCCCAACAGCACTACTCGGGGTTGCGCTGGGCACTGTTTTGCTACCTAGCTTAGCGGCCGCCCATGCCAAGAACGACACACAAAACTACAGTCGTCTAATGGACTGGGGACTGCGCTTAGTCTTCCTCTTGGGCCTACCCTGCGTTATTGGCTTAGGTCTATTGGGTGGCGGCTTAGTGGCTAGCTTATTTAATTACGGCGCCTTCTCCCACCAAGATACCCTACAGACGCAAGCCGCGGTAACTACCTATGCCATTGGTCTCATCGGTATGTTGGCGGTGAAGATTCTCGCACCCGCTTTTTACGCCAAACAAGATATTCGCACTCCCGTCAAGATTGCTATCTTCGTCTTAGTCTGCACCCAGTTAATGAATATTGTATTTGTCCCACTCTTTCAGCATGCTGGCTTAACACTATCCGTGAGCTTAGGGGCAACAATTAATGCATTATTCCTCTATATTGGTTTACGCCGTAAGCAACTCTATATTCCGCAACAAGGGATTGGTACGTTCTTATTGCGTGTGCTACCCGCGCTACTTGCGCTAGCAGCTTGGCTCTATTTCAGTCAACAGTATATAGACTGGAGCATGCAAGCTACAGATAGTTTAAACTACTGGTTAAGCACACAGATGCAAGGCATTATCAGCTGGGGCGGCATGCCTGCCATCGCTCGCCTGATCTGTTTATTTGGGGTGCTATTAGGTAGCTTACTGGTTTATTTTGCCGTGCTATTCGCTTGCGGATTCCGGCCGAAAGACTTTGCTCGTCAGCGCTAAGCTGTCTAGAAATCCTTATTCTGCCGTCCTCAATAGTCTAAAAACTAGTCTCACATTGACACGATGGAAGGCTTGAATAAGCGTTGACAAGCAGAGAAGATGATGTTGGAAAATTCCTTTATTAGTGCCTTAAGACAACAATTAGGGAATTATCCTTGCATTATTATATACTTATTGCTAAAATACTAGACTTTGCTGAATTAACTTAATCTTAATAGAAGAAATTACACATGGCTAATACTGCTCAAGCACGTAAGCGCGCACGCCAAGCTGTTGCACGCAACAAACACAACTCTAGTCTTCGTTCATTGCTACGCACCTCTATCAAGCGTGTACGTCAAGCAATTGAAGCGGGTGACCAAGCTCAAGCTAACGAAGTTTTCGCACGTACAACTAGCGTGATCGATCGCGTTGCTGATAAGAAAATCATCCACAAGAACAAAGCTGCTCGTCATAAGAGCCGCCTAGCTGCTGCCATCAAGGCAATTGCTGCTTAATCTTAATTAAGACATTAAGTTAGGCACTTAAGCGAAAACCAAGCGAAAATTTACTCAGTGAATATTGATTAAGCGGGACTTACCTTAGCTAGACTTTTTCAGATCAATAATTCAAGAGTATGAAGTAGTTAAATCTCGCTCTCGCCAGCTTTCAGCAATACAAAAGGACGCTATTGTCAAAATGGCGTCCTTTTTTATCGTCTATTGCTTTTTTGATTACGTCTTCGATTGCTTTTTTGATTGCTTCTTTGATGCCCTCCCCACCCTAAGGACGGGGTTCACGACAAGCTCTGATAAAGCTTGCAGCACTTGGAAAATTATTGAATGCTCGAAGCGAATAGCTAGGCATTAAAAAACCGAGTTAAGCACTTCAGTTCATGAAAGTGTTTGCTCGGTTTTAAAATATTCAGTGAGGCATTCAGCGTCAATTGACGCAGAACCTTTCCGCCCATATTAATTCTGCTTTTAAGGTATTCAGTAAGGTATTTAGCGTCAATTGACGCAGTTTGAAATTGACGAAGATTGATGATGACTCAGCTTTCAGATAAAACTACTCGTGAGCCATAGAGTGACTTAATTACCCAGAGCGACCTAGCGACTCGGCTATTTGCGCACATCCACCTCACGCAGCCACTCGCTAAAGATGTCATCGTGCCACTTGCTGAACCAACTACTCGCGCACATGCACGTCACGCAACTCGGTCTTCATATGATTATCTTTAGCGAAGTCGAGAATGAATTTCCATGCACGTGGTTCTAAGTCACGTAATCTTGTATCCACGATAACACTCTTATGACCATCCACATTCGTCGGGGTCACGTAAGGAGAGTATGTCAGATGACTGCTCACAGAACCAGGAGGTCGAAATTGCGCCATCACCCCTGCGAGACGCTCAGCCCAGTCACTGGGACGAAAACGCTGACCAGACTCGGTCACACCGAAGATAATTAATTGTTGCACAGAAGAAGTTCGTAGTTCAAGATAGAAGGGAGACATTTTATTCTATCTGCAAGGAAATAACGCCAATTTGCGATAGAATTGTATATTATAAACCTTTAGTCACCAGTTTGGCTGGTTTCCTCCACAATCACTTTATTTATTTTAGCTATTATGACTACTCAGACATCAACAGGTCCTATGCGTCACTTTTTACAATTAACGGATTTTTCCGCGCATGAAATCCTTTACGTGTTAGAGCGAGCACGATTTATCAAAAATAAATTTAAGCGCTATGAGCCGCATATGCCTTTGCATGACCGCACCTTAGCGATGGTTTTCGAGAAAGCCAGTACGCGTACCCGTGTCTCTTTTGAGGCAGGTATGTACCAGATGGGTGGTTCAGTCATTAATCTAACCTCCAATGACTCACAACTCGGCCGCTCTGAGCCAATTGAAGATACCGCACGCGTAATTACGCGCATGGTTGATATTGTGATGATTCGTACCTTTGAGCAGACGCGCTTAGAGCGCTTTGCCGCTCACTCACGCGTCCCAGTGATTAATGGCTTAACCAATGAATACCATCCTTGTCAAATCTTAGCGGATATTTTGACCTTTATTGAGCACCGTGGTCCAATTAAGGGCAAGACAATTTGTTGGATTGGTGACGCTAATAATATGTCATATACCTGGTTACAAGCCGCCCAGTTGCTTGATTTCAAACTCCATATCTCAGCCCCTAAAGGTTACCAGCTTGAACACACCCGTATTGGTTCAGTCAGTGAGCAACACTTGGCCGAGTTTGATGACCCAATGGAAGCCGCTAAGGGTGCCGATATGATTACCACCGACGTGTGGACGAGCATGGGTTACGAACAAGAGAACGAGAAGCGTCGTCTTGCTTTTGCCAACTGGATGGTTGACCAAGAGATGATGTCTTTAGCCAAGCCTGATGCCATTTTCATGCATTGCTTGCCTGCCCACCGCGGTGAGGAAGTCTCTGCCGAAGTGATTGATGGCCCTCAAAGCGTAGTCTGGGACGAAGCGGAAAATCGCCTGCATGTACAGAAAGCACTAATGGAATTCTTGGTTCTTGGCAAGCTAAGTAGCTAAGCCAATAATGATGTTTTCTCAGCGCTTGGCAAGCTAAGCGGCTAATCGGGCACTAATGATTTCTCAGGGCTTGGCAAGCTAAGCAGCTAAGCCAGTGCATTTAGCGTTAAAATAGATCTTTTACCTACTTATATTTAATTTATAGAGTCCTTCATGAGCGAAGTTAAAAAAGTCGTACTCGCCTATTCTGGCGGCTTAGATACCTCAGTTATTTTGAAATGGTTGCAAGATACCTATAACTGTGAGGTGATTACCTTTACAGCGGATATTGGTCAAGGCGAAGAGCTGGAGCCAGCACGTGCTAAAGCCTTGAAATTCGGCATCAAACCCGAGAATATTTTCATTGATGATCTACGTGAAGAATTTGTCCGTGATTTTGTCTTCCCGATGTTCCGTGCGAATGCCATCTACGAAGGTGAATACCTATTAGGCACCTCTATCGCGCGTCCATTGATTGCTAAGCGTCAAATTGAAATCGCCCAGAAACTAAATGCCGACGCCGTATCGCATGGCGCCACAGGTAAAGGTAACGACCAAGTCCGCTTCGAGCTTGGCTACTACGCTTTAAATCCTGATATTCGTGTGATTGCTCCATGGCGTGAGTGGGATTTATTGTCTCGTGAAAAACTGCTTAAATATGCAGAGGATGCGGGTATCGAAATTGATATGAAGCATAAGCAAGGCGGTGCTCCTTACTCTATGGATGCTAACTTATTACATATCAGCTATGAAGGCCGTCACCTCGAAGATCCTAAAGCGGAAGCGGAAGAGTCAATGTGGCGTTGGACTGTCTCTCCTGAGCAAGCTCCTGATACACCTGAATACATTGACCTTGAGTACGAACGTGGTGATATCGTTGCCATTAATGGTGAACGCCTGAGCCCAGCTCAAGTCTTAACGCGCTTGAACGAACTTGGTGGTAAGCACGGTATTGGTCGTCTAGACCTTGTGGAGAACCGTTACGTGGGTATGAAATCACGCGGTTGCTATGAAACCCCTGGCGGCACGATTATGTTAAAAGGCCACCGTGCGATTGAATCAATTACGCTAGACCGCGAAGTTGCTCACTTGAAAGACGACCTGATGCCACGTTATGCCTCATTGGTATATAACGGCTACTGGTGGTCTCCAGAGCGTCAAGCGCTACAAGTTTTAATTGACCATACGCAAGAGCACGTTAACGGCTTTGTACGCCTTAAACTCTATAAGGGTAATGTGTACACTGTATCACGTGATTCTAAAGACAGCTTATTTGACCAAACCATTGCGACTTTTGACGATGATGGTGGTGCATACAACCAAGCTGATGCTGCGGGCTTTATTAAGCTTAATGCCTTACGTATGCGCATTGAAAGCAAGGCTGGCCGTAAGTAAACATTACTTTTAAGGCTGTACGCTAATCAAGGCTGTACACTAATCAATAAGGACTACTTTTTAATTGAAGTAGTCCTTTTTTGTTTTAGTATTTTTATCACGTTTATGTGGTACTAAGCGCTTTAGCTGACAACTATCAGGGCTAAGTAGTTTAGGCTGAGTGCTTGGGGCTGAGTGCTTTGGACTGAGTGCGCTAGCATTATGCAGACTAAAGAAGCACATGATTCTTGAATACTTAATGATCGGCGGCATGTATACTTAATGATCGGCTGTCACATCACTTAAACTTGGCATGGATTTAACAGGTTTCGGTAGGCGTCGCAGGCCTGTTCCAATACGTGGCCCAGGAAAAACCACCATAACGCGCGTGCCTTGAATATCAGGACGACTGACTAAACTCCACCCTGCCCCATGCGCTCGTGCAATCTCACGCACAATCGATAAGCCTAGGCCAGTACCTAAGCCACTTGGGCTACTTGCTGAGCGTACAAAGGTGTCAAATATCATCTCTCGTTCTTCATGTGCTACACCGCAGCCATTATCTTCAATGAGCAGGCTCGGCGGATTTTGCTTTACTTGTAAAATAATCTTATTGGCACCCTTGGCATATTTAAGTGCATTATCCAATAAATTACTTAAGAGCTCTTCCAGGAGAATTTCCGACCCATCAATCATCACTGCTTGTTCAGGCGCCTCAAAGACTAAATCAATCTTCTGTTCGCGTAGCTTTAGAAACCATTCGGAACCTAGGTTTTCGGCCAAGGCCACTAAGTCTAATTGCTTAAATGAGTCGCGTGGGTGCAAGCGATAGTCCGCCCGTGCAAGCGCTAATAGCTGTTCACCTAAGTGAATTAAACGGTTAGAAACTTGATGAATACGCTGAACACGCGCTTGAATATCCTCAGGTAAATCATCCTTAGCGAGCATCAATTCAGATTCCATCCTTAAGCCTGTCAAGGGTGTACGCAACTGATGCGCTGCATTCCCAATAAAGCGCTTTTGTGCGAGAAGTGATTCGTCTAAACGCCCTAATAAATCATTCAAGCGCGCAATCACCGGTTGTAGTTCAGTGGGCACATTAGCCGTATCAATAGGCTGCAAATCGTCCGCATTACGCTCAGCAATCTCTTGTGAGAGTTGACGAACCGTACGCAAGCCAGAACGCACGCCAAAATACACCAGTGCGGCAAAGCCACCCACAATGAAAATCTGGCTAATAATCATCAAAACAAATAAATCACCAACTGACCAATCGGACAGGTGACTCTGACGACTAATAAACCAAGTGAGCAAAAAGTCGATGCATAAAAATAAAATCAGTGCAAATGCCAAGCGTCCTACGAGATAACGCAGGATCGAGCCTTTTGGCAAAAAACCGATTTTAATTTTCTTAGGCATGGTCTTTTTCCAGCATAGAGCCGATCTTAAGTTTCATAGGCATGGTCTTTTTCCAACAAATAGCTGATGGTAAGTTTTTAGCCATGGTCTTTTTTCAACAGATAGCTGATGATGAGTTTACTAAGCATGGTCTTTTTCCAGCATATAACCAAAGCCACGTACAGTTTGGATATGTACACCCGTGCCTTCAAGTTGTTTACGCAAGCGATAGATATACACCTCAATCGCATTGTCACTTAATTCACTTTCCAGATTATCAGCTAAGTGGTCGACAATCTGGCGCTTGGTCACCACTTTAGCAGAGCGTTGCATCAGCATCTCAAGAATAGCAAACTCACGTACAGATAAATTTAGGCGCTCTTGGTGCACCCTCACCTCGCGATTTTGAGTGTCCATCACCAGCGCCTCAAACTCGAGAATATGCTGGTTAAAACCCTCCTGACGACGCTTAAAAGCACGCACCCGAGCCGCCAATTCATCTAGGGCAAAAGGTTTCACCACGTAATCATCGGCACCCGCATCTAAACCCGCGACTCGACTATCTAAGCTATCACGTGCGGTTAGAACCAAGACTGGCACTAATTGCCCTTCTGCGCGGATTAAGCGCAGTACATCTAAACCGCTCATATCGGGCAAATTAAGATCCAGTAAGACAAGATGATAATGTTCATGCGCTAAAGCATTAAGCGCGGCCTGGCCCATATCGACCAAGTCGACCTCATACATTTGCGCCTGCAAATACTCTTGCAAAGCAGGGCCTAAGGTTAAGTCATCTTCAACAACCAAAAGTCTCATATAAAATCCTTTTCAAGCAGCATGGACCTGAACGCAAGGCATATCAGCCTATCTGCATTAGACATTTCGCTAAAACCCTGTCATTATAGTTCACCTTTGGGCATTCGCATTTGCGAAATTTTGCAGCCCTCAATATTTATCAGAACCGCCGTAAAACCTCGTTCTTCAATGCGCGGGGAGACGTCAATGAAATAACTACTAAGAAGGCAATATGATGCAGGAAATTCATACCTTAAGCGTGCAAGAGCTTAAGCAATGGCAAGATCAAAAAAGAGATTTTATTTTGTTGGACGTTCGCAATCAAGACGAAGTCGACTATGTAAAGCTAGACAATAGCCAACATATACCGATGAATCTCATCCCCATCCGTCATAATGAAATTGACGATGACAAGCCCTTGGTTATTTATTGTCATCATGGTGTGCGCAGCTATAATGTGGCTCATTTCTTGATTCAGGCAGGCTTTGAAGATGTCTATAATCTGCAAGGCGGTATCGAAGCCTGGGCACAAGAAATTGAGCCTGAGATGAAGCGATATTGATGCGACCGTATGTCTTCTAGCGTGCAGTCTTTTTAATGCGAGTACTGGCGGCAGGCACGGATAAAAATGTTCTTTCAGCTGCCCGAGTTAAATTCTTAGTCTCGGCAATATTTAGAAATAAGCGAAAATCAGTAAAATCAAAATTCATAACCATTCTCAAGCATTTAAATTCGCAATAAGCATCAAACACAGCATTAATAAGTTAAAAAGCCAGTGAATCAAGATCCACTGGCTTTAGCAAAAAAATTTAGTTTAATTCAAAACCAAATTTTAAATATAAGAACAGAGTCTCAAGTGACTTAGTCTACTGAAATACCGCCCTTATTAATTACCGCACCCCAGCTAGCAGTTTCTGCTTTAATGAAGTCACCGAATTGCTCAGATGTCATTTTCTCAGAAACCGCACCAAGCCCATCCAACTGCTCAACGACTGCAGGTTTTTCAAGGATTTTCTCAATTTCATCGTGTAGTTTAGCGACAACTTCAGGTGGTGTACCTGTTGGTGCCACGATACCGAACCATGAGGTTACGCTGTAATCAGGGTAGCCTGACTCTTTCAATGTTGGCACATCAGGGAATGTTGGTGAACGTTCAGCAGTGGTTACCGCTAATGGCTTTAAATTGCCAGATTTAACATGTGGTGCAGATGATGGCATATTATCGAACATCACATGCACTTCACCGCCTAATAAACCTGTCATTGCAGGGCCACTACCCTTATAAGGGATATGCAGCATCTGTACATCAGCTTGTTGTTTAAACAGCTCACCTGATAAGTGCATTGATGTACCTGAACCTGATGAGCTATAAACGACGCCTTCGGGATTGGCTTTAGCATATTCAACTAATTCTTTCACACTGTTATAGGGCTGGTTCTTATTCGCTACCAAGATATTCGGTACTTTGGCCACTAAAGCCACAGGTACGAAATCTTTCTCAACATCAAATTTAACATTCTTATAGAGTGTCTGATTAATGGTGGTGGTGATTGCCATCATCATTAAGGTGTAACCATCAGGTTTAGCACGAGCAGTTTGCTCAGTCGCGATATTACTACCGGCACCTGGCTTATTCTCCACCATCACGGTCTGACCTAAGCTATCTGATAACTCCTTAGCCACAATACGTGCTAATACATCGGTTGTACCACCAGGGCTAAAGCCAACCAAGATTCGGACTTGTTGCTCTGGCCACTTGGTTTCGGCTTGTGCTTGTGCAACGGAACCCGCTACTAAACCAAAACCTAAGACAGCACTTAGCGCTGCACGTTGGAAAAATGAAGTTTTACGCATTGGTATTTCCTTTTTTTAAAGATGTATTGATAGTAGCAAATTTTCATTTAAGAAACATAATTTTGAAATAAGTCTTCACTGAAAATAGTCAAAATCAAAGGGAAAGCCATGAGTCCGACACCAAACAAGAAGGGATAATTAATACGATAGGAAGGGATTTTTCACATGGTATAAAGAGACATTTCGCGTCGAACCATGAAATATTTCGCATCGAGCAAAGAGCTAACTCACCCGATACGAAAGGATAATCCACATCGAACAAAGGGATATTTCGCATTGCGTTTACCTGTGATTCACACTATCTTATTACAATTGATTTTGTGTGTATAGAGATTTTCTCTGTATCCTCATTAGTTTTCACTGTATATAATTCGTAACTCACTCTTGGAAAATTCTCTTATGTCAGCTATCTCTACCCAGGCTCGCACTGGCGGGCAACTACTGGTTGATCAACTCAAACTGCAAGGCGTTGATCATGTATTTTGTGTGCCAGGTGAAAGTTATCTCGCTGTACTCGACGCTCTATATGAGTCTGGTATTCAAGTGACCGTATGTCGCCAAGAAGGTGGCGCAGCGATGATGGCTGAGGCCTATGGCAAACTGACTGGCAAACCCGGTATTTGTATGGTTACTCGTGGGCCCGGTGCGACCAATGCCTATGCAGGTATCCACATCGCCAAGCAAGATTCAACGCCCTTGATTATGTTCGTCGGTCAGGTGGATACCGCAATGCGCGAACGTGAAGCCTTCCAAGAGATGGATTATCGAGCGGTATTCGGCTCGCAGACCAAGTGGGCCACGGAAATTGATGAAGCGGCCCGTATCCCTGAGTTAGTGTCACGAGCATTTCATAGCGCCCTCTCTGGCCGTCCTGGTCCCGTGGTTGTGGCCTTGCCTGAAAATATGCTGACCACACAAGCGACAGTACAGGATGTTGCCAAAGTTCAAGAGATAGCGATGGCACCCACTGATGAGCAAGTCGCCCAAGCTATCAACATGCTAGCCCAAGCCAAAAAACCATTGATTATCGTCGGTGGCAGCCGTTGGAACAAGGAGTCAGTACAAGGACTCATTCAATTTGCTGAGCGCACACAGATTCCTGTTGCGGTCGAATTTCGACGCCAGATGCTATTCCCACATAACCACCCCTGCTACGCTGGCGATATTGGTTTGGGCATTAATCCAAAGCTACTTGAACGATTTAAGCAAGCCGATTGCATTATGTTAATTGGTGGTTATATGTCCGAAGTACCATCACAAAGTTACACGGCTCTCGACATTCCCATCCCTAAACAGAACTTAATTCACATTCATCCAGATATCAATGAGCTGAATCGTGTCTACCAAGCTCAATTAGCCATCAATGCGACACCGACGACCTGGTTAAGTGCTTTAGCAAAAGCCGCTGTGCCTGTCTCTGAACACTGGCGCGAACTTAGCCAAACTGCGCATCAAGACTATCTCTCGTGGAGTGACCCAAGCAAGATTAAGGTCCCAGGTCAATTAGATATGCCTCATGTCATCAGTTATTTGGAACAGCAACTCAGCCCAGATAGCATTATGTGTAATGGTGCTGGTAATTACGCCACCTGGTTACACCGCTTTCACCGCTTTGAACAGTTTGGCACGCAATTGGCGCCTACATCGGGTTCCATGGGTTATGGCTTACCTGCTGCCGTTGCTGCTAAGCGCCTATATCCCGAAAAGCCCGTATTGTGTTTTGCGGGTGACGGCTGCTTCCTCATGCATGGTCAAGAATTCGCCACAGCGGTGCAATATAATTTACCCATCATTGTGTTGATTTACGATAACGGTATGTACGGCACAATTCGTATGCACCAAGAACGCGAGTATCCTGGGCGCGTCAGTGCAACTCAATTGAAGAACCCCAACTTTGCAGAGTATGCACGCGCTTTTGGCGGACATGGTGAGCGCGTCGAATCGAATGCAGAGTTCGGCCCTGCCTTCGAACGAGCTTTAGCAAGTGGTATACCTGCAATTATTCACTGCCTAATAGATCCTGAAGCCATCACCCCAAGCAGCACTTTGACACAAATCCGTGAGGCTTCCTTAAAGCAATAAGCAGGTATGGCGGCTAAGGAGTATTAACTAAAGCCTATAGCTCACGGGCTATTGCGATCAGTTTCAAATAAATAGTTTTAGTCGCTTAAGCTAGCTTGTTAACGCATTGCAACATCTCACGTAGGGGTGAGCCATCATCTATCACAGATCTTGCCTCGCCCCTTTATTATTTTAAACTTACATCAATTATTGAACCCCATGCATTACAACATGGCTGCCAGCAGGATTGGATTTCACTTCAACACCTAAGTGAATTTGCTCTTTCAACTCACTCACATGCGAAATAATCCCAATCATACGACCACTATTGCGTAACTCTAATAAGGAGTTGATGGCTAACTCAAGTGCGCCTTGGTCTAAGCTGCCAAAACCTTCATCAATAAATAAGGTATCTAATTTGATGCCACCGCTACGCTGTTGCACAACATCAGATAATCCTAGAGCCAAGGATAAGGATGCTAAGAAGCTCTCTCCCCCAGATAAGGTTGAGGCCTCTCGTGTCTGCCCCGAATACACATCAAAAACATCGATATCCAAGCCAGCTTTACTGCCACGACGCTTAACATCTTGCCTGCGCACCAAGTCATAACGACCATCACTTAAGTACTGCAGGCGCTGACTGGCATTCTCCAAGACTTCCTCTAAGATGACACTGAGCACAAATCGTTGCAAACTGATATAGGCACTATTTTTACCATTGGCCACCTCGCTCATGGTGCCTAATATTTGATATTGTTGCTCCAGCTCAGCTTGGCGCTGCTTAATTTGCTCCAATGATTTAACCGCCGATTGCAGACTACGCACGCTTAGACGCTTATTCTCTAGCTCTTGATTGATGCGCTGATAAGTCTCTTGCGTGGTTCTCGCAGACTCTTGCAAAGCAATAAGATCGGGTTTGCTTTTACCACTGACTTGCTCTTGCAAGAGTTTCCTCTGCGATTCGACTTGGCTTAATTCCTGCTTATAGGCAGTAATCGCACTTTGCAGTTGCTTGGCTTCAAGCTCACTTAGCAAGGCTTGTTGGCATCGATCACGCGACTCAAAACCTGTTTGCTCTAGCAAGCTCGTCAAGGCCAGTGACTTGTTCTGTATGGCCGCTAGGAGCGCTGTTAGCTTCTGTTGACGTTCGCTTAACTGTGTCTTGGCGCTACTCACATCTTGCTCATGTTTCTGCTTCGCTGCTTGTGCTACTGTTAAGCCCTGCTCGATATGCTGAATCTGTGCCTGGCAATCTGCAATAGCCTGCATCAATTGTGCTTGTGATTGAATCTCGAGTGGTAGTGCAAGTTGCAATTGTGCTAGCCTCTCTCTTGCCACACCTTCATCACGCTCTTGTAAGCTTAAGCTATTACGTAGCTGTTCTTGCTGTTCTGAGAGCGTCTGAATAGCTTGCGTAATCGCACTCAGCCCATTGATCTGTTTTTGCAAGTTTTGCTTCAGTTGCATCTTGGCCTTCAGCACAGTGTCTTGTTGCTTATGTTTGAGCAATAAGTCATCTAAACTCAGCATCAGCACATGCTCGGCTTGCCATTTATCAATCTCAGCTTGCTTAGCATGATATTGGGTTAAAAGTTGTTGCCACTGCTCTTTGTCCTGCTGCCAAATCATATGCGCACGATCCTGTGCCTGGCGCGCCTGCTCAACTTGCTCTTGCTCAACCAAGACAAGACTATCTGAATAGGCAATATGCGGATGCTCCACGCTGCCACAGACAGGGCAAGCCTCGCCAGCTTGTAATTGCTTTGCGAGCAGTGCTGCTTGTCCTTGATGCCAACTGAGTTCCAGACGTAGCGCATTCTGCTTAAATGACTCAAATTGCGCCTGTGATTTCGCTTGTGCTTGCTCCTTAATATCAGCTTGTTTTTTTAAATTTGAAGCATCATTCTGAAGATTCGTAAAGTCACGCGCCTTTTTACCATCCTCCTTAATTTGCTTGAGTTCAACTTCAAGTTCAAGTATCTCTTTATCCAGCTGCAAGCTATCTTGTTTCGCTTGTTGTCCCGTCGTATGTGCTTGTTGCTGCTGTGTTAATTGTCTCGTTAACGAAGCGAGTGATTCCGTTTGTTTCTGCTTACTCTGCTCAAGCTGCTTGAGTTCTGCTTGCTGCTTATCAATTTTACTGAACTGATCTTTTAAAGCATTCAATTGGCTTAAGCGCACATCCCATTGCGGTTTAGCCAACATGGCTGTTTGCGCTTTCACATGCTGCTCCTCAACATGTGAACTGGCTTGCTGCAATTGCTCACACCAAATTTGTGTTTGCTGAATCGACTGTTCTGACTGCTTCAAATCATGCTCAAGACCTAGTAGCTCCTGAATATAGGGGCTCACTTTCTGAGCTTGCTGATGCAGACCTAATTGTTCTTCCTGCATGAGTCGTGAAGCTTTCTCCTGCAGCAGCACTAACTCCCTATCTGCCAGAGTCGATAGCTGCTGAAACTGCTTAAGCAACTCTTGTGCTTGGTGCACCGCTAAATCGTGCTGTTTCACGACTTGCTCGTGCTGCTTAACATTCTGCTCTAATAACTCAAGTTCAGGCCTACCTTGCTCAATCTGGCTCAGTAAATCCGCTTCACTGGCTTGCTCTGCCGCAATTAAGATGCCCTTGATTTGCTCATTTTGATTTTGCTTAGCCCGCGTAATATCAGCGGCACGCAACTTAAGCGCTTCCTCAATCTGTTTATAAATATCGGTTTGGAACAGATTAGCCAGAATTTTTTCACGATCCTCATTCTTGGCCAATAAGAGTTCACGGAATTTACCTTGCGGTAAAACCATCACCTGACGAAATTGCTCGACTTGCAAGCCGGTAATGCGTGTAATTGCTTCATTAGCTTCAGTCACTTTGCGCTCAACCAGGAGCTGCTCGGAACCATCATCCAATAACTGAACTAAGGTCGCTCTAGCAGCAATATCACTGGTGCGGCCTGGTAAGAGCTGAGCAGGTTTACGCGTAATCCGATAGCGCTTATCTCCGATAGCAAATTCAAATTCTACCTGGCAGTGCAACTCGGGCGCGGCGCGGTCACAGCGTAAGTTGCCCGTCTCGCGCACGGAGTCTGCCGCTTGACCATATAAGGCAAAACACATCGCATCCAAAATCGTGCTCTTACCTGCTCCTGTTTGACCATGAATAAGAAACAAAGGGCTCTCACCTAAGGCAGTGAAATCGATCGTTTCACTTTGGCTGAAGGGACCGAACGCTTGCATCGTTAACCGAATGGGTTTCATATTTAGTGCTCCTTGGCAGCAAGAGAATTAATAAGAGAAGCAAGCGGGATATCCGTATTTTCCACTTGAGCAAAGAAGCCAATAGCCTGTGAGATTAAACGTATTAATGCCATGCTAATCAATCCTCAGCGCGAATCTGTTTAACAATGTCATGCATAATCTGCTCTTGTTCCTCACTTAAAGGCTGGCCAATGAAGGCCTGGTAAAAGTCATTAAAGATATCAATCTCAGTACGCTTAGCTAAGTCCACACTATTCGCTTGCAGTCCTGAGATTTTTTCTTTAAAGATGGATTTTTCTAATTTTAAAATATTCGGATAATATTCCCGTAACTGTGACATAGGTTCTAAAAGCGCCGCTGTATCATGCAAGATCACACGAATATAGTCATCCGCTTGTGGGTCTGTTTTTGCCGCTTCAAGAATATCCGCAAACATGCCCTCAATTGTGCGCACTTC
Source organism: Pelistega sp. (assembly GCA_030538255.1). Taxonomy (GTDB): domain Bacteria; phylum Pseudomonadota; class Gammaproteobacteria; order Burkholderiales; family Burkholderiaceae_B; genus Taylorella. The sequence goes on along the minus strand of JAUNUI010000024.1, from coordinate 31,194 downwards.
GCGTATGGGTTTTAAGGTTAAGCTTTGCCAGCTTACTACCCCCTCTTCACTGACATCGACTAGCGTTACCGCTTTAATATGTTCCTCTTCAGAAAAACTATATTTTAAAATTGAACCAGAATAACGAATATGTTCATGCGTGCGATATTGCTCACCGTGCATATGGCCTAACGCTACATAATCGAAAGCACTGAAGGTATCCGCCGCCACAGCCGTCGCCCCGCCCACAGAAAGTTGTCGCTCTGACTCACTAATCGCTGCCCCATCAATAAAGCAATGCGCCAACAGGATATTCACCGCATCGCTATTTAAGCACATCTGATCCAAAACCAACTGATGCGCTTGTTGATAAGAATGGATGCATGGTTCAAGTTGATAGAAACTACTCACATACTCAGGATCAATATACGGCAATCCATAAATATGAATTGCCTTGCCCTGTTCGGGCTTAATCACGACAGGTTTCGTGGCGTCATCGAGATCGGACTTAATAAAAATGCCACCGCGCTCTAAAGCATGCGCCGCAAAACCAACACGTACCGAACTGTCATGATTACCTGAAATCATTATCATACGAATGCCCACGGCGTTCAATTGCTCTAAGAACTGATCAAATAATTGAATTGCCTGTACCGGTGGTGAACTGCGGTCATAAATATCACCACTTAATAAGATGGCTTCCACTTTATGCTCAATCGCATAGGCCAAGATTTGTTGTAAAACATAGGCCTGGTCCTCCTGCAAAGACTCTTGATTAAAAAGTCTACCTAAGTGCCAATCGGATGTATGTATAAATCGCATTTTGTTTTCGCTTATGTCCTGGTAAAAGTCAGTGCTTATTGCTCACTGAAACTCATGTTTAAATCTTAAAATAGCTTAAAAAAGGTGAAACATTCATCATCTAGATCACATTCACCATCTTGATCACACACAAAACCTTATCGCATATCAATCTTTATTGCTGAGTAAATTTATTGCTTAGTAAACAATGTCACCCACATATTCTTATCGCATGCACAAGCCCTTAGCTATGTAAAAATAAAGTCTGGCTTGACTTTTTAAAGTTATAGGATTAAGATTTTAATCTACTGTTTAGGGAATTTACTCCAACTTGCTGCCCTAACATTGTGTTGAATCAGCTAAATAGGACTATACATCATGAATAGCTACACTTCTGCCTTGGCAAGCTTGCCAAGCGACAAAACCACCACGAACTTAAGTGCTGGTAAATCTTCTTCTGCCTCATCTCATTCTACGTCATCTCAGCTAAGAACTTCAGATCGTCAGACATCACCTCGAGCATCATTGCCTGCGTCAAGCACCTTAGCACAGCCTTCAAACCCTGCACCGAGCGTGGATAAGCGGACATCAGCATTGCGCTTCCCTGCTCATCCTGGTTCGGCAACGAATGCTTTAAGCACGCCCTACGATACGCTAAATACAGCAAGCGATACCGCCGTAATTGTCATTGGTTCTGAGCATACGCGTTATTACAAGCAACAACATAAACTATTTATTAGCACTGCAGATGCAATCGTTACTAGCGATCAAGCACCTATCTTCAATATTGAAATATTGCGTGCAGCACAACGCCTGAGCAAGAGCCAACGACATCTTCGCATTGTCACCCATGACTCCAGCCGCGCAGCACAGTTGCTCTATCATCGCTTGCAGAATTTAATTCACTAATTCAGAGAAAAGTGTTCGCTTAGCACAAGAGAGCGCCTTATCTCACCAGTGTTACGAGGCCTATGTCACGTTAGTGTGGCAAGGTTTTTGTCAAACTAATGCTACAAGGCTTAAGTTTCGCTAATGCGGTAAGAAGTTAGAACACTGTGGGCGTTTTCCCTAAACTAAGTGAGCTTGGTCTTCTAATGAGATTGACCGCCCTTAACATAATTAAGAGCGGTCAACATATTTGGCTTAAATTTCTTGCTAACTCGGAAATGAAATTCCTTGCAAATTGAAGTTAAATTCCTAGCAAGATTAGAAATGAAATTCCTAGCTGAATAGTCGGTGTGAATAGTAATGATCAATATTCATAGTGAATATTAATAGCCCATATTTGCAGTGAATATCCGCCTATTGATTTTTATTATTGTCTATTAATCTGAGTTACTGGTTTATTTTCTTGTTTACTCTGCCATATCTGAGTTAACAATATCAATAGCCACATCGCCAACTGTGCTGATGCAGGTCTTGATAAGATCACTTAGACGAAGGCAAAAACTACAAGTCATATCAACTATAATCGCAGTCATAATACTCTCCTTAAGATGCTCACAGTATGTCGAAAGTTTGCGTCATGGCCGTGACAAAGCAGGAAAGCGAGCATTTTTCTCATAAAAACAACATATTCACTGAATAACAACTGTAGATGTTGTTTCAATGCATCATATCCTAGCATGCTCGGAGCAGTAGCCAACAAGCGAGCAGCTAAGCCCTCTCTTTATGACACTCTTAAGTCAGTTTTAATAACGGATTAGTCAATCGAAATCATTTCGCTTATTCTTTTGAAAATATCCACAGTATTATATCTGTCATATTACAAATAAATCATAAAACCCCAAAAAAGCTTGTAAAATCAAACACTTCGATATATAATCCTTGATTCCCTGGTATTACACCAGACATCTTTCGCTGCCGCAGCGCCGGCTTTGCCGGTACCGTATGCCATCAGCGGACTTCAGTCAGCACTAGCATCTTCTACTTGGCAAGATGCCCGCTGCTAGACGTCACGCAGCCCATTGCTCGTGACATTTGTTGCCACCCAACCTTGTGGAGATGCTATATTGCTTAAATCAGCCTCAACTCATTCTATTCTTCCTCAGCAACGCCGTCGTGCAGAAGACGTGCCTCGTAAAGCTGCAGGTTTACATTTAATTGGTGACCTATACGGTTGCGCCAATAATCCTCAATTAATGACGGATGCCGCCTATCTTGAAGAATTCTGTAAGAAAGCCGTAGCCGACGCCGGACTAACCACTGTTGGCAGCCTTTTTCATAGCTTCGGTGAAGGTGAAGGTGTAACTGGCGTGGTCGTGCTTGCTGAATCGCATTTGTCCCTACACACTTGGCCTGAAGACGGTTATGTGACGCTTGACGTGTATGTCTGCAGCTACGCCTGTGACAATACGTCTAAAGCAGAGAACCTCTTCAAAACCATGATGATTGCCTTTGACTCTGAAGATCCTCATCTTCACCGTGTGGTACGCGCATGAGTCAGTATGAACTCAAAGAGCCGCAAAAAGAAAGCATCTATTCAGTAGAGCAATTGAGTCAAGACTTTGGTTTTTATCTTAAAGCTTCTCACTTGCTTGCTGAACAGCGCTCTGAGATGCAACATATCGAGATCTTAGACACGCCATTATTTGGACGTGCTATGCGCATTGATGGTTGCTTTATGACCTCTGAACGTGATGAATTCTTCTACCACGAGCCCATGATCCATGTGCCCGCAATTGCTCACGGTAATCCACGTAGCGCTTTAGTAATTGGCGGTGGTGATGGTGGCTCAATTGAAGAGTTGCTCAAGTATCCGAGTATGCAGCGTGTGGTGCTTGCTGAGCTAGATAGCGAAGTCATTGATATGGCCCGCGAATGGCTGCCGAGTATCAGCAATGGTGCCTTCGATGACCCACGCCTAGAAATTAAACTAGGCGATGGCAAACTCTATCTTGAAGAATGCACTGAACGCTTTGATCAGATTGTTTTAGACTTAACCGATCCTTTCGGCCCAGCTGTGCAACTGTACACAGCTGAGTTCTACGAGACGTGTCGCAAAGCACTCAATCCTGGTGGCGTTATCTCTCTGCATATTCAATCACCGATTCATCGTCCTGAGACCTTAGCACGTATCGTTGCCTCTTTACGTTGTGCCTTCCCTATCGTGCGCCCGTATATGCAGTATGTACCGCTGTATGGTACACAATGGGCGATGGCCATGGCTTCCGATAGCACCGATCCCTTAAGCCTAAGTAGCGATGAAGTGGATCAACGTATCCAGCAATTCGGACTACGTGATTTACAGCTGTATAACGGCGCTATGCATCAGGCTTTACTCGCTCAGCCAAATTACTTACGCCAGTTACTGAGCAAACCAGCCGAACCCATTCGCGCTGAGAATGCTTTGCAAGACCCAAGTTTACAAGCGGAGAACTTTAGCCCTTTAAGCATTCAATCTGCTTAAGACAAGATTTTCTAAGCCCCCCTAAGTAGCTGCTAGTTTTTCTTATCGCAAGAAAATAGATAGTAGTATTTAGGGGGTAGTTTTTTTGGGAACTTGTAGATTGAGACTTATCGGTTGCGCAGATACACAATTCGCCCAAAAACAAAAAAGCGCCTAACATCATCGTCGATGTAAGCGCTACGCTCTGTGTTCTTAATGAGAACAGATATTCAGAAGATATATTCAGCAGTTAAACACATAACAGATATCTCTGATAAAAATTCTACGCTGATCTATAGAATTGCAAATGATGGTGGGTGCTACAGGGGTCGAACCTGTGACCTACGCCTTGTAAGGGCGCCGCTCTACCAACTGAGCTAAGCACCCATCTAGATGCAGATTCATCAAGGCTGATAATCTCCTATCATTCTGCTACTTAATCTCAGCCTTATATGCGCCGCTGCACAACATAAGTTTTAATAAGCTTTAACAAAAAAGCGCTCAACATATAAAGTAAGCGCTTAACTGATTTAGCAGTTTGATGGTGGGTGCTACAGGGGTCGAACCTGTGACCTACGCCTTGTAAGGGCGCCGCTCTACCAACTGAGCTAAGCACCCATCGCCTTGCTTGAAGAATTAAATTATAGGTGGATTTATAGTAGCCAGCAAGCTTTTAGACGATAAAAATCACTTTTTAAGCCATTCTGTAATATTTATACAACAAGTCATCGCGAAAACAGCGCACACTTAATCATCCTTCAAGAAGTCTTGTTCCCTTATTAAAGACGGATATCTTAAGATACGCCAAACCGATACCCGATATATCCACTCGCTCAAGTCTTTTGGGGAGCTCTTTTTGGGAGCCATTATTGGCATGGGCCTTGTAGTCTATTGCGAAGGGGTTGCTACGCTCCACCCTCCCCCTAAAGCCTTATACAGATTCAATAAGTTTTGCGCTTGTGCTAATTGCCCCTGACTCTGCTTATCTTCAATATCATAGGTTTCTAAGCGCACGCGAATCGCCTCATCCAAGGTCTTCTGACCATACTGGAAGAGCTTATATACGCCATCTGCCTGGGTTCGTTTTTGGCTTAAACTTTGTGCCAAGGCCTTGTTCTGTTGCTGCAGACTATGTTGGAGTTGGTAGAGACTATCGACCTCCGACAGGGCCTGCAAAATATTCTGATCGTATTCTAAAGCGGCAGTTCTTAAACGCGCATCACTGGCTTCAATATTACGCTGTATACGTCCCGCCGTAAAAATTGGTAAGGTCATGCCCACACTTAATATACGTGCTGAGCTCCAAATCGCCGGAATGGCATCACCATTCAACTCCAAGCGCCCTAAATTATCCAGAAAGTTGATTGAAAAGCGAGGCAGTAGATCAGCTTTGGCACTCGCCACTTGCGCCGCTCTTGCCTCCACAGCTCTGGCTTTCGCCCGTACATCAGGACGACGCTCTAAGACAGCACCTGGAGTCTGACCTTGAGGTGCCGTTGGTAAACGATGCAAGATAGGTACTGCGCTCTTGGGCACACGAAAGCCTTGCGGTACTTGACCTGATAAGACGGCAATTGAGCGCTCATGAAGATCACGTTGTGCTTGTAAGGTGGCACGTTGCGCATCTAAACCACTCACACCCGCCCTCACCTGCGCTACCACATCCGCACCAACATGACCCGCATTAAATCGTCCTTGTGTATAACGCAGCAACTCCTTCAAACTGCGACTATTTGCATCATAGATACGTATCCGATTTTCTAAGCTACGCAGTTGCACGTAATGATCAGCAAGTTGGCTACTCAGTATAAGCTGCGCCCCATACACGCGCTCTTGCTCTGCCAAGGCGGCGGCTTGTGCGGCGTCGGCATCACTGCGCTTAGCACCAAAAATATCGGGTTCCCATGAAGCAGAGAATCCCATGTAAGCCATATTGCCATAGATTTTTTCAGTATCCTCATCAAATTGGACACCCATCCAAGCGGCCCCCGCCTTCATACCGACTTGAGGTCCCATATCTGCACGCGCTAAGCCACTCATCGCTTGAGACTCCGCCAAGCGTGACTGGGCAATTTGTAAATCAAAATTACCCATAAAAGCATTCTCAATAAGCTGCGTCAGTACCGGATCATGCCAGCTGCGCCACCATTGACGTAGCGATGCCTCAGCTGCCGCTTGCTGCTCGGCACTCATACCCTCTTGGCTTGAGACCTGCTCAAACTCTCCAGGAACCGTTACGCTTGAGGGAGCATCGACTTGAGTCACTGCACACGCACTTAAGATCAGTGCACTACTGACGACCGCAATGCGTCTTGTCGTATTAGCGTATGCGCTTTTTTTAGATTTCATCAATAGAGTATTCATATAAAATTCAGTCTACGATAACTAGCCCTGCTTGGCTAGCATCTGGTGAAAACGACTTAGCGCCATGGCTAAAAACAGCACACCTGCCACACTTAAGATAGCCAACTGTGGCCAGACAATCGCCAAGTCAGCATTACGAAATAATACACTCTGTGCATACATCACAAACTGAGTAACGGGTGAGAAGAAGGTAATGTCTTGCACGATTTGTGACATGCTTTCCATCGGTGTTTCTCCGCCAGATAGCAAGCGCGTCACAATATAGATGGGAATACACAATAAACCAAATTGCGGCATCGTCGGCGCCAAGGTTGCTAACCATACGCCCAAAGAAGACACAGTAAACAAATAGATTGCTAAACCTAAGGTAAACAAACTCACTGAGCCAATAATTGGCACACCTAAGAGTAAGTGCACCACCCCGCCTAAAGACAATAAGGCCGCCACCATAATCAAGGCACTATTGGTAAGAATTTTCGCAATCGCAATTTCACTGGCTCGTACTGGCATGACTAAGAGATGCTCCATCGTGCCATGTTCTCGTTCACGAATAATCGCCGCACCCACTAAGATCATGGTCAATAAGGTCACATTCGACACGACTTGCATCACCCCAATAAACCAGACATTGGTACCATTCGGGTTGTACATAATGCTAACGATAGGCTCCACAGGCATCCAATCTAGATTCGAGCTCTCGCGAAGATAGGTCTGAACCTCACGCTGAACAATTTGTTCAATATAGGCCGAGCCGACACCTGCTAAAGTCGCTGCGGTGGCATCGGCCCAGATATAGACTTGCGGCTTCTTCTCAGCCAAAACGTCCTGAGCAAAATTCGGTGGGATATCAATAATAAAAACAAACTCGCCCTTATCAAGCTTCGCATCTCGTTCATGTGCTTGTATAAGTACTGCAGGTTTAAAATAAGGCGGCAAAATAGCATCACGAATTTGATACGATAAGGCCGATTGGTCCTGATCAATAATCGCAACCGAGGCATTCTTCACCTCGGTGGTTAAACCTGTTGAGACAGAATACACAGCTACAGTGAATACCGCCACCACCAAGCCCATCAAGGTAATATCACTGGTGACACTTTTAAATTCCTTAATACTTAAGAACCAGACATTCTTTATCCACTCGTACATGCTAGACCTCCTGCTTCTTCAAAAAGAAGCCTGCAACAAATACCAGCATGAAGCAAATCATAAACAGCACGGCGAAATAATTAAAGAATTCCGTCCAGCCTAAACCCTTGGTGAAAGCACCAATACTAATCAGCTGATACCATGAAGTTGGAAAAGCCCAAGCCATAATGGCACTAGCACCGGTTAAGGTTGAAATAGGAAATAATAAACCCGAATAATTTAAGGCTGGAATCATGGCTAAAATAGCCGCCGCAAAAATCGCCGCCACTTGCGAACGGACAAAGCAAGACACCAATAAGCCAAAAGCCGTTGAACATGCGACCATACCTAGCGCTCCAAATGTCATCGCTAAGAACGATCCCTTAAGCGGCACATCGAGTAAGACAATTGCAATCCACACCATCACCAGATAACTACACATGGCTAAAGCAATATACGGTAATTGTTTGCCAATCAAGAATTGCGTCACCGATGCAGGCGAAGTGTAGAGATTGGTGATTGAGCCAATTTCTCGCTCACGTACCACGCCTAAGGCGGTCATCATGGCGGGGATCATCATCATCGCCAACATGATCATGCCTGGTGTGATGGCATAAATACTTTGAAAATCTTGGTTATACACGTAGCGTGATACCGTATCCACGGGCGTGCTCATATCAATTGGCAACCCCGTTGAGCGTAATTTATCTTGTGCATATTGGAGTAATACACCGCTTAGATAACCATCAATATTACTGGCTAAAAAGGGCACCGTGCCGTCTATGATAAAGTTGACTTTAGGTCGCTCACCGCGTGCCACCTGCACACCAAAGTCTGGTGGAATATCAATCACCACCCGCGCCTTGGAGCTACGCAGCACTTCATCAATCTGCGCGCCACTTTGCAAATCTCCTACAAACTTAAAGTAACGTGAGCCTGAATAATACTCCTGCAAACTACGGCTTTCTATGGTTTTATCGCGGTCTAAGACAGCAAAGCGAATGTCTTTTACATCAAAAGAGACCCCGATTGAAGCTGAAGTCATTAAAAAAATGGGACCGAAAATCGCGAAGAACAAGCGAATATGGTCACGTAGCAACTCTTTACCTTCGCGTATGGCAAAGGTCCAAATCATCGACAAACCATACAATATGCCTAAAGAAGGTGTTGACTTGTGAGGCTCTGATATCAGCACGTTATGAGAACCCACTGAGCCTTGCATCGCCGATCTGCTTGCTGTGTCTGATGAATCATGCTTATGCGATGAATGCTTTGCGTTAGATAAATCTTTCTCATGAGGCACATGATTCGCGTCTGATGAATCATTCGTATACGACGAATCGCTTATGCCAGCGTTTTGATCATGCGATAAGTGCTTTGCGCCAGCCCCCTTCTCTGTGCCCGCACGAGCCGCCTGCGTAAGTTCATCGGCTTCGGCTTCTTCCAGATAAGCGATAAAGGCCTCTTCCAAGCTAGGGCTTTGCATACGCGCTTGCAATTCTTCAGGTGTGCCAACCCCTAAAACCCGCCCCTGATGCATAAATGAAATGCGATCACAGCGCTGCGCCTCATTCATAAAGTGGGTAGAAACAAAAATCGTGATCTTGTCGTCACGTGATAAGGACAAGAGTCGGCGCCAAAACATATCTCGCGCCACAGGGTCAACACCTGAAGTGGGCTCATCAAGAATCAAGACTTCGGGATGATGTAAACAAGCTGCCGCCAATTGTAAGCGTTGACGAATACCGAGTGATAAGTCTGCAGGCTTGCTCTCTGCCACATCGACTAAATCATAATCACTTAAAGACCGCTCAACCGCTTCGCTAATCGCTGCACCTTGTAACTTATACAAGCGCGCATGGAGTAAGAGATTCTCTCTAACACTGAGTTCTTCATAAAGTGAGAATGCTTGCGACATATAACCCACACGCATACGTGTAGCCATATCGTTGGCATCAATCTCTTGCCCCAGCAACTTGGCGCTTCCTTCTGTCGGCTCCAATAAACCGGTCAGCATCTTCATGGTCGTTGACTTACCGCAACCGTTCGAACCTAAGAAGCCGAAGATCTCGCCACGCGGAATTTTAAAACTGACATTATCAACCGCTGTAAAATCACCGAACCGTTTACTTAAGCCCTTCGCTTCCATTGCATAAGGCTCATTAGGGTCTGGCATGAACGGTCTTTTTTCTAACCCAACTTCACTACTTTGTTTATCTTCAGGTAGTAATTTGACATAGGCTTCTTCAAGGGTCGCGCTTTGCGTCTCTTGAATGACCTGCTGAGTGGGTTTAGCGGCTAATAGATGGCCATCATCCATAGCGAGTAAAAACTCAAAGCGTTCGGCTTCGTCAATATAAGCCGTGGCAACAACCACGGTCATGGCTGGGTTTTCAGCGCGTAAGTCCTCAACCAAGGCCCAGAATTGGCGCCTTGATAAGGGATCGACACCTGTGGTCGGTTCATCCAGGATTAATAAATCTGGACTATGTACCAAAGCACAGCATAAGCTGAGCTTTTGCTTCATACCTCCAGACAATTTAGAAGCAGCCCTATCGGCAAATGGGGTCAGGCTAGTGGCATCTAAGAGTCGCTGAATCCTCTGCTTTCGTTCGGCCTTTTTCAAGCCAAAGAGACGCGCATGAAAATCAATATTTTCATAAATTGATAAGGTCGGATACAGATTATGCCCCAAGCCCTGTGGCATAAAGGCAATTCGTGAGGCAAGGCGGTCACGTACGCGAGCATCAGCCATGTCTTGGCCAAATACGTCAACGCTACCTTCTTGTATGATTTTAATACCCGCGATTAACGATAATAAGGTGGACTTACCGACACCGTCAGGGCCAATTAAGCCAATTGTTGTATGACTCGGCAGCTCAAGACTCACATTTTTCAGTGCCTGATTTTTTCCATAGGCATGACTTAAACCCGATACCCGAACAGCAATTTTGTCAGAATGGTGTCCTGCGGGATTCAACATAAGCGTTATTGTCTTGAAACACTAAGCGTTGGGTCAACATGCCCTACTGTCTTGGCCTTGATAACATCAAGCTTAACAGTATTAGCGTCGAGAGACTTAGTGTTGACAGCATTAGCATTAATAGCATCAGCGTGAATAGTATCAGTGTCGAGAGTATCAGCGTTGCTAGTATGAGTACCTCGCATAGCCAAGCTAAGTTCTGTATCCATTGCGCTTATAGTACTGGCGCCACTTCGAATCGAATTAGGCAAGCGCACTTGCCATATGTCTGGCCAACTAGCACTCGGGTCCAAGCGTACATAAGCGATGCCTGTTAAGCCACCCTTTAAGAGTTTGGAATGTGCTTGTGCGACCTCAAGAGGTAAACGTAATTTTACCTTATACATCAGTTTTTCACGTTCATTCGCTGTTTCAACGTGTTTAGGTGTAAATTGGGCTTGAGCAGAAACAAACTCAACTTGCGCAGGCCATACCGCATCAATCCCATCGAGAATAATACGCGCCTCAGCACCCAACTCAATCGCCGCCATGCTATGCGTAGGCAAAAAGACATTCATGGTAATATCCAAGGGATCCACCAGTGTCACTACGCGACTACCACTGGCAATCACATTGCCTAACTCGGCAATACGATATTCAACGCGTGCCTCTAAGGGGGCTGTAATCAGTAGATCTGTATGCGCGGAGCTTGCTGCATCGACTTGCGCTTGTGCCTGCGCCACACCTGCTTGTGCCTCAGCTTGAGCCGCTTGCGCAGCAGCTACTCCCGCCCGCTCAGCATCCCGAGCAGCTTGTCGACGATTCACCTCGGCTTGTGAAACTAAATTATCACGGCGCAAGGCAACTGCATTATTCAGCTCCATCTGCGCTAATTTCAATTGCTGTTCACGCGCTTGTATTTCTGCTTCAGTACGTGCTACGGTTTCTTCAACACGTAACTTAGCCGCCTTAGCCGCACTCAATTGACTTTGACTTTGCTCGGAAGAAAGCACCACAAGTACTTGGTCTTTCTTCACGGCTTCACCTTCACGGACTTTAATCTCTTGAACACGACCTGGATAGAGGGATGCAACATCAATGCGATTCAATTCTAAGCGACCGTTAGCACTCACAAATCCCGCAGGTAAGGGTTCGACTCGGTTAAACCAGTAGGCCAGAAAGCCAAGACTGCCTACAAGCGCAATAAAAAATAACCATTTAATAAACTTCACGAGTTTACCTTTGAATGAATAAAAAACAAGTAGCTCTTGCTCATAATATATTTAGTCTAGGCAAAAACCACAAGCACAAAGTGTACCACTTAAACATTTGTTTGAATTTTACTGGATAAAAAAACCAGTGAAAAAATCACTGGTTTTTTAGAGGGCTTACATTGAAGTGTGGAACAATGTAACGTTAATCCACTTAAATTGATTTATATTTAAATGTTTATAATTCGCTGCTTGATTACTTATTTTGCTTTAGCAACTGTGTCTTTCAGTGCTTTACCTGGACGGAACTTAGGTACTTTAGCTTTCTTGATTTTGATTTCTTCGCCTGTACGAGGATTACGACCCGTGCGAGCAGCGCGCTCAGACACGTAGAAAGTACCAAAACCCACTAAAGTAACAGGTTGGCCTTTTTTCAAGGAAGCTTTAACTGCTTCGATAGCGCCATCAAGTGCGCGACCAGCAGCAGCTTTAGAGATATCAGCTTGAGCAGCAATTTGTTCAATTAATTCTGTTTTATTCATTTAATTTACCCCTATTTACATAGTCATCTAAGAAACCACACTATGAATATATTCGCTTTATTACAGCTCACTGTCAAGAAAAAAAGCCTGAAAATTAGCCTTTCTTGACGTGTATTAAAGGTTTTCCCGAGTATTCTCAGGGCTATTGTAGGTTTTACAAGACAATATAAACCACTCTAGGCCTTGCAACTCAGGCAGTTATCTCTTGCAAAGCACCTATTTGCGCCATCATTCTAAGGTATTTTGCCGATTATTCCTTAAGCCTTACGCTTAAGCGCTTGTTCGTAGGCTTGCTCAAAGTCAGCGATAATATCCTCAACTTCCTCAATCCCTACCGAGATACGCAATAAGCTATCAGAGATACCCATCTCGGCACGTAGCTCAGCACTCATTTCATAATAAATGGTTGGTGCAACAGGTACACATAAGGTACGGTTATCACCCAAGTGCGTTGCTAAAATCACCACTTTCAAGTGATTCAAGAAGCTGTAGAGATCCACTTCAGGGTTCAATTCTACGGCTAAGAGCGCGCCATAGCCCTTAGCAGAAAATAACTCCTTGGCGCGTTGATGCTGAGGATGTGCTTCAAGACCTGGATATTTCACTGCTGAGAACATAGGGCTTTCTTGCATATACTGAGCAAGTTTTAAAGCATTACCGAATGCTTTCTCCATACGTAAGCTAAGGGTTTCAGCGCCTAAGGCGATGCGACTTGCCGCATCTGCGCTAAGTGTTGCGCCCATATCACGTAGGCCTTTTTTCTTGGCTTGTAACAGTCCCCAGCTATGGCTTGGACCTGTTTTATAGGCCTCAATAATATTCGGATAATGGGTCCAGTCATACAAACCCGTGTTGGTCAATGAACCACCTAAAGCGCTCGCATGACCACAAATCCCCTTAGAGAGCGAATGCATCACTAGAGAGGCTTTAATATCTTTACCTTTCAATAGATACGGCGTCACCATAGTATTATCAACAAAATACACGATATTGTGCTTTTCACAGAAATCGCCCATGCCCTTAAGGTCACTCACTTGTGTCACCGGATTGGCGATGGTTTCGGTAAAAAGCATACGTGTATTTGGCTGTAAGGCGGCTTCAACATTACGAATATCCGTAGTATCAACAAGCGTTACCTCAATACCCAAACCTTCCAAGGTCATGAATAGGCTTTTCGTATTACCAAAAATAAAGCGACTTGAAATCAGATGATCTCCCGCTTTGAGCAAGGTTGTAAAAGCAGCGCTCAAAGCCGCCATACCACTGGCAAAACCTACCGTACTCACCCCCTCTTCTAATAAGGTAATCTTATTTTCCAGAGCTGCTGAGGTAGGTGTGCCTTGACGAGAATAAGAAAAACCAGGCTGATTCTGGAACACGCCAATCAAACCTTCAACACTATCAAATGCGTATTGATTAGAAATATGGATGGGCTTATGTACTGCATTCGCCTCAGTGCCCGCATAACGGTCTGCATGTAAAATTTTCGTGGTGATACCGAGTTCTTTATTCATGATGATATTTATTTGCGTTTAAATTAATTTCTATTTTAATGATTTAAATAGACTGCTCTATTGTAACGCTTAGAAAGGAACTTACGAAAGCAGACGAAACACGGGACGTAAAAAAGTCCCGCTGTTATTACTGGGTCTAATAAGTTTATGCTTCTGGCGCCTATTCTTAATGAGACTTAAGATGTTTATTCTTAAGCCGCTTGATCTTAAGGTTCTCGATCTTAAGACTCTTGTGCGTAAGGTTCTTGTTCTTAAGGCGATTATCTAAACGCCTTCTTAATGAACCTAATCATCCTCTTTCTACGCCTGTTTCTTAATGCACCTAGCTTTTCATCATGCGCTGACGACGACTTTCATACAAGCATACTGCACTGGCAACACTGACGTTCAGGCTCTCAACAGAGCCCACCATCGGGATACGTACCAGCTCATCGCAAGTTTCTGTGGTTAAGCGACGCATACCATCACCCTCAGCGCCCATAACCCAGGCCATAGAGCGCGTAGCATCAACCGCATACATATCGTGATCGGCTTGATCGGTAGTGCCTACTAGCCAGACATCACGCTCTTTCAATTCACGCATAGTTCGTGCTAGATTGGTCACCATCAAGTATGGCACGGTGTCAGCGGCTCCGCAGGCAACACGCTGGACCGTGGCGTTAAGACCTACCGCCTTATCTTTAGGGGCAATCACTGCATGCACGCCTGCGGCATCCGCAGTCCGTAAGCAAGCGCCTAGATTATGCGGATCGGTCACCGAGTCCAAAATCAATAATAAGGCGGGACCTTCAGTGACATCAAGAACGTCATGAATATTGACCGCTAATTGGCGTTGTGCGGCTAAGGCAACAACGCCCTGATGACGTACACCCTTAGCCAGACCATCAAGTCGGTCCATGCTTACAGCGTATAGTTTCACTTGTTGACGCTCTGCTTGCTCAACCAAGGTTTGCATGCGTCTATCTTTGCGTGATGTTTCGATGTAGATTTCTTTAATCGAATCGGGATCATGACGTAAACGCGCGGTCACGGCATGAAAGCCGGCCAAAATTTGATGACTTGCCACTTTATTTTACCTATCAATGCATCACTACGATGCCTTATTGTTTATCTTTAAAATATATTTTAGGATGAGCTCTAATCCTATGAGTCACTTTGAGTGCGCTTTCAATTCACACACAAACCTCACCCTACTTAATCGGTTTAACGATACCGGCTTAAGCGCACTCAATAAAACTCGCCTGCCACGCTTTGACTATTTCAAACAGCGTTATCCAAGCCTCAACAGTGTCATGCAAGCAAAACTTGTCTAATCGACTTGACACGCTGCTGAACAATGTCAATTAACGACGCTTGCTGCGCTTAGCTTTAGTGGTACCACTGCTTTTCGCCGCCTTATTACGCGCCTGCTTAGCTTCTTTCATGGCTTCAGCACGTCGTTGCTGTGCCGTTTTACCGCGTAAAGCTTCAGGCTTGGGCTTGGCGACTCGTTTAAAATGACGTGCCGGTTCTTCACCCGCTTGACGTAATTCACGTTGCACTGAGGCGTAGGTGACACCTTTAACTAAAGCAAATTCAATGCGACGCGCTTCCAAATCAACGCGGGTCACCTGTACTTGTACGGGATCAGTCAAGCGATAACGCTTACCAGTTCGCTCTCCGCGCAACTCGTGTAGTCCTTCATTATATTGGAAATAATCTGAGCCGAGTTCAGAGATATGGACTAAGCCTTCAACGTAGAGCGTATCAAGCGTGACGAATAAACCAAACGTCGTCACACCACTGACTTTACCGCTAAATATTTCGCCAACATGTTCACGCACATACCAGCATTTCAGCCAAGCCTCTACATCTCGTGATGCCTCATCGGCTCGACGTTCATCAGCGGAGAGCATTAAGCCTAATCTATCCCATACCGCATGTTCATGTTCTTTAGCGGTATCGCCTTTTACCTTATCCACTCCTGGCACTACAGGCAAATAGTTCTTTTTATCCAAAATTGACTTAATCACGCGATGCACTAAGAGGTCTGGATAACGGCGAATGGGTGAAGTAAAATGCGTATAGGCTTCATAAGCCAGACCAAAGTGACCTGAATTATCAGGGCTATAAATCGCTTGCTGCATTGAGCGCAAAGCCATGGTTTGTAAGATTTGAAAGTCCGGACGCGCACGTGCACTGTCAAGCAAGGCCGCATAGTCTTTACCGCTTGGCTCAGCGCCACCACCCAGATGTAAACCAATACTGCGCAAGAACTCACGTAAGGTGGTCAACTTATCCATGGTTGGCCCTTCGTGTACACGATATAGGCCCATACGCTTATGGTGTTTAATAAAGTCCGCAGCGCAAGTATTGGCGGCCAGCATACATTCTTCAATCAGACGATGCGCATTGTTACGGATAAACGGCACAATCTGCTCAATCTTACCCATATTATTGCTGATAATGCGCGTCTCTACCGTCTCGAAATCCATTGCGCCACGGTCTTTACGTTGTGCGGCGAATAATTCATAAAGCTTATAGAGGTCTTGAATCTGCGGCTGAACATGGGCTAATTGCTTGGCACTGGGTCCTGTTGGCTGCTGCAAAGTATCCCATACTTGCGTATATGTAGTTCGTGCATGCGAATGAATTACCGCCTTATAGAACTGATAGGCTTGTACCTTACCGGCATCAGCGCCTGTGCTAGGGATCACCATATCGCACACCATCACTAAGCGATCAACCTCAGGGTTTAATGAACATAAGCCATTCGATAAGGCTTCGGGCAGCATGGGAATCACACGACGTGGAAAGTATACTGAAGTACCGCGCTCCATCGCGTCTTTATCCAAGGGTTCTTGCGGTTTCACATAATAGGATACATCGGCAATCGCCACTAAGAGACGCCAAGCCATTTTCTTACGCTTTTCAGTGCCTATATTCACTTCTTCCGCATAAATCGCATCGTCGAAGTCGCGTGCATCTTCACCATCAATTGTTATAAAAGGCACATCACGTAAATCAATGCGATCGTCTAAATCGGCGGTTTGAACTTCCTCAGGCAATGCCTCCGCTTGCTCTAAGGTCTTCGCTGAAAAGTCTACCGGCACATTAAACTTGCGCACGGCAATTTCAATTTCCATACCAGGATCATCAATCTCGCCTAGTACCTCAACAATACGGCCAATCGGTTGGCTATAACGGGTCGGTTGAGTAATAATCTCGACGACTACAACTTTACCGTGTTCGGCACCATTCAGTTCGGCAACAGGCACCACAATATCATGCTTGATACGTTGATCTTCGGGGACCACGACCCAATTGCCGTGTTCATATAGGATGCGTCCGACTAAGCGAGTCGTGCCGCGCTCCAATACTTCAATAATCGTGCCTTCCAGGCGACCCCGATTATCGCCTGTGACTTTAACTTGTACGATATCGCCGTGCAAAACTTTAAGCATCTCGCGATTTGAGAGATAGATATCGGTACTGCCATCATGCGGAATCAAGAAACCAAAACCATCACGATGACCTTGTACCCGTCCTGTCACAGCTTGATTGGCTGTATTCAATTTAAATCCTTGGCGTAATGAGCTGATCTGCCCATCACGTAACATGGCAGCAAGACGCTTCTCCAAGCCTGCTACCGCCGTCTCGCGCTGCAGATTGAAATGTCGGCTTAAGGCATCAAGGCCAATTTGACGAGAATGCTCGCGCAAAAATTGTAAAATTTGTTCTCGACTTGGTACCGCAGGGTCAAACTGCATGCCTAACTCTTGTGTTGTTTCTGTCTCTAAGTTCAACTCTTCTTTATTATCTTTAATCACTTATCGATTCCTTTTTGTTATCTTGTTATCTGGTTATACACGAGGTACGTTAATCATTAGCGCTTTGGACGCAATAAATACACGCTCATTGTGTATTATCGTATGCAAATAATTTTACTCGTTTGTGACAATCAGAGCTTCTTGTTGGGTCTATACCAAAAATTTTTAGCCTAATCGATATCGGCCGCAAGTGCCCATATCGATCATACACACTCTGGATTGTTACGCTGTTGCACTATTACGCTCAGTGAGGCCTTATTCTTGCCACTATACTTCTGCACTAAAAGCCAACTCGCACATCATGCTTATGCTCAAATTTATACTCAACTTAGAACTTAACATATAAATAGCGTGCCACCATCAAAAAGCAGACCACCACCACTAAAGGACGTACTAGCTTAGCACCGTGACTAATCACCATTAAGGAACCTAGATACGCACCCAAAACCTGTCCAGCAATCATTACTAGACCAATTATCCAGATAATTTTGCCACTAAAAACAAACACCGTGACTGAGGCAATATTGCTAGCAAAATTCATCACCTTGGCGCCCGCTGTCGCCTTAATAATTTGCTTGCCTCGCAACGCAATGTTCGCTAAGGAGAAAAAGGAGCCCGTGCCTGGCCCAAATAAACCATCATAAAAACCGATCCCTGGAACCACAGTTAAATTATAAGCCTTAGCACTCATGCGTGGTTTTTGCTCTAATTGACCAATACTGGGGGTCAGTAAGAAATAAAAACCAATTAATAGGAGCACAATCGGAATCACGATATCAAGAACGGCCACATCCAGTAGCTGTACACATAAAGTGCCGATAGCCGCACCGATAAACGACATAATCGCCGCTCGCCAAATCTCTTTCACCGTAATGATGCGACGTCTCAGCATGGTTAAGGAAGCGGTAAAAGAACCTGCTACGCCTTGCACTTTATTCGTTGCTAATGCGCTAATCGGTGGAATTTGCGCTAATAAGAGGACGGGAATCGTAATTAAGCCCCCTCCCCCTGCGATCGAATCGACAAACCCTGCCAGAGCAGCCACCGCAAAAAACAGCAGAAGAAGCTGCCACGCAATTTCACTTTCCATAAAACCTTAACCTATATACCTATATTCTTGATTTTTCTTAATGATACGCTAAAATCGTTTTATCGTAAGCAATAATAAAGAACGCAACGTGGACTATTTAACGATTAAAACAATTCATATGACCTGTGCTTATACAAGCATCAGTCTATTTCTATTACGCTCATTCTGGAACATCACCAATTCCAGCATTATGCAACAAACTTGGGTGCGTTGGGTGCCCCATGTGATTGACTCCTTTTTATTATTGGCCGCCATCTATATGGTGACGATTATTGGCCCACACCATCCATTTATTTTGGTCAAGATTGTCCTGCTACTGGTGTATATCTTACTGGGCAGTCTAGCTCTTAAGCACGCCAAGACGCTCACCTGGCGCTTGGTGTTCACCTTCGCTGCCGCCGCTGTATTCTACTATATCGTCGGTGTTGGCCGCTATAAGAGTCCAGCCTCATGGTGGGCAGTGTAGACTAAGGAAAGCGCAGGAGTAAGCTAAGCAATACACCTCCTTTTAGAAGGTATTGGAACTTAAGCACACTTAGCTTTACGACAATAGTGAAATTCGGCGCCAATATTCATGTAATGGCGCTTTTTTCCAAGCTATTTACCAACTCTTTCTAAGTAACTGTGACTAAGGCCTAGGAAGCCACTTAGAAAATTAAGCGCATATCCTTGTGTTCAATATCACAATCGAGATAAACCTCACCTTCAGCGATAAAACCAAAGCGTTGGTAAAAGCCCATGGCATGCAACTGTGCCGACAAAACCACTTCAGGAAACTGCTTCGCTTTCGCCTGCGCAATGAGCGCTTGCAAAACCTGAGCACCTAAGCCCAGTCCGCGCGCGCTAGCCATTACCGCCATACGGCCGATATGACCATCTGGTAAAAGCCGCCCAGTGGCCAATGGCTCAGATTCTTGATTAAACACCACCGCATGTGTCGATACGGCATCGAAATCATCAAGCTCCATCTCAATCGGTACCGCTTGCTCTTCGACAAACACGGCAAATCGCACCCGTTTGGCTGGCGCGGCTAATTGCTCCCAGCTGCCTAGCTGCAGCGTTAAGCCACCAGGTAGTTCTATACTGCTCGATGAAGCAGTCACTGCTTGTTCAACACTCATAATACTCATTACTACCTTCTTCTTACTTGATTATCTTAATCAAGTGTCTCACTCATCCACCTAGTACAGGCTAGCTATTGCAGATTGACTAATTCATCTCTCTCACTCATCCACCTAGTACAGGCTAGCTATTGCAGATTGTCTAATTCACCTTTCTCACTTATCCGCCTAGGCAGACTACTCTATGGCAGACTGACTAATTCACCTACCTTACTCACCAGCCTTCAGCGTCTGCACCGCCAAGTCCCATTGCGCGCCTTCTTTCAAGGTCAAGATATGCGTATGATGGATATGCAAGGTACTACGGTGGCCAATACTAATTAAGCGTAAATCTGGTAATTCACGATGCAATAACTGATACATTGAGAACTCAAGCCCCTCGTCCATGGCTGACGTAGCTTCATCCAAGAAGGCCGCTGTCGGCTTCATCAAGAGTATGCGCGCAAACGCCACGCGCTGCTGCTCACCTAAAGATAAGCTATGGGTCCAGCTAGAGTCATGATCTAAGCGATTCACCAAATGCGGTAAGGCGACTTTTTCCAAGACTTCAAGTGCTAATTGCTGACCATTCTCGGGCACAGGATTTGGATAGAATAAAGTATCCACCAAGGGGCCTTCGGGTAGATACGGCTTCTGCGATAAGAACAGTACACCCTCAGTCGGTCGCACAACGCGCCCTGACGAATACGGCCAGAGCCCAGCCACGGTTCGTAAAATGGTGGTTTTACCTGAGCCTGAGGGACCTTGAATAAGTAGCGACTCACCTTTATTAACACTCAGATTCAAATGATTCACTAATTCACGGCCAAGTGGTGTCGTGACGCCAACATCTTCCAAAGCAACACGTTCACCTTCAGTTTCAATCCTTGGCACAGGCAAGTTATCTGCACGCTCAATATTCACATCAAAACCCGTCAGACGCTCTAAGACCGCACGGTATTGGGCGAAATTATCATAAGCGGTACGAAAGAACGACAAATTATCCGTTAAGTTGCCAAATGCCTGCGAGGTCTGAATCATATCCCCAAGACTAATCTGTTGACTAAAAAAGCGCGGTGCTTGAATAATAAAGGGGAAAATAACCGCAGTCTGAGAAACCAATAAGTTAAAACCTTGGAATTTAAGGCTACGGTGCACAATTGCCCATACATTCTCAATTACCGCCTTAAAGCGTTGTAAGAGCTTATTGCCCTCAATCACTTCACCCGCATAGAAAGCAATGCTCTCAGCATATTCACGCACACGGATTAAGGAGTAACGATAGTTCGCATTTAAGCGCTCATCTAAGAAATTTAAACGAATTAAGGGGCGACCAATTTTAAACGCGATCACAGTGGCAATTAAGATATAGATATATAAGGCGAAGACCATACCTCGATCAATCACAAAACCACCCAACTCTAATGGACCTGATAGGTTCCAGAGAATTAAGGTGAAGGCCACCACCGATACCATAGAGGAAATTAAGCCTAGCGTGAGCTCTAAGGAAAGCGTCGCAAAGCTCACCACATCTTGTTGAATACGTTGGTCCGGGTTATCAATCGGTGAGTCAAGATAATAGGTACGATAGTAACTCTTATTGCTCATCCAACGGTGCAACATATCGTTATTCAGATTCTCACGCCATTTGATAACAAAGCGTTGTTGCAGGTAATAAGCCACCAATGCACGCGTAATATGAATGGCCGCTAACACGGTAAAAACCAGCATTTGGATCCAGAACATAGACTCGTCTAGTTTCTGCAAAGCCGTGTACATGGCGTTATACCAATTGGAGAACAAGACGTTCAGTCGCACACCAAATAGACTGAGTAGCAGCACAATGGCAAATGTCACAATCGTTAGAGGATTTTTACGAGGGTCAAAATAATGCCCTGCTAACTGCCAGAACATAGCGGCCCAACGCGTTGTTTTAATGAGTATAAAACCAATAAGGATAAGTAAGCTTACCGAAATAACGAAAGCAATGCCTACCCACTGTAGGCTGGCTAATAACTCTTGGGACCAATTCATACGTAAATCCAAAAACTTGCTATTTAAAAATTAGGCAGATTAGGTGAGTTTACAAGAAAACCGCAACCATTTAATTTAACACCAACAAGGTAACACCCTATTTGACCAAGAAACCATCATGAAGTTCCCTCAATTATGACAAAACTCATTGCGCAATCAAGACATGCGTTATTCTACACGCAAAGAAAATAACAAAAACACAAAATGCTTGCCACTTAAAATTCTGATTAAACAATCACGCTTTCTAGAAAGCCCTCAGCCAAATTCAACATGCGTTCAAACATATAAAATTACTTCGCTACTCACCATATTCTACACGCGTGCAAATACGCGACCATGGTGCAGCCAATATGCACGCATTACATGACAGCAAGCCACTAAAGGCACACAAATACACGAGTAATGCGTAACTATTCAACATAGTAGAATAGTCAAGACTTATTGTGCATCACTAGTATTAATGATTTTTAGACTATTCATACAGGGATTGAGTATATTCAAGAGAGAATCCAACAAATTCGGTAAAATAATGCTTTCAAGGAGTCTTAGATAGTATGGATATGCGCGAGCAAGCTTTATATGCTTTAGCCCTCAATCAAATCGACGATAAAATTCAAGCGGTTGAGCAATTAGCCAAGAGCCTCGACTGCGCGCTTGACACTCAAGCAATTATCCATGCACAGCAAAGCTTACCAGGTCGTCCAGCACGTCCATTACTGGTGCCACCGCAACAGGTTAAGTTCCGCTCCGCCCATACCGCCGAAGGTCGCATTGCTCTCTTACACTCCATTGCGCATATTGAATTCAATGCGATTAATCTTGCTTTAGATATTATGTGGCGCTTTGCAGGCATGCCCGAACAGTTTTATCGCGACTGGTTACGTGTCGCGCAAGAAGAAACCTATCACTTCAGCTTAATTCGTGCTCATCTACAATCCTTAGGTGCCGACTATGGTGACCTCAGTGCGCATAATGGTTTATGGGATATGGCCGAGAAAACCCGTGACGATATTCTGGCTCGCCTAGGCCTAGTCCCTCGTACACTCGAAGCGCGTGGCCTTGATGTCACACCAGGCATTCAAGATCGCCTACGCCAAGCGGGGGATATGGAGGCAGTCGCCATCTTAGATATCATCCTACGTGACGAAATCGGCCACGTTGAAATTGGTAATCGCTGGTATAAATACATGTGCGATAAGCAGCAACTTGAGCCCGTTCAGTGTTATGCTGACTTATTAATTAAATATGGTGTAAGCGCCCCCAAAGGCCCTTTTAACCTAGAGGCACGCAGCCAAGCAGGTTTTAGCCAAGCCGAAATTGACTGGCTAAAGTCTTTATAATCTTTTTGGAGTTATTGCTATGCAAGTACTTATTCTTGGTGCCGGCATAATTGGATTAAATACAGCCTATACCTTGATGCAACAAGGCTATCAAGTGACAGTTCTTGATGTAAAAAACGAAGTTGGCCAAGGTGCTAGCTTTGCGAATGGTGCCCAGTTATCCTATAGCTACGTCGCTCCATTAGCGGGCCCTGGCGTACTGGGTAAAGTCCCCAAGTGGTTACTTGATCCGAACTCCCCTCTACGCTTTCGTCCAAGCTTAAAACCGGCCGATGCCTGCTGGAATCTGCAGTTTATGAAAGCTTGCAATACCAAGCGTAGCGATCAGACAACCTCCGAACTCCTTAAATTAGCCTACCTGAGTCGCGATCTTTACCATCAACTTTTTATTCAAGAGAAGCTTGACGTTGACTTCAGTAGCACAGGTAAATTAGTCGTGCATCGCTCGCAATCCTCAATGGATGGCGCGGTGAAGCAATTAGAAGTTCAGCGTCGTTTGGGGGCTGCCGAGCAATTTGCTTTGAATACTCAAGAGTGTCTGGAACGGGAACCCGCCTTAGCACAAGTCGCTTCGCAACTGGTCGGCGGTATTTATACCCCAAGTGAAGAAGCCGCCGATAGTTATAAGGTTTGTCTGGGGCTTAAAGCTGTCCTAGAAGCAGGCGGCGTTCAGTTTCTGATGAAAAAAGGCGTACGTAAGATTGAGCGTCAAGCGGATAATCGCGTCAGTGTCCGTCTGCATAATAATGAGACCCTCAGTGCCGAGCATATTATTGTTTGTCTTGGCGTAGAAAGCACCGCGCTCTTAGCCGATGCAGGCATTAGCGTTCCTGTGGCCCCACTCAAGGGCTATAGCTTGAGCGTAGAGATTGCTGATCCTGCCCACGCTCCTAGTGTCAGCATTACTGACTTTGAACGTAAGGTTGTGTATGCGCGCATTGGTTCGCGTCTACGTGTAGCAGGTATGGCGGATCTGGTCGGGATTGATTATCGCATTGACCCGCAACGTATTCGCGCGCTTATTCAAGAAGCACAAGGCCTTTTTGCCCAAGCAGGTGATTATGAAAAAGCCACCCAGTGGGCTGGTTTACGCCCTGCAACTCCCCTAGGTAAGCCAATTATTGATAAGACCCAATATCGCAATTTATACCTGAATATTGGCCATGGTGCCCTAGGCCTAACCTTGGCCACAGGCTCGGCGCATCTTTTGGCGGATTTAATCGCCGGTCGACCGCATGAATTAAGTCACTTATTTAATCAACAGGCTGCTAAGGCGTAAGCACAGATATATCGAATTTTTCTAAATAAGCGGCGGTGCTGGCCTCCCTGTTCACCGCTGCAACCATATGCGCTAATTAAATTTTCAATATAAGCCTCATCGAGGTTTTCAATAGAAGCCCTATTGGAGGACAGGCAGTGCGTGCTGTCATTACAAAGTACCTCATCGGAGTTTTCAATAGAAGCCATATCGGGGAGATTAAATCGTGGTGAAACGATTAATGCCATCTCATCGGGTTTTCAATAGAAGCCTCATTGGGGAGTGAATTCTATCAAGTGTGGAAATAATAAGCCCTGTGCGTAGAAACCATTGCCAACTAAAATTAAACATGGCTATTTCGCGCCACAAAATTGACATTTTTTGTAGCATCTTTCATGCTTGATTTACTTACTTTTACTGCAATATAGGTGATAATCTCTTTACCTTGCTTAGTTGAAAATTCGACCTTCAAGCGGTCTAGAGACTAAACACTGTGCTTAAGCAGCAATTGATATGAATAGGCTTTTCAGTCAAGTAGACTCGATCAATCTCTACGCTTAAGCAATAATCAGTTTTTATAGGATTGTGATTTTCAGTACGCTGCGATTCAAGGCTTCACTTAAATAAGGGCAGTAAGCTACGACTCAAGGCCTCACTTAAATACCAATCCAAAGTAGTTCTTATTTCTTAAAAGGAATTCCTTATAATGCAAAAGATCTTAGTGCCAATTATTGTCTTCTGTGTGGTTCTAATCGCACTGACGTTTGGCGAAGGTGTATTTCGTGGTTTCGCAACCCTGGTCTATGAATGGACGGGTATTGTTCTCTACAATCTTAATGATTTCTTCCTCTCCATCTGGTCCTATGTGCAAGCGCATCCTGTCAAGATTGTCTTGGCCTTGCTAATCACTGCAGGCATCTCAGTATGGCTGCATAAAAACCATGGTGAGGAGCTGAATAAGCCCGCCAATACTCGTAAAATCGCCATCGTGCTTGCCATCTTCTTAGGTTGGACTGGCGCACATCGCTTTTACCTCAATCAGATGTTCGCAGGCATCGTGTTTATTCTGATTTCGCTCATCTTTATCCCCTTATCGGTTTTCATCAGCTTTATTGATGCGATTCGTTATATGTATACGGATGACGAGACCTTTTTACAACGATACACGACTTAATACCGAGTATTGG
The DNA here is from genome assembly GCA_030538255.1 of Pelistega sp. Taxonomy (GTDB): domain Bacteria; phylum Pseudomonadota; class Gammaproteobacteria; order Burkholderiales; family Burkholderiaceae_B; genus Taylorella. The sequence continues at coordinate 5,487 of JAUNUI010000024.1, read as the reverse complement.
TATAAGATAAGGTAAAATTCACCTTCAAGCCACTGCCAATAAACAGTGGCTTATTTTTACTCATTAAGGATGCTTATCGTATGGAAATTCAAAACCTAACCATTAATAGTGAGAATTTTAAAGCCGAAGACTTATTACGTAGTTGGTACTGGCTATGTGATAGTGAGCAATTAGAAATCGCCATGATTACCAAGTTAGGCGATGCCTTTTTAATCGCTCCACAAACTGGTGAAATCCTCTTCCTTGATACCTTGGACGGTGAGCTTGAAGTAATTGCTGACTCTATTGAGCAATTTAAAACCTTGCTCAATGATAGCGACTTTGTGATTGATTACTTCTCCATCGAATTACTCGCTCCCTTATTGGCCTTAGACATGCCAGAGAATACCGTCTATAGCTTTAAGAAACCACCCGTCCTTGGCGGCGAAGTCAGCTCCGAAAATCTAGAGCTCTTCGATGTGCAAACTCACTTCGATGATATGGGTGAGCTATGGGACGAAATTACTAAGCAATATGACGATGAGGAATTGGCCTTAGATATTGATGTGCCCGCTGGGGATGTGAAGGAGCAGTAATACATCAAGCGACATGATTATATGCCACGCACTTCTTTTTAACAGGAAGTGCGTTTTTTTAGGGCTTATATTCTAGGCCTATATTTTTAGGGCTTATATTCTATGCCTATACTCTAGGCTTATATTATTGCTTATATTTTTTAAGCTTAATGTTTTTTAGGGCTTATAATTTGCGTATTTATGTATTGAGGCACTCTCCTCCTGATTGACAGGGTTTGACGGCGAGCTCTAACAACAAATTATAAATACTTGAAACTTGATCAAGCGACTCAGAATCATTAACGTCAAATAATGATTTAAAGAGCCTAAGACTTCACAGGAAATAAAGGTCGTAAGAACCCATAACCCTGTGCCTCAAGCTCTGCTGCTGGGATAAAGTTTAAAGCTCCGCCATTAATACAGTAACGTAAGCCGCCTCGGTCTTTCGGGCCATCAGGAAAGACATGGCCTAGATGCGCATCGGCAACACGACTACGCACTTCAATTCTATACATATTGTAGGAATAATCAGCGTGTTCTGTGACGACCTTAGGATCAATAGGCTTGACAAAAGAAGGCCAACCACATTGTGAGTCATACTTATCCTGTGAGCTGAACAAGGGTTCACCACTGATAATATCGACATACACACCATCCTCATAAAAATCATCATACTGATGGGTATAAGCACGTTCTGTACCCTGCTCCACCGTAATTCGGTATTGCTCTGGCGTTAACTGACGCTTCAGTTCCTCATTGCTCGGACGATGGTAATTACGTGGATCGATAAAAATCTGATCATTTGACTGACTCGCAGGATCAAGCGGCTTGTCTGCTAAATTTAAATCAATATGACAATAACCATTAGGATTTTTAGCTAAATAGTCCTGGTGGTATTCTTCCGCGAAGTAAAAACCTTGCAGGGCTTTGTTTTCAACCACTATCGGCTTTTTATACTTAGCTTGCTCTTTCTTAATCGCCTGATGAATGATGGATTGCTCTTGCGCGTCAGTGTAGTACACGCCTGTACGATACTGAACCCCACGATCATTGCCTTGGCGGTTCAAGAGCGTCGGGTCAATCACTCGGAAATAATATTCAAGCAATTGCGTGAGGCTGATACGCGCAGGATCATAAGTGACTTCAACCGTCTCCGCATGCCCTGTGCCACGATAAATCACATCTTGGTATGTTGGATTTTCAGTATTACCATTCGCATAACCTGATACTGCATCAACCACACCTGGGATACGTTCGAAATAAGCCTCCACACCCCAGAAACAACCGCCTGCTAAATAAATTTTTCGTGTCTGCATGGGTTTAACGATGGAGTCTGAAGAATTGTTAGTTAGATGTCCTGCACTGATGGCTTGATGAGTAGATGAATTGGCCGCTTGGGATGGATTAGGCGCTTGGGTAGGTGTGACCGTTTGAGAGAGTTCGGTCTTGGCAGATTGCACGGCAACACTGGACTGTGGGTAAACTTGATTAAAAGCGCGATTCACTTCTTTAAGATCCGCGTTCTTATTACGCAAGAGTGCCAAAGCCTGTGGTTTAGTGATATGCCCCTTCACGATACGTTGCAAATTACCTTCCGCATCAATTAAGGCCCAACTTGGATAGGCGGCAATACCAAATTCTTTGGTATTCTTACCACCCACATCCAATAAGACGGGTAAGTCAGGGTAATTCAAGGCCTTATACCATTCGATGAAGTCTTTTTCAGGTTTTTCGCTAAGATACGATGGTGAGGCCACGCTCACAATATTCACCTGAGCAAAATCGGGGTCTGAGCGCCATTGCTGCGTTTCATCTAAAGTTGAAAGACACAAAGGGCACCAACTCGCCCAGAATTTTACTAAGGTTGCTTGCGAGGATTTGAAGCTATATGGCGCTTGCGAGTTTAGCTCTGGAAATGTTTTCAGACGATCAAGCATACTGGCACCCATAGCTTGTTGCGTACTGATCAGCATGACAAGCATCAACAGAAATCGTTTAAACATACTAAATACTCCAAAACCTAAACTCATCGAGCACTTATTTTAGCACTCTGAGATTAGCTTAAGGTTTAGTGATTCAATTTCTGTGATGGACTGAAACGCGTAATGCCTAAGAAGCCAAGCATGCTTTAATCTTAAGGCCTAGCCAAATCGCAATAAACATCGCTGCACCAAATACCCAGCCTGATAAAGCACCAGCCATACTACCTGATAGTAAAGTGCCGATAGAGCAACCTAAACCAATCATCGCCCCCCAACCGAGTAAGACACCACCGACTAAACCACGTGCAGAATCATGTAAATTAATGCGTGGTAATTTCCATTGACCACTGGCTAATGCGGCGACAAAAGAACCAAAAATAATACCAACTAATAAAATCGCGTTCGGTGTCATCCAAGTCTCTTCAGGTAAGGTGGCGCAACCCGCGAACAGGTCAAGACCATCTAAACGCATCGGAAAAAAAGAAAACTCTTGTGCAAAAGCCCGTGTCTGACTTCCTAGCATCGCTGTTACCCCTAAAGGTTTCATGCGAATAATCACAAGAGCACCAATAATACCCACGATTAAACCGCCAATCCAGTAATCCCAACGGCCCGTAAAAATGCGTTGCATAACTTGCGCAAGAGACGGTACGGTAGCGTCTGCTTCAGTCGCTGTCTGCTTTGGTTTACCCGCAAATGAACGCCATAAGAAAAATACCAGAATAGCTAAGAAAGCGAGCTGTACGAGCAAAGCGCCACCATAGCCAAAATGCGCGGGCAACCAGACCACGGGGGCCTCAGCAACCGCCATACTGTAGAGTCGATTCCAGCTCATAAAACCAAGGGCAAAACCAATCGCTGTGCCAATTAGGGCAAAAGGTGAAGCTGCTGAGCCCTCAGACAAACGGTACCAATGTGCACTAATACACGAACCCGAAATCACCATACCAAAACCGAATGCAAGTCCTGCGACCACTAATACCCAACTTACAGGACCGATGTGGATATCGGGCGGTAAGGAGCCGCCTTGCGGATTCGGCATCCAGCTACTGAGAACAATGGTATAAATAATCAGGCCAATAGCAATGGCTAGGATAATCGACAGAACGCCGCGTGGGTTACGGTCTTCAAACCAATCGCGCGCATGGCAATAGAAACAAAAGCGTGATCGTTGAAAAACAAAACCTAAAGCAAGACCACAGAATAAGGCAAAAACGAGCGTCTGACCTGAAGCCATATCTCGAATATAGAAAGAGAAACCGATAGCAGCCAAAAATACGGCGAGAGCAGGTAAAAAGCGAGTTGTCATAGAAATAAAATACGGTTGTTGTAATACGTCGAGCTAAGCGTCTTGGGTTGCCTCAACCAATGTGCAATCACCATTGATAATGTGTAAGGCGAGGTAAGCATCTAGCATCACCTCACCCAATGTACGATCACCATGGATAATGTGCTTACGAGCTTAGTATCTAGGATTGCTATAGTGTAGTGACAAAATGACCCGCCTAGGCGGGTCCTTCGAGTGGGATAGCTCAGTATCCCTATGCTGCTCGATTACTTCGCTGCGAAGATTGTGCCTGTTGGATTATTGATCGGTACACCAATAGCATTACCATATTCAGTCCAAGAACCATCATAGTTTTTCACATCGTAACCAAGAATCTTACTTAATGCGAACCATGTATGGCTAGAACGCTCACCAATACGGCAGTAGGTGATAACAGGTTTAGATCCATCAACACCAACGTCAGCATAAATTTTCTTAAGATCAGCGGCAGATTTAAAGGTACCATCTTCATTCACCGCTTTACCCCATGGTACGTTCGCTGCACCTGGTACATGACCTGCGCGGATAGAGAGTTCAGGAACACCTGCTGGAGCGAAGATCTTACCTGAATACTCATCTGCAGAACGGATATCCACTAATTTCACATCAGTCTTACCTTCTGCAGCCGCTAAAGTATCGGCTAAGTAGGCACGTAATTCAGTGTTTACTTTCGACACTTTATAGTCAGTGGCTTTAAACTCAGGCACACGGTTTGTTAAAGGACGATTTTCCTTTTCCCATTTCACACGACCGCCATCAAGCAATTTGACGTTAGCAACATTATAGATATCGAAAACCCAGGCGCCCCAAGCAGCAAACCAATTGTTGGTGTCACCGTAGATAATAACTGTTGAGTCTTGTGCTACACCTGATTTAGAAAGTAACTTCTCGAAAGCCTCTTTAGAGACGATGTCACGACGCACTGTATCGTTAAGATCCTTGTGCCATGAGAAATTCACTGCGCCTGGGATATGACCACGCTCATATACGCCTGGATTCACACTCACTTCAATAATACGAAGTTGCTCATTATTTAAATTGTCAGCAAGCCATTCTGTTGTGACTAATGGGCCCTCAGGAATAGCATTTGCTGCTTGTGCATTAGCTACTAAACCAAAACTAAGTAAAGAAGCTGAGGCTAGACCCAGCACAGGTTTGAATAGACGAATAAGGGTTGTTTTCATAAAATCTCCTGTATCAATTAATATTTGAAAAGCATAGCGAAAGTCTATCAAGCTAAGCAGGAAAGCCAAACCAATAATATGCAATAAGGTAGTAATTAAAAGATATATAAAGGAGTAGAATGAAATAGCGTGTGAATTAAAAGCAAATAAAGCTCTTATATAAGAGTTGGATATTTGCTTATAAAGATTTGGAGAAGGACTACTGTTAAAAGCGAGCGGGCATAAAGAAACCCCTAGTCTCGCGAAGAGTCTAGGGGTTCTTAGGAATAATCTTCACTCTCTCTGGTTTTGCGTTTGACGTGCCTGCGCTAATGCTGCGGCAGGCCGAGCGCTTGAACTATGCATTTCTTTCGCGCATAAAGAAACCCCTACATCCATTCGGATATAGGGGTTCTTAGGAATAATTAGCCTGACGATGACCTACTTTCACAGATGTCCAT
>JAUNUI010000023.1 GCA_030538255.1 Pelistega sp. | reverse complement strand
TATCATACGTACTTATCATACGCAGCTATACACGTTTAAGCAGCAAGCGCTTTGGCTACACGCTTTAAGTCTTGCCAGGCCAATGCCTTATCTTCTTGGTGCGCCATTAAATAGCTTGGGTGATAACTCACCACAACAGGGATCTCTTGTCCTTGTGCCATCGTGTAACGCCAAGTCTGCTCACGTAAATGTTCAAAAGGCCCTGGTGCCTGTTGCAAGAAGCTGAATGCTGCACGCCCTAAGACTAAGATACAACGCGGTTGAATGAGTTGAATTTGCGCTAAGAGATAATGCTGACATTGCGCTAAGCTTAATTCACTCGGCGCCCCATCAGCAGAGCGACATTTAAGCAGGCTAGTTAAGACAACATCCAGGCGACCTAAACCAATCGCGGACAACATATTATCTAATAAGACCCCACTGCGACTATCAAATAAGTGGCCACTTAAATCATCTTCCTTACCTGGCATCTCATCAATAATCATTAATGCCGCTTGTGACCCCAATTCGCCAAATACCGCATGTGTACGCTCCTCGTGTAATGGACAAGCTTGACAGCTTTGTACCTGCTCGGCTAATTGAGCCCAGTCAAGCCCTTCGACCTGAGGGCGATCCGCTTGACGAATCGACTCATTACGTTGCAAGCGGCGACTTTTTGATTGCTTTTGCTGTACGGAGATATTCTCCAATATACGAGTAAGCGGGTTATTTTTCTGCGCTTGAGTCGATGGTTTATCAGTCCCCACTGGCATGCCTAGTGACTGAGATGCACCGATTGAAGCTCGAGTCGCTTGTTGAGTGCTTGCATCAGACTGAGGCAACCCATCTTGTCCGGATGACACGCCAGTTCCAGAAGGCACTGAGCCTGAACGCCCATCAGATGCTGCCTGAACAGACACTGGCGATACTGTCTGCGCGCTGAGCTGAGATGGAGATGTTATCTGAGTATGTGGTGAAGCTGCAGAGTCACTCGCCTGCGCAACACGCAAAGCGGGCGGAGCACTTGAGGCAGCTGGCTCCGCTATGAGTATAGACGCAGTGCTGGCCTGCAAACTATCACCCCACAGCTGTTCAATCCCTAACTCTTTAAGCCAGAGAACTTGCAGGCTATTGAGCATAGGGGGCTGTGGTGTTACAGGGATCATAGAGGATTCAGGATGCATTGTCATACGAGCATTATAAGAGATTTTTCTGTAAAACTAGTGCATCTTCGCTCTGCCCATCAACACCCTTATAGTAGCCCTTACGCAAACCAATTTGCTGATACGATTGAGCCTCATACAGCGCACGTGCTGCCTGATTCGACACACGCACCTCAAGCATCTGCGCACTTAAGCCCGCCTCAAGCACTTGTTGTTCCGTCCAGGTTAATAATAAGCGACCCAAGCCCTGTTGCTGCCATTCTGGCGCGATAGCAATGGTTAAAAGGTGTGCCACATCAGGCGCAAACATCTGCAAAGCATAGCCCATGATTTGGCCACTGCGATGACGTAAGACCCCTGCCTTATAATTCGCTTGTAGACTATCGGCGAACATACCCGCCGTCCAGGGCTCTAATTGGACTTGATTCTCTATCTCAAGAACCGCTTCAATATCTGCCACTTGCATCACATCAATCCGTGCATCAACGTTGCTTAACTGCGCTTCTATATCTTCGCTAGTCTGCGCAGACGCTGTGCTCGCCACTGCCGCAAACTCATGCTTATGTTGCGGCAGTTCTGCCTTGGGATTACCGCCCATGCCCTGCTCGCGCTCCGCTGTGGTAAACGCCACCTTATCGCGTAGATAAAGAGGTGCCACTAGCTCAGCGGCCATAGCACGGCCTTGTTTAAATTCTTCGTAGCCTAACTGGACCAAGACTTCAGCACTTGGCCAAGCCGTGTGTCCTAGATGAAACTCTATAGCGCGAGAATTCGCTTGTACTGAATTGGCTACAGAATCAAAGCCAAGATTAGCAGCGTGTGAATCCCCTTCAGCCCGATCCTGATTAGCGGCGCTTGCACTAACTTCAACTTGCCCCTGATTCTCAACTAAACCTTGGGCAAATTCCTGCGCATACTCATCTAAAGCATTACCACACAGTAAAACCTGTAATGTGGCTGTGCTATTTTCTGCGCCATCCAATGCTATTTTATGCGCGCCCTGCTCTTGTGTTGCCTGCTCCTGTGTTGTCCCCTCTGAGCTCGCCTGTCCTACTTTAAGCTGTGCCTGCAAGCCAGGTATCAGCTTCTCTCGCAACCAAGGAATGACATCGGCCACCCCGATTAAAACAGGGGCCTGCACGGTGTGTAACTGCGCACTCATCATCAGCTCATTACCTATCTGAGCAGCACCCGCAACGGGCTGATATGCCGCCAGATACACCTCTTGCATACGCGCATCCAAAACCGAGACAATCAAATCATACGCGGGCTTATTCGGCACCATACTTGCCGTGGCACGCAAAGAATCCACAGCCACCACATCGATTCCCAACCCTAAAGCGAGCCCCTGAGCCACACCACAAGCAATACGCAGGCCGGTAAATGCTCCTGGCCCTTGAGAAAAGACGACCCCATGAATCGCTTGCTTAGCTAGCTGCGCCTCATGCAGCAATTCATCCAACATCGGTAAAATATGTTCGGCATGCTGCTGCTCCGCCTTATTCACTCGCCCAGATAATGAAAATTGCTCATCCTCTGCCACTTGTAATAAGGCCACACTTGAGCTATTCGCCGCATTCTCAATGGCTACAAAATTTCGTTTCATACTTCTTATTCAAAAATTTTTACTGATATAAATGGTAGCACTCACTGCTAAAATTGCTTTAGACCGTGCTATAACTATAACCCTAGCATAAGCTAGAGGAGTAATATCCTTAATTTTACCTAGGATGCCCAGATGGATCTTAGTGGCCTTTTTAAGTATGGCGCTCAACAGGCACAGATACTTAACTTATGAGACCTCCACCATTTTAGAGTTTTCTTCTTGAAAAAAGCGAATTCTGTGCAAATTAATTGCAAGTGATTACCAATCAAAAAAACTTTTACATTCAGAAATGCTTAATTGATTAAATTTGTGTAACATAGTAGTTGTTACAAATTAATCAGATATCTAAATTGTTGTCTATATTTTCTTCAACGATTTTTTATAAGAACGGAAAGCATGAATACTAATACACCTCGTAAAATTTTAGTAGTTGACGATGACCCACGTCTACGGGACCTCTTACGTCGCTATCTTACCGAGCAAGGTTTTACAGTCTTTGTTGCTGAAGATGGCCGAGAGATGACGAAAATTTGGCCGCATGAACACTTTGATCTCTTGATCCTTGATGTCATGATGCCTGGCGAAGATGGCATGTCAATTTGTCGTCGCTTACGGGGCTCAGGCAATACCACCCCAATCATTATGTTGACCGCTAAAGCTGAAGATATTGATCGTATCTTAGGCTTAGAGATGGGCGCTGATGATTACCTTGCCAAGCCCTTTAACCCACGCGAGTTATTAGCTCGTATCAATGCCGTGTTGCGGCGCCGCCAAGCGGATGAGCATCCAGGGGCCCCAAGCCAAGACAGCGAGATTGTCAACTTTGGACCATACACGCTCAACCTCTCCACACGCACCCTTAGCAAGTCACTAGAAGACAGCGAGGAAACTGAAGTTATCCCAATCACCACAGGTGAATTCTCAGTCCTCAAGGTTTTCGCGCGTCATCCAAAGCAACCCTTATCGCGTGACAAGCTAATGGAATTAGCGCGTGGTCGCGAATATGAGGCCTTCGATCGCAGCTTAGACGTGCAAATTTCACGCTTACGTAAATTACTTGAACCGAATCCCGCCAAGCCCATCTACATCCAAACCGTCTGGGGCTTAGGCTATGTTTTTGTTCCGGATGGTGGTTGATCCGAACCCTAATGTCGTGACAATTAAGCACTATGAGCAATGACCATTCGCCTGGATTACTCCGGCGTCTTGCCAATAATGTCTGGCTCGGCCTATTTGGCCGAGCATTTGTGCTTTTATTCTTCATTATTATTATCAGTCTACTGTTTTGGCTCTTCGCCTTTTATAAAGCCCAAGAAGAACCTAAAGCAGAACAGATTGCCAACCGTGCCATCACCGCCTACAACATTGCCTATCGCTCCTTGCGTTTTGTGCCACTTGAGCACCGCCCTGCCCTCGTCCTTGACCTAGCGACAATTGGTGATACTCAGGTATTCCCACGCGAACTCGATGACATCACCGAGCTCCTGCCAAATAGTAATTTTTGGCACCTCATCGCTAGTAACATTCGTCAATCCATCGATGAGCCTGACTTTATCATCGCCTCATCAGTGAATGACGTAGAGGGCTTGTGGTTAAGCATGAAAATTGACAATGAACTGTATTGGCTCTTAGTGCGCCATCCACCACTTTTCGATGACCTCTATAAGGAATGGATACACTGGACCTTGATTGCCGTCGCAATTGCCATCTTAGGCTCCGCACTCGTGACACTTTTTGCCAATGCGCCTTTTAAAAGCCTCACCAAAGTCATTAAAAGTCTCGGCAGTGGCGAACAACCTCCTGAACTACCAACAGACCGTGGCCCTCGCGAAATACGTGAGTTATTCAGGGATATCAATCACATGGTGGAAGACTTACGGCAAGCCGATTCGGACCGACAAATTATGCTCGGTGGGATTTCACATGATTTACGCACCCCCTTGGCCCGCATGCGTCTAGAAATAGAGATGAGTGAAATTAGCGAAGAGAGTAAACAAGCGATTGATGGCGATTTAGCCCAAATCAATCATTGTATTGGCCAACTCCTCGAGTATTCACGGCCTACTGACGCCGCCTTACCCAAAGCGATTAATATTAGTGCCATCCTTGAACAATTATGCGAACGTGAACGTTCCTACACCAAGGATCTACAAGGCGAATTTACTTACCAACTTGAAAATAAGCTATTTGCCCATATATCTGAAATTAATCTGCAACGTATTGTCGGTAACCTTATCGAGAATGCGCGTCGCTATGGCCGCACCCAAGCTGGGGAAATTAAAGTCGCTTTACGTGCCTATAGCCAAAATAAACACGTTTTAATTGACGTTATGGACTACGGTGCTGGTGTCAATACTGAAGATATACCGCGTTTATTACGTCCCTTCGCCCGAGGGGATGTAGCACGCACCGGCGTCAGTGGGGCCGGTTTAGGTTTAGCCATCTGTGAACGCCTCCTTAAGCAAGTTGGTGGCTCACTGAAGCTTTTGCCCAATAAACCCAATGGTCTACTCTGTAGAATAGAGATTCCCTTAATTGATAATAGAAATATTCAATTGGAAATCTCAAGTTAATAGAGCTAGAATATCGTTATTCACTCAATTACATAGTTAATTGATTTATTTAACAGTTTTTCTTAAGGATCTAACATGAAAACAGTAGGCGATAAATTAGAAGCGTTTAAAGTAACTGGCGTTAAACCTGGTTTTAACAACCACGAAGAGAACGGCGTATCTGCTTTTGAAGATATCACTGAGAGCTCATTCCCAGGCAAGTGGAAAGTAATCTACTTCTACCCTAAAGATTTCACATTCGTATGCCCAACAGAAATCGTTGGTTTTAACAGCCTAGCTCAAGAATTCGACGATCGTGACGCGGTTCTAATGGGTGGTTCAGTTGACAACGAATTTTGTAAATTAGCATGGCGCCGTGAGCACCAAGACCTTGACCGTCTTGGCCACTACTCTTTCGCTGATACAACAGGTTCTTTAATTGACCAATTAGGCGTTCGCGAAAAAGGCGCTGGCGTTGCTCTACGTGCAACATTCATCGTTGACCCAGACAACGTTATCCAACACGTTTCTGTAAACAACCTTAACGTTGGTCGTAACCCAGAAGAAATCTTACGTTTGTTAGACGGTCTTCAAACTGACGAGCTATGCCCTTGCAACCGCGCAGCTGGTGGTGCAACACTGTAATTAGTGCGACGCTTAATCGCTGATTAGTAGGCAAGTATCTTATCGGACCAAGATCAGCGATATTAATATAAGCGAGTTGTAAGCACTAAATAGCTTAAGCCACCTCTGTGAGTGGAGGTGGCACACACTCTAGATTGACTAATGAAGGTACAAGATAATGGAATTTTTAACGACTATTAAGGCACAGATCCCTGATTGGGCTAAAGACATCCGTCTCAACGTTGATGGCACGATTGCACGTTCATCACTATCAGCTGCAGATGCCGTAGGTGTAGCACTTGCCGCCGCTTTTGCCGCGAAGAGTACATTCCTAGTTGAACAATTCAAACTTGGCCTAAGTGAAGAAGACACTAACGCCGTCTTAACTGCGGCTGCTTTAATGGGTATGAACAATGCCTACTATCCATACGTTGAGATGACTGGTGACGAGCAACTACGTACCCTACCAGCAAAACTCCGTATGAATGCTTATGCCACACACGGTGGTGTTGATAAAGCACGCTTTGAAATTTTCGGTCTCGCCGCTTCTACCGTTGGTAAGTGTCATTTCTGCGTGAAATCACACTACGATAACGCTAAAGCAGCTGGCATGACCACAGAACAGCTTCAAGATGTTGGTCGTATCGCATCTGTGGTTAACGCTGTAGCTCAAGTTTTAGCTGCACAAGGTAAGTAATTGAATTGAAAGAGAGATTATTGGCCTCAGTATTGGCTTAATTTTCAGGTAAATATTGGCTTAGGTTCGTATTGACATGACAACGAGCTTAAATCGGCACCTTAAGTATTCACTTAAACTGATTTAAACCACGCCACCTCTCTCTACGCTGTAAGAAACTAAACAATTAACACACTCTCCCTTTGTGTTAATTTTTATACCTCGCCCTCGGGCGAGGTTTTTTTTGACTTTTTTTAGACTGGTATGGATTTATTCATCCCGTGCGAGTAGCACCACTACCGTCGCTGCGATGCCTTCTTTGCGGCCCAAATAGCCAAGATGTTCATTGGTCTTACCCTTCACATTCACACAGTCAGCAGTGATCTTCAAATCATCGGCAATATTATTCACCATCTGCTCGGCATACGGCATGATTTTCGGCGCTTGCGCATGAATCGTCGCATCCACATTAATCACACTCCACCCCGCTAAATTCACCTTAGCATACGCGGCGCGTAACAGTACACGACTATTCGCCCCCTTGTACTGTGGGTCGGTGTCAGGGAAATGACGACCAATATCACCCATGCCAGCAGCCCCAAGAATGGCATCAGTAATCGCATGCAGTAAAGCATCCGCATCAGAGTGACCTTGCAGGCCATGCGTATGCGGAATCGTTACCCCACCGAGAATCAGTGGACGCCCTTCAACTAAGGCATGGACATCAAACCCCTGCCCTACACGAAACATATTTCTCATAAGAATTGCTCCACTAAATCAAAATCACTTAACCAAGTAACCTTTAAGTTACGCCAATGTCCCTTCACTAATAAGGGGTGTTGTCCAATAAATTCCATCGCACTCGCCTCATCAGTAATCTCTGCACCTTGGGCTAAAGCCTGCGCCAATGCCTCACGCAACTCATGCGCTTTAAACAGTTGCGGCGTCTGCGCAAGCCACAAGCCTTCACGAGAGACCGTCTCTTGCACACAGACAGGTGTGTTTTGCAACACCCGCGCCCGCTTCACCGTATCCCCCACAGGCAAGGCCAATAGCCCACCCTGCTGTTGCTGCAAGCAGACCGTAATTAATTCACTTAAAGCTTCTTGCGGTAAGCCAGGACGTGCCGCATCATGCACCAAGACCCAAGCATCTTCGTCAAGCCCACTCTCACGCAAAGTATTCAAGACCGTTAAGGCGCGTGTCTCACCACCACAAGGCAAGATCGTCACACGCCCCGCTAATGCCGAGAAATCCTCACGCTCAATCCAGTCGTCTGTAGCCGCCACACCAATATACACATGCTCTACACGAGGATCCGCCAATAAAGCACGCACACTATGCATCAGCATAGAAGCTTGATTAATCTGGCGATATTGCTTAGGCACAGCTTGGCCCTGCACCGTATGCTGGGCACGCTCACCCACGCCACCCGCAGGAATAAGAGCTACTAATTTAAAACTCATAAGTTTAAACTTAAATAAAAAAGGTTAATGCTTCGTACCATCGACCCAGAGCACCAGTTCAAGGTGATAAGCGCTTGGAAATTTCCGTTAAAGAATTACATCAGTTTGACGTCCACCTTGTCTGCTTTCAGAATGCTTGCCACTTTTTTGTCAAACGATACAAACATTTTGCCACCAAGCGTGATTCCCAAATGCCACAAGACACCGTCAGCGAAATCTCCACCATTATTCATGAACATTAAACCTGCTTCCGCAGCAACGGAATCCGTACGTACGTTAGCAGCACTGATTAAAGCCCGAATAGCAGTTTCAATATCTACATCAGGTATTTTATAAGCTCTGCTTAGAACCCAATACAGTTCGCAGAGAGCGATTGGCGATACAGCTACTAGATTTGCATCAAGTAATGCCTTCTGGGCTGCTGCGGCTTGTTTAGGGTCGTCAGCAACGATTGCACGAACCAGAACATTAGTATCGGCAATAATTTCCATTACTTATTGTCCGCCCAAGCTTCAGCTACAAGCTGATTCATTTCTTCTATACTGACTATCTTGCCAGCGGTTTTGTCTTTAAGTAATCCAAAAATACTACTGATTGGCTGTGTTTGCTGCTTAGCCTTAATCCGCAGTTCACCATCAGGTAGCTTCACTACCTCAATCTTCTGACCTTGTTGAACACCAATATGCTGTAGCAAATCCCGCTTTAGGGTGATCTGACCTTTTGCTGTTACTGATAAAGTCGTCATATTTTTCTCCTGTCACCTACGCTTACATAGTAATGTACATTTACATTACCGTCAAGAAAAAGCAATTTCCTGTGTCAATCACCAATCTGTTTTAAAATAGCCTATTGTTTATTTCTTTAGTAGCTCCGTTGTGAACACTCGCCTTCTTGCGCCCCAATCATTACCTTCCATCCAACACACCCTCAAATCCCTGAAAGTCGGCCATAAGTTCACCACGGCCAGACCAGCAGGTTCTGGTGATGCCTGGTGGATTTGTCAATTAGCGCGCGCGAGCCAGCAGAGTTTAGTGGTCATCTGTGCCGATCCACTCGAAGCACGTCGCCTACGCAATGAGACCCGACTGTTCGATAAAGAGTTACGCATTAGCTTATTTCCCGATTGGGAGACCTTGCCCTACGATAGCTTCTCGCCGCACCAGGACCTGATCTCCGAGCGCCTAGAAACTTTACATCGTCTGAGCCAGTCACAAGTGGATATCTTATTCGTCCCCTTGACTACTGCGCTGTATCGCTTAACACCCCCCTCATTCCTAGCCGCTTACACTTTTTCCTTTAAAAAAGGCGAACGCTTGAATGAGCAAGCCCTGCGTGAGCAACTGATTCTGGCGAACTACAACCATGTCTCACAAGTTACTGCCTCAGGTGAATTCAGTGTGCGCGGCAGCATTATTGATATCTTCCCTATGGGCTCAATTGTGCCATATCGTCTAGATCTGTTTGACGATGAAATCGACTCAATTCGTAGCTTTGATGTGGATACCCAACGCAGCATCTATCCGGTGAACGAAATCAACCTACTGCCAGGTCGTGAGTTCCCCATGGACCAAGAGGCACGCCATCAATTTCGTGCACGCTTTCGTGAGATTTTTGAAGGCGATCCCTCGCGTGCCCTACCGTATAAAGACGTCGGTAATGGTATTAATTTCGCGGGAATCGAATATTATCTGCCCTTATTTTTTGATGAGACCGCAACGATTTTCGACTATATCCCTGAACATAGCTTATGCCTGACCAGCGGAGATTTGGAAGGCGTGATACAGCAGTTCTGGCAAGACACGCAAAGCCGTTATAATTTTTTAAAAGTCGATCGTGAGCGCCCTATCCTGCCGCCCGAACAATTATTTCTGAGTGCCGAGCAGATTTTTTCAAACTTAAAGAATTTCGCACGCATTAGCTTAGACCCACAACAAGCCCACACAGGGATTACACCAGCGCCTGATGTCGCCGTACTGCGCCGTCATGAACAGCCCTTTATGCGCTTACAAGAGCTGATTGAAAAAGACGATAGCCATATTATTCTGTGCGCCGACTCCGCTGGACGTCGTGAAACCTTACTGCAACTGCTACAAGAGCAACAGCTACGCCCATCGCAAGTCTTCGATCAACTCAGTGATTTTATTGCTGAGCCACAAAAATTCGCCCTCGCCATTGCCCCTATAGGGCAAGGATTTACCTTAAACCTAAACCTAATTGCGGATAGCGATAAGCCGAAGAATGCACCGACCACCATTATTGTTTTAACTGAGAACGATCTCTACCCTGGCAGCAGCAACGGCACTCAGCGCCGCCGTCGTAAACAAGAACAACATAGCAATGTTGAAGCCATGGTGCGTGACTTATCCGAGTTGCGTGAAGGCGATCCTATCGTGCATGTTCAGTATGGCATTGGCCGCTATCAAGGTCTGGTGCATATGGATGTGGGCGATGGTCTAGTTGAGATGCTACAAATCGAATACGCGAATCAGACCAAGCTGTATGTCCCCGTCTCGCAACTACATGTCATTTCACGCTACTCAGGCGCCGATCCTGATGGTGCGCCACTGCATCTCCTAGGTTCAGGCCAATGGGATAAGGCGAGGAAAAAGGCCGCCAAACTCGTGCGCGACACCGCGGCTGAACTCCTACATATTTATGCCCAACGCCAAGCACGCCAAGGCTTTAGCTTTAAACTACCGATGGGTGATTATCAACAATTTGTGGAAGGCTTTGGCTTTGAAGAAACCGTGGACCAAGCCCAGGCGATTGAAGCAGTTATCCAAGATATGACCTCAGGTAGACCGATGGATCGTTTGGTCTGCGGTGATGTCGGCTTTGGTAAGACTGAAGTCGCCCTACGCGCGGCTTTCGTCTGCGTGGCGAACAATCAACAAGTGGTGATGCTCTGCCCGACGACCCTTTTGGCTGAGCAGCACGCGCAAACCTTCCGTGACCGCTTTGCCGATTGGCCAGTGAATATTGCCGAGTTATCACGCTTTCGCTCTAGCAAGGAAGTCAGTACCGCAATTGAAGGCATTAAGAACGGCACCGTCGATATCATTATCGGCACCCACAAAGTCCTCTCGAAAGAAATTAACTTTAAGCATTTAGGGCTCGTGATTATTGATGAAGAACATCGCTTTGGCGTGCGCCAGAAAGAAACTTTAAAAGCCTTGCGTGCCGAGGTTGATATTTTAACCTTAACCGCCACCCCCATCCCACGCACCCTGAGCATGTCCTTGGAAGGCATTCGCGACTTCTCGGTGATTGCCACCGCTCCTGAGAAGCGCCTAGCGATTAAGACCTTCGTACGTCGCGAAGACAATAGCACCCTGCGTGAAGCCATACTACGGGAACTCAAGCGCGGTGGCCAAGTCTACTTCCTACATAATGAAGTCGATACCATCTATAACCGCCGCGCGCGTCTTGAAGAGTTAATCCCGGAAGCACGCATTGGCGTCGCCCATGGACAGATGCCTGAGCGTGAGCTCGAAGTCGTGATGAAAGACTTCTACCATAAGCGCAGCAATATCCTCTTGTGCACGACCATTATTGAAACAGGGATTGATGTGCCGAGCGCGAATACGATTATTATTCACCGTGCTGATAAATTAGGTTTAGCCCAGCTGCACCAGCTACGTGGCCGCGTCGGCCGCTCCCATCACCAAGCCTATGCCTATCTGCTGACCCCTGGTGAAGACGCCATTACCAAGCAAGCCAAGATGCGCTTAGAAGCGATTCAGTCCATGGAAGAACTTGGCTCCGGCTTTTTCCTAGCTATGCACGACTTGGAAATCCGCGGTACGGGTCAAGTCCTCGGTGATCAACAATCGGGCAATATTCACGAAGTCGGTTTCACCCTGTATGCCGATATGTTAAACCGCGCGGTGAAAGCCCTGAAAGAAGGCAAAGAGCCTGATTTAGAGTCGCCATTCGACCTAGATACCGAAGTGAAACTCCATACCTCGGCCCTTCTACCTGATGAGTATTGCCCCGATATTAACCGTCGCCTAGGCATCTATAAGCGCCTCTCGCATGCCACCAGTAGCGATGATTTATTGGATATCCAAGAAGAACTGACCGACCGCTTTGGCAAGTTGCCAGAGCCCGCGATTATGCTGATGGCCACCCATCGCTTGCGGATTATGGCACAAGACTTAGGCATCACGAAAGTCGATATTAGCGACGCAGGTGCCCTGCTCGTCTTCAATGCCAAAGACAACAAAATCGACCCTGTGAATATTATTGAGCTCATTCAAAGCCATCGCCATATCCGCCTAAATGGCCCCGATAAACTCAGAGTCGAGTTCACCCAGCCGACTGAGATTAATCAGCGCATAGAGAGCATTCATCAGTTATTACGCTATTTAAAAGGTGATACGAGTGCGATGCGGGTGGGGGATACTAAGGCCACGAAGAAACGCTAAAAAAACAACTATATCGAAGTCAAAATAATTCTTGCCTTATTGTATCCCAAAGGATACAATAAGGCATCTTTATAATTTGATACTTACGTCCATGAGCACAAAAAATATAATAAACACTACTGAAGAATTCTCAGATTGGATAGATAAACTAAAGGATCGTCAAGCACGTTCGATTATTTTGACTAGGATACGCCGTGCAAGTCTTGGTAACTTTGGGAATTATAAAACAGTTGGAAATAGTATTTTTGAAATGAAAATTGATTATGGTCCAGGCTACAGAATATATTATGCTCAAGAAGGAAAAGTCGTTTATCTCCTTCTTTGTGGCGGGACCAAAAAAACACAACAAGATGATATTAAATACGCAAACAATATTTGGTCTGAAATAAAAGGTTAAATCATGAACACTAAAAAACACAACATAAAAGAATTTGACGTGTCTGAATATTTAAAAACTCCTGAAGACATTGTCGCTTATTTAAATGCAGTCATAGCAGAAGATGATCAAGAGCTCTTTCTAGCAGCTCTTGGAGATGTAGCTAAAGCAATTGGTATGTCTCGTATTGCTCAAGAAACAGGATTAGGACGAGAAAGTTTATATAAAACTTTTTCTGGTAAAACCAATCCCCGTTTTGAGACTATCATTTCTGTATTAAAAGCGATGGGAGCAACTATTCAACTTAATACAAGAACTAATCACTAAAATATCTTCAATTCGCTTTTTTTATGTTTTTAGTTTTTCAACTCTTTAAATAAACCTATGAGCACATTCCTCGTCCTACAATCTCCAACGCTATCCACCACGCAGATTGAGCAAATCGCTGCTATTGCCTGCGCCAATCAAGTCATTCTAGTCGGTGCACATGCGGCACGCTTAGACGCTATTGATCTCAGCGAGCAAGCCGCCATTATTCAGTGGGCACAAGACAAGAAAGTAGACTACGCCTTTCTGCCCGCACCACAACAAGCTTGGAAAAACATGAAAGTCCTCGCTATGGATATGGACTCTACCCTGATTAATATTGAATGTATTGATGAGATTGCCGGCGTCGCAGGTCGTAAAGAACAAGTGGCTGCGATTACGGAAGCGGCCATGCGCGGTGAGATTAAGGACTTCAGCGAGAGCCTACGCCGCCGTGTAGCGATGCTGGAAGGCGTCCCTGCGCAAGCACTGCAAGAAGTCTATGACACCAAATTACGCCTGAATGCGGGCGCTGAAGAACTCCTTAAAGCAGCACATGCACAAGGCATTAAAACCCTCTTAGTCTCAGGTGGCTTTACCTTCTTCACCCAGCGCCTACAAGAGCGTCTCGGCCTATATGAGACCCATGCCAATACTTTAGAAGTGGATGAGCGTGGTCTATTAACAGGACGTGTCTTAGGACCGATTGTTGATGCACAAGCCAAGGCTGATTATTTACAAGCCTTAGCGCTTAAAGAAGGCGCTAGCCCTGAACAATGTATTGCCATGGGCGATGGTGCGAATGATTTACTGATGATGCAACATGCCCGTTACTCTGTGGCCTACCGTGCAAAGCCCTTAGTTCAAGAGCAAGCAAATTTCAGCTTAAACTACTCCGGCTTGAATGGTGTATTGAATTGGTTTGATTACGCTTGATTAAGACGCGTATTGAGCTTGAATTTCATTAAATTTCTGTAGCACTCTGAGAAGCGGTGCTCACATATGATGCTGAAAAATTATGTTCATGAGAGGTTAAATCCCTCATGAACAAGATACTACGACTCTATTGACAGTTAATTAAGCCTGCTTAAGCTTAGTGCTCGCCTTTCCCACGCTGGCCTTGCCCCCCTTCTTCGCCTTAGGTTTCGGTGGGTGGGCATGGCGAGCAATCACAAAGCTAAATAAGATTTTGCACCATATCGCACTACCCGCAAGCGCAGTCCATTCATTGTAATGCCAGCCGCCAACGATTACGCCATATAACGCATAGATCACTAACAAAGCCGCGACCGTATGAAGAATAATCTCAGGCACAATAAATTTACGTGGATTCGGTGCTGGCACACCACGTTTCATCGCCACTAGGGAATAATCCTTCTTCACAGCAATTCGATATGCCTTGCGTAGCCATAGAAAAGAGATAGGAAATAAAGCTAAAAATAAGATCCATGTCAGCGCAAGGTGAATATAAGCATACATGTGATTTAATCCTCTCTATTTAAATTAGTATTTAACTAAGAAATTGACTCTTCACGTTTGACGCTTATTAGCGCTTGAAGAATGAATTTTTTGCTTAAACCTAATGTGTCTTGGGTGGGTAATGCCACCCAAGACATGCTAACTACACAGGCTTACCCATTAAATTAATGGGATTGCGCTGCACCTGCGCCACGTGGTACGCGAATAGATTCCACAAGTTCCTGGATATGACTTGGAACTGGTGGTGATACACGACTCACGATGAAGGCCACCACAAAGTTCACACCAGCACCAACCGCGCCAATCGCTTCAGGGGCAATACCAAAGAACGAGTTTGGACCGCCGATTAAGTGTGTGTATTGTGTACCGTCGATAAACAAGATACCTTTGTGGGCGAATACGTAGAATAGCGTAACAGCTAGACCTGCAATCATACCCCAGCCAGCGCCTTGCTTAGTGATCTTAGTACTAAAGATACCCATCATAATCGCAGGGAACAAGCTTGAAGCAGCAATACCGAAGGCCAAGGCCACTGTACCTGCAGCAAAACCTGGTGGATGTAGACCCAGAATACCCGCCAAGACAATTGCACCCGCCATGGATATCTTACCAATCATCAGCTCATCTTTCTCACTGAGATCGGGTTTTAAGACCCCCTTAATCAAGTCATGCGATACCGCCGAAGAAATCGCCATCAATAAACCTGCCGCTGTTGATAGCGCCGCCGCTAGACCACCCGCTGCCACCAGAGCAATGACCCAGTTAGGTAACAAAGCAATTTCAGGATTAGCCAAGACCAAGATATCTGGGTTAACACTTAACTCATTACCTTTCCAGCCCGCGGCTTCAGCTTTAGCAGTGAACTCAGGTGAAGTATTCTTGTCGTTATAGTACTGAATACGACCATCACCATTCTTGTCTTCAAACTTCAAGAGACCCGTCTGCTCCCAACGCTTCATCCAATCTGGACGTGATTCGGCAACAAGCGACGAATCAGCGGCAAAGAGATCACCATTGCTGGCTACCGCAGTATTTACGGTTGCATGCACATTGTAGCGAGCCATCGCACCTACCGCAGGCGCTGTAGTATAGAGAATCGCGATGAAGACTAAAGCCCAACCCGCTGAATAACGCGCATCCGCCACCTTAGGCACTGTGAAGAAACGCACAATAACGTGCGGTAGACCCGCTGTACCCACCATCAGAGACAAGGTGAAGAAGAAAGTATTTAACTTGCTACCATTAGCAAAATAGGTCGTATACTCTTGGAAACCTAAATCAGTGACCACTTGGTCTAAGCGCTCTAAGAACGGCGCTCCTGAATCCACTAAGGTGCCACCTAAACCAAATTGCGGCAAGATATTACCCGTCAATTGTAATGAGATGAATAGCGCCGGCACGGTATACGCCAAGATTAACACGATAAACTGTGCAACTTGCGTATAGGTAATACCCTTCATACCACCGAATACCGCATAGAAGAATACGATACCCATACCGATATAGATACCCATTTCATTCGATACGTTCAGGAAGCGCGAGAACGCCACACCCACACCCGTCATCTGACCAATCACATAGGTAATTGACGCTAGAAGTAAACATACGACAGCAATCGTGCGCACACCATTGCTATAGTAACGGTCACCAATAAACTCAGGTACAGTGAAGCGACCAAACTTACGGAGATACGGGGCTAATAGCATCGCTAGTAACACATAACCACCGGTCCAGCCCATGAGGAATACAGTACCACCGTAACCCATATTCGCAATCAAACCTGCCATACCGATGAAAGAAGCTGCCGACATCCAGTCCGCTGCCGTGGCCATACCGTTAGTAATTGGGTGAACACCACCACCCGCGACATAGAACTCTTGTGTGCTTCCTGCACGAGCCCACCATGCAATGCCTAGGTAGAGCGCAAAGCTCGCCCCTACGACAAGATAAGTAATTGTTTGTAAATCCATATTGTCATCCTTGTTCTATTGCGACTAGTCTTCGTGCACGTCAAATTGTTGATCGATACGCCCCATTTTCCAGGCATAGTAGAAAATCAGCACAATGAATATATAGATAGAGCCTTGTTGAGCAAACCAGAAGCCTAATGGGTAATTACCGATTTTGAATTGGTTAAAAAACTCAACAAATAAGATTCCCGCGCCATATGAACACAAGAACCAGACGATTAGAATGGAAAATAACAAGCGCTTGGTGGCGCCCCAATAACCTGTATGGTCAATTTCTTGGCCACGTGTGGATGGTGGTTGACTACTCATATTGCCTCCTATTTAGGGCGACATGTTCACCCTATGTTTCATTGTTTTGATATAAAGCCTCAGTCAGTATTAAGTAGCGAGTTTAAAAACACAATAAAAATTTAAATTAATTAGGGTAATTTCTGATAAACAGGAAAATAAATTAGCCCTAAAACTAGTGATACTACTGAGAAAAAATCGCTACACAAACCCGTCATAATTTTTACGTATTGATATATACAAACACCTGTTTAAACTCATTTCAAATTTTGTTTGAAATCAAGTTAAAAGACCATTTCTTTCACTCATAATATTCAGTAATAAGTCAACGCTTTACCCAATTTAGAGAGCATATATGGCACTACAAACCAAGCGATTTCACAGGCCTAGAATAAGACCTTAAGAACGCGCAGTTAAGCGACTTAAAAACACATCAATACGTTCTGAGTACATTTGCTTAAACGAACCCACTGACAACATCCATAGAAGACTTAATAACACGCCCAGCACAAGCCTTAATCAGTTTTAATAAGCCTAAATGAGCCTTAAATCAGCTCGGTAATTATCCCAGTGGGCAATCCGCTTGACATGGTCTACTATGTCGTAAAGCCTATACAACATCTCGCCTAGGGAGTCGCATGGAAATCATTAAAACTACTATCGAACACTTAAAGCAATTTCTTCCTTTCCAGAAGATGAGCGCGGAAGATTTAGAACTTTTAGTGTCAGAATGTGAAATCAATTATTTTTCTGCTGGAGAAATTATTCTTGATAATGATATGAACGACCCTCCGTCATTCTTTTATATCGTCAAGCAAGGCCTTGTTGAAAGCCAACGCGAAGCGAAGGATTCCGAATTTCACAAGAACGCATTTGAATTTGAAGAAGGCGAAGGCTTCCCTTTTGGCCCCCTACTTTCGCATAAACCGAATGGTAGCCAGTTCGTCGCCATTACCGACACCTTTGTCTACCAGGTACCGGCTAAGAACTTCTATGCCTTACATCGGCAATCAACGGTATTTCGTGACTATTGCGAGGCACGCTTAGCGCTACTGTTAGAAGAATCTAAGCGAATTATTCAAGGTCAATACGTACGCTCAAGTACCGAGCAACAGACCTTATCATTACCACTCGGTGAGTTAATTCGACGCAAACCCTTTTCCTGCCCACCTGATACCCCCATTAGCGAGGTCTTAGATATTATGGATAAGACCGGCATTGGCTCCATGGTGGTGGTGAACCCAGACTATCAGCCGATTGGTATCTTCACCCTACACGATGTCCTGCGTCGCGTGAGCATTGCTCAGAAGCCCTTAAGCACACCTATTCAGGACTTAATGACGGCTAAGCCCGTGACCCTATCACGTCACGACCTGGCCTATGAAGCCGCCTTATTAATGGCTCGCCATGGCTTTCGTCATGTCTTATTGGTTGAGCCACAAGACAAAACCTTAGTCGGCGTAGTGTCTGAGAAAGATCTGTTCTCCTTGCAGCGCATTGGTTTACGTCAGTTAAGCGCCGAGATTCATGCGGCCAATAATCTGGATGAACTTAAAGCCTGCATCAAACAAATCGATGCACTCAGTGAAAACATGATGTCGCAAGGGGTAGCAATCCGCCAATTAACGAGCATTATTGCTACTTTAAATGATTTAATCTTAATTCGATTAATTGAGCTAAACTCTCTTAAGCACCCTGCAGTTCAAGCGATTGAGTTTGCTTGGATGGCCATGGGCTCTGAAGGCCGCCTTGAGCAACTCCTCTATACCGATCAGGATAATGGCATAATTTTCAAAGACAGCCCGAACCGTGACGCAGACCGCCAGCATCTCTTGAAATTTGCCCATGATGTCAACCATGATTTGGATAAGCTCGGCATCCCCTTATGCCGTGGCAATATCATGGCCATGAACCCACAATGGTGCTTAAGCGATACCGAATGGCGCCGCCACTTCAGCCGCTGGATTGCGGAGCCCGATCCACATGCCTTATTGAATAGTACGATCTTCTTTGATTTTAGAGGCGTTGCGGGTCATCTCAGCCTAGCCGAGGATCTGAAGAAGTGGTTAGTAGATTTAACCTCAAGTGAAAAAATCTTCCTCCGTTTTCTCACCCAGAACGCCCTGAATAACCGTCCGCCGCTTGGTGTATTCCGTGACTTTTCTACGAATGCGAATGATGCGATTGATCTTAAAATCAATGGGGCTGCACTCCTAGTTGATGCGGCACGGATTATGGCTTTACAAGCCGGCGTAGAAACCAGTAATACCGTACAGCGTTTCGAAGAAGCCGGTCCTATTTTTGGTTTAAAAGAAGCTGAAATTAATGGTTGTATTGAAACCTTCTTATTTATTCAGCTACTGCGTATGCAACACCACTTTAAGCAATCCCGCAACAATCAGCCCTTAAGTAATGAGATTAAACCGTCAGAGCTAGATACCTTAAAGAAGCGCGTTCTACGTGAAGCTTTCCGCGTAATTCGCAACCTACAAAGCAGTTTAGCTTTAAAGTATCGTTTATAAAGAGTGTCGTATGGCTTGGTATCATCTCTTTAGTCGCCCACCCGTCTTAGAAGTCGATCAGGCATGGCGCTTGCAGCGCTGGAAATCCCTGCCCACACCTGATATACAACGTGAGTTGGACGAGATTCGCATCTTGGTGATTGATGTAGAAACCAGCGGCTTTAGCTTACGTCGCGATCAATTAATTGCGATTGGCGCAAGTACCATTGTGAATGGTCGCATACAGCTTCACGAGAGCTTTGAAGTGATTCTCAAACAAGCTTCGATCAGCTCCAAAGAAAATATCCTGGTTCATGGCATTGGCAAAAGCGCGCAAGAGAATGGTCTAGATCCCGTTGAGGCCCTATTACGCTTCTTAGAATATATTCGTAAGGATGTGATTCTTGCCTACCATGTGGGCTTTGACCTTCCGATGATTGATAAGGCCTTAAAGAAATACCTTGGCGTCAGCATTGCCTCCCATACATGGTTAGATGCGGCTTTCATTGCACCGATTATCTATCCAGATTATGCACGTACACATAAAACCTTAGATCATTGGACTAGTTTATTTCAAATTCGAAATATGAGCCGCCATAATGCCGCCGCCGATGCCTTAGCAACGGCGGAATTAATGCTCAAACTTATGCGCGAAACGCCGGATGACATTAATTTAAGGCGCCTATACAGCCTACAACAAAAAGCCATTCGTGTGCATAAAGAGCTGCATGGAAATTCGGCAATTTAATTTTTTTAGGTTTTAATTAACAGTACCCTAGGTCTGCTTATCCATAGCCCATAAAAAACTCCCAGCACGCCGTGAAGCTTACTGGGAGTTGTAGTTCAAGCTTGATGGATGTAAACACCCATCAAACTTCTACATGATTACCACACGTAGTTGATACTAGCGCTACCGCCAACACCACCACGACCAGAGCCTGTTACTGCACCCTTAAGCAACCATTTACCATTATCAGTGATTCCTGATACACCTAAGGCATAACCAGTTTCACCACGCCATACACCGGTACCTAGCGAGACCATGTTCTGACCTGCTTGGTAGGGTTGACCTAGACCAGCAATGGCCATGGCAGCAGCTGTACCCGCATTGGCATCACGACGATTCTTCTCGATTGTACGAGATAAATCACCATAGCCATTGTTGATGTTCTGCACCATGTTTTTCACTTGGCCTACAGTGGCAGCATGGTCATCAGCCGTACCCGCACCCACGTTCGTGATTTGGTTACCACCCATATTCACAGTCGTGCCAGGATTAACCGTCAAGTGATCATGAATGCTTACACCACCTTCAGCCTTAACTTCACCGGTAAATTTCGGTGAATCAGCCATGCGAACTTCGACTGTATTACCTGAAGCCACTGTGGTTACATTAGTCGTAGAGTAAGTGCTTTCTGCACGAGCTGCGCCACCCACTACATTGACAGTTTCACCTAATTTGGCCTTAACCGAACCTTCATTACCCGCAAATGTTAAGCCTTTATCTAACTGCGTATTGATATTGCTAATATTTTGTGTGTTCTGATCAACTTTCTGATTGGTAGCATACAACTGACTACCATTAACCGCATCAGTACTCGTTGCACTCAAATCACCCGCTGTTAAGTTAGTGATTTTCGTCGTCGTGGTCGCATTAACGCCGCCTAAAGTAATGGTCGTCTTATCAGCCGAATCATACTTAACTGAATTCGCATCACCTTCAGTGAACATATTTTTCACTTCAGTAAGTTGTTTCAAGTTAACCGCATCACCTTGATTAATCGCATCACCTAAATTCGTAATACGATTGTCATTCATGTTAATGCCCGCATTATTAATCACAGGACCACCATTATTAATCGTGATGCTACCTGCTTTAATATCCTCAGCCATCTTCACGATTAACTCACCACCCTCACTATCCACGCGAAGGTTTTCGCTTGATGCCGCTTTATCATTGGCTAAGCCACCCTTCACTGCTAAGGTTTGGTTAAGTTTCTTGGCAATGGTTGGCCCTTGGTTACCTTCAAACTTCAAGCCATCGTTCAGTGTTGCCACTTCTTCCGTTGTGCCATCAGGTTTCTCGTAGACAATACGTGTCGTCGTTGTACCTGGGGCACCATCCAGACCAGGAGAACCATCTTGGGTCTTGATCGTGGTGGTACCTGCAGGGCCTGTTAGGCCGATTGAACCATCTTTACCATTGATGCTGACACCATGTTTACCGTCCGCACCATTAGCACCGATGGAACCATCCTTGCCATTGATCACCACAGAACTACCGTCCTTACCATGAACACCGATCGTGCCGTCCTTACCATCTTTACCGGCTTTACCGACAGTTAAATCACTAGATAATGAGAGCTTCAAGGCTTTACCAGTAGCGGTATCGACCACGCTTGTCGCAATACTACCATCACCGATAACAGGCGCAGCCTTACCAAGGTTAAGCATAAATGAGTTACCCGCATCATCACTCAGACCGAAACCACCACCTGAACCAGCATTGGTAATATTATCCACATACTTCTTATTCACAATATGCGTATCACCTGTAATTGGACCATTGTAGGTCACATCACCCGCATTGGTCACATGGAAGTTATCACCAAGTTTGGTCTCACCTGTCACCGTTAAATTATTGGTGGTGACCGAACCTTGATTGATCACGGTTTGGTTCGTAATGTTATCGCCTAGAGTGATACTGTTAAGACCGGTTAAGTCTTTAGACAATTTAACGACTAACTCACCACCTTCGCTATCAACACGGATGTTCTCACTAGAGGCCGCTTTGGTATTAGCTAAGCCACCCTTCACCGCTAAGGTTTGGTTAAGTTTCTTGGCAATGATTGGTCCTTGGTTACCCTCGAACTTCAAGCCATCATCCAAGGTTGCTACTTCATGGTTAGTACCATCAGGATCAATGTATTGAATACGGGTAATACCATCTTTACCATCAAGACCCGGTTGACCTGTTGCAACAGTCACGCTAGCATCCTTGCCATTTACACCATCGACACCGTGGAATACAATGGCGTCAGGTTTTAAGGTCAAGCCGTCTTTGCCATCTGTACCTTTCAGGCCGATAGAGCCATCTTTGCCGTTAATCACAACAGAGCTGCCGTCTTTACCGTGTACACCGATTGTACCGTCCTTACCGTCAACGCCATCCTTACCGACATTGATATTTTCAGAAAGCGACACTTGTAGCGCTTTACCCGTTGCGGTATCGACCACGCTTGTCGCAATACTACCATCACCGATAACAGGGGCTGCCTTACCGAGGTCAAGCATAAATGAGTTACCCGCATCATCACTCAGACCGAAACCACCACCTGAACCGGCATTGGTAATATTGTCCACATACTTCTTATTCACAATATGCGTATCACCTGTAATTGGACCATTGTAGGTCACATCACCCGCATTGGTCACATGGAAGTTATCACCAAGTTTGGTCTCACCTGTCACCGTTAAATTATTGGTGGTGACCGAACCTTGATTGATCACGGTTTGGTTCGTAATGTTATCGCCTAGAGTGATACTGTTAAGACCGGTTAAGTCTTTAGACAATTTAACGACTAACTCACCACCTTCGCTATCAACACGGATGTTCTCACTAGAGGCCGCTTTGGTATTAGCTAAGCCACCCTTCACCGCTAAGGTTTGGTTAAGTTTCTTGGCAATGATTGGTCCTTGGTTACCCTCGAACTTCAAGCCATCATCCAAGGTTGCTACTTCATGGTTAGTACCATCAGGATCAATGTATTGAATACGGGTAATACCATCTTTACCATCAAGACCCGGTTGACCTGTTGCAACAGTCACGCTAGCATCCTTGCCATTTACACCATCGACACCGTGGAATACAATGGCGTCAGGTTTTAAGGTCAAGCCGTCTTTGCCATCTGTACCTTTCAGGCCGATAGAGCCATCTTTGCCGTTAATCACAACAGAGCTGCCGTCTTTACCGTGTACACCGATTGTACCGTCCTTACCGTCAACGCCATCCTTACCGACATTGATATTTTCAGAAAGCGACACTTGTAGCGCTTTACCTGTTGCGGTATCGACCACGCTTGTCGCAATACTACCATCACCGATAACAGGCGCAGCCTTACCAAGGTTAAGCATAAATGAGTTACCCGCATCATCACTCAGACCGAAACCACCTGCGATGTTTGTATTGATGTTGTTGATATTGGTCGTATTCTCAGCTACCTGTTGGTTTGTGGCAAACAATTGACTACCGTTAATCGCATCCGTACTTGTAGCAGAAATTTGACCTGCCGCTACATTTTGGATTTGACGTGGTGCGTCGGCTGAGCCTACGCTCACCACATCACCATCGGCTGGGTTTACGCCTGCAAAGCCTCCAAATGTGACAGCAGTCGCCCCTGTGCCAATCGTTGCACTGGCTGTTGGTGTCGCTTTCGTTACGGTCGAATTATTACCAAGAACAACCGCGCCATCAAGGCCTGTACCCACAGTCACGTTATTGCCCATCACCATCACATTAGGCGATTCGACTGTGTTCTTAAAGCCAACAATTGAGGTATTCGGTGACGCTGTTGTCACCACTAATGGTTTGGTGTTATCAATCACACCATTCGCATCACGGGTTGCGGTAGCACCGATGCTATTTTGAGCACCTAGGGTGAAGCTATTGTCAGAACCTGTACCAATTGCATTATTATTACCGGCGGAGAAACTGCCCTTGCCATCAATTAATGAAGGATCACCAATTGCTACCGAGCCTTCGCCAGTCACGATATTACCCGTACCGATGGCGATGGCGTCTTTGGCTAAGGCTTGAGAGCCTTTACCCACGGCGATAGCATTCACATCAGTTTTTGCAGCACCAGCAACCGATGCAGTACCTAAAGCAATACCAAAATCAGCATTGGCAACTGGATTCATCGTTGCCGCTGGAATTAAGGTATCTTTATGATCGCCATAACCCTCGGCTGTATGACTTACTGAGTTTTTCAACAATTCAGTTGTTACGTCAGTCGCACCACCTAAAGCAATAGACCCCTTACCCTTAGCAGTTGCGTTAGAACCAATCGCAATTGATGAATCAGCATCCTTATCATCAACTGACGCTGAGGCACGCTTACCTAAAGCAATTGATGAGTCAGCGATGGCTTTAGCTTCATAACCTACAGCTACGCCACTCATAATTACGGTATTTTCCTTATGTACGCCTGCAACAGCACGACTACCAAGAGCTACAGCAGTATTACCATACGCCATGCTACCCGCACCCACACTTGTGGAACGGAATGCCTCAATTTGACGACCAGCACCAGTACCGACGCCAACGTTGAGATCTCCCTTAACCGCTAATAGAGAATCAACACCAATTGCCGTATTCGAACTACCATCCGCTTGCTGCATAGCATAGCGACCCACTGCTGTATTCGTACTACCTGTACTACTACGTAATGCTTGTGGACCAATAGCAGTATTCGCGCCTGCAATAATTGGTGAGCCTGGACTCGCCAAGCGGCCATCTTCACGCAATTGGAATGGAAGTGCTGGATTACCACTATCAGCAGTCGAGACAACTCCTGATTTACTATTCTGTCCTGCATTAGGACCAACAAATACACCAGCATTATTATTTAAATCAACAATGCCCGCTCCTGCACTTGTGCCAACTGCAATATTGCCAAATGCTGCAGAGTTGTAACCGGCTCCTGAACCAATATTCGTACTGGCCGCTCGATCGTTCCATGCTACTTTGGCTTGCTCATCAAGCGCACTCTTTGCTGTTGGATGAATAAAGCCAGCCTGATAACCTAGATTCACACTTTTATCAGCATTCTGGTTATTGGTGCCTGCATTCGAACCAATATTAATATTATGAATACCAAAATTATTAAAGTTAGCTCCCGTACGATCTTGTACGCCAGTAGTAGAAATACTATTTGTAAAGCCACCTGAATTTTCACCGATAGAAATATTTCGACTACCAGTAGCCATTGCTCCTTGACCAATAGCGACGTTATTTGCATGACCTGTCACAGAGCGATAGACGAACTCTTCGGCCGTTGTTCTCTTTGTTTTATTGGCAATCGTAGCGACATAGGCTTCTAAATCTGAAGCTGTTGCAAAATTATAGGCATAGCCCATAATGCTAGATTGCGAATTAATCCAATCTAAAGCCTCATAATTAGAACCAAGACCCGCTTTGGCTGCACTACCAATAGCGATTGAGCCTGAAGTGCCCCCAAATGCGCTGCTACCTAATGCAACACTGCTAACACCATGTGATTGAGCTGCTGTACCGACCGCTACTCCAGAACCACCCGTTGCGCTCGCACTGACGCCTGCTGCTAAGGCATTGGTGCCTGTTGCGCCTTTATTATCATAGTTACCTTTCGTTGCGTCAGTAGATCCAACACTATAGAAATGTATCGAACTACCTGCTAACTGCTGATTCAGACTCTCAATAGCACCATGAATGGTTGTTTGATTGGTGCCACCAATATTATTTGTGACAATCGTACCATCGTTATTAATAGTAGTATTACCACCGATCGCTGTCACAACGCTATTGGCCACATTACCAAGTACCGCATTGGTCATAAATAATTGGCTGCCGTTGATCGCATCGGTGCTTGTTGCACTGATTCGACCCGCTGCTACGTTGTGGATTTGGCGCGGCTTATCAACAGAGCCTACGCTCACCACATCACCTGCTTTTGGTTCAGCACCAGCAAAGTCACCAAAGATAATCTGTGTACCCGCTGAAACATCACCAACCGAAGCGTTGGCTGTTGGAACGGCTGCACCCACTGTTGAGTTATTACCCAAGACAACAGCACCATCAAGGCCTGTACCCACAATCACGTTATTGCCCATCACCATTACATTAGGTGATTCGACTGTGTTCTTAAAGCCAACGATTGAGGTATTCGGTGACGCCGTTGTCTCCTCTAATGGTTTGGTGTTATCAATCACACCATTCGTATCACGGGTTGCGGTAGCACCGATACTATTTTGACCACCTAGGGTGAAGCTATTGTCAGAACCTGTACCAATCGCATTATTATTACCAGCGGAGAAACTGCCCTTGCCATCGACTAATGAAGGATCACCAATCGCTACCGAGCCTTCGCCAGTCACGATATTACCCGTACCGATGGCGATGGCGTTCACGGCTTTAGCTTGGCTGCCAGTACCAATCGCAATGGCTTTTGCCGCGCTAGACTTGGCTTCAGAACCTAAGGCAATCGCTTGATCAGCACTTGCCAAGGCTTTTTTACCAATAGAAATTGCTTCAGACATAGTGGCATGTGTTGTCACGCCTTCACCTTCGGTACCTGCTAGCTCACCAATAGCAATATTATTATCGCCCTCAGCTCTGAAGCTTGCCTTAGAGCCTAAAGCAATATTTTTAAGGCCCACTATAGACTGACCTGATTGGTGACCAATACCGATATTTTGATCGCCAACAAGATTGTGTCCAGCATAGAAACCAACTGCAATATTCTCTGAACCCTTGGTGAGTATTGCCGCATGCGAACCCATGGCAGTATTAAAGTTGCCCTTGAGGTTAACACCGGCATTAGTACCAAACAAACTATTATTATCGCCTTTAGCATCTAGGCCTGTACTTAATGAGCCAACAAAGGTATTCCGATCACCTGTTGAACCAGAGCCAGTTTTATAACCAATCGCTACTGTACGCAAGCCTGTTGATTGAGCTTCATGCCCAATTGCAATACCATCATCAGTAGCAGAGACCGAAGCATCAGAACCTAAGGCAATAGAAGTTTTCCCTTTAGCCTTAGCGCGAAGACCAATAGCAATGGCTTCTGTACTATTTAACTTGATCTCCGTTGTTGCTGCTTTGATGATATTGTCTTGTACTTTTTTGTCTTGTGCATATGTCGCACTTGTTGTATCAAGTGCTGCTATCGCAGCGTTGGCCGCCGTTATTTTGGCATGCTCAGCATCAATAGCTTGTTTATCACCCGCTATTGCTTTATCACCTAGAGCGATAGAACTTGTTGATGCAGCCTCTGTTGAATAGCCTGCTGACAAGGAGTTCTCACCGTTCGCCTTTACATTAACGCCAGCAGCCAAGGCGTTAGCGCCTTTAGCACCATCATTGTTGTAGTTAGAGCCAACTGCTTTGTTAGTTGATTTCACACTGTAATAATGCGTCTTCGCGCCATCAATTTGGGTGTTGATATTGGCAATATCAGTAATATTCTTCGCAACTTTCACGTTGGTTGCATGTAGTTGACTACCGTTAATCGCATCCGTACTTGTAGCAGAAATTCGACCAGCGGCCACGTTCTGAATTTGACGTGGTTTGTCAAAAGCACCCACGCTCACTACATCACCCGCTTTTGGTTCAGCACCAGCAAAGTCACCAAAGATAATCTGTGTACCTGCTGAAACATCACCAACCGAAGCGTTGGCTGTTGGAACCGCTGCACCCACTGTCGAGTTATTACCCAAGACAACCGCACCATCATGGCCTGTACCCACAGTCACATTATTACCCATCACCATTACATTAGGTGATTCGACTGTGTTCTTAAAGCCAACGATTGAGGTGTTCGGCGCTGCTGTGGTGACGGTTAAGGCTTTGGTATTATCAATCACACCATTCGCATCACGAGTTGCTGTTGCACCAATACTATTTTGACCACCAAGAGTGAAGCTATTGTCTGAACCGAGACCAATGGCATTATTATTACCGGCGGAGAAACTGCCCTTGCTATCGACTAATGATGGGTCACCAATCGCTACTGAGCCTTCGCCAGTGACGATATTACCCGTACCGATGGCGATTGCATCCACGGCTTTGGCTTGGCTGCCAGTACCGATCGCAATGGCTTTTTCCGCGCTAGACTTGGCTTCAGAACCTAAGGCAATGGACTTAGCACCTGAAGCCGTAGTTTGTGTACCAGTGACATATTTACCTACTGACGTTGCCGCACCCAAGGCAATAGACTGCCCCCCTGTGGCTTGTGCGCCAGAGCCTAATGCAATATCACCTTGCTTAGACTTATCGCCTGCAACCCCTGCTACTGAACGTAAGCCCATGGCGATACCAAAGTCAGCTTGTGCGCTTGGGTTATATCCGATGGCAATGGTACGATCTGCGGTCACACTACCATTAGCAAAATTACCAATACCAACGTTAAACTCACCTATGGAGTCCCGCCCTGATGAGCTACCAACGAAGGTATTGCCTATACCTTTGGCTTGCAGACCGCTAAGAATACCGATGGAGACATTATAATCACCCTGTTGAGTACGCCCAGAACCTATACCCACAGCAACGTTAGCGTCACCTATACGGTTTTGACCTGACTTAGTACCAATGTTAACGTTACCACCTGCATACGGATCACCTGGGAAAATACCATTCTTAGTGGGGCTGCTTTTCTGATTAATACCAGTCTCAAAGCCAATATTAATATCACCTAAACCCTCACCGTTTTTCCCAGCTTGGGAACCGATATTGATCATATAGTTGCCCTTACTGCCTGAGCCCGCATAATGCCCTAAAGCGACGCCAAATGTACCATAGGCTTCAGCATTCGTGCCAATTGAAAGGCTTGCTAGATCACCTACTGCAGCAAAAGTATAAGCACCTGATGTATACGCTGCTGCAGCACCTGTTTTCGCATTTAGACCGATAGCAATAGATCCGGTTCCAGTAGTCTGAGCCGAACTACCAATCGCAATTGACTTCGCACCAGCAGCATGGCCCGTTCCATTACTTGAGAGCAAGATGCTACCCCCCGCCAATGTGCTTGCTGGAGGGCAAGCCGTACCTGCCGCACCGCCAACTAAACTAATACACTGTGTCGTGTCTCTAGCATATAAGACGGGTTCAGCCATCGCCTGACCTCCCAATGCCAGAATAAGACCTGAGGCTAGCGCAGTCAGGACAAATTGTACTGAACCACTGCGTGAGGTACTTAATTTCACACTATTTTGCTTACCCTTAGCAGCCGTAAACTCAGGCACGGCAACCCAAGTACCAAGAGACTCATTGTAGATCGAGCGATAGATCGCATTCATAGTTATACTCCACTTTTACTCTGTAGTGACAAAGTAAGACAATGTTAATGGAAAAGAATTTCTTAACGAACTACACTTATCTGAACAAGCGCATCATAAGCGTAGAATTTGAAGGAAAATAATTCAAATATATTTAAATAAAAATCAAATACATTAAAACATTTACCCTTTTTACATTTTGATTCTAGTATTAAATTCTTCCAATTGCATTGATTTCTCACAAAAATAAAGCAAAACAAATAGGCAAATTCAAATTTTATAAAAGATAATTTTTTAATATATTTATTAATTACCAGAAAATCAAGATAAGCCGTTGATTTTTTAAAAGAAATTCATTTTTTGCTATTTTTTGCTCACTATCAATTTATATAGTCACCTATACAAAGCATGACAATTCTTTAGATTTGAGGAGATTCCTTATAAGTTGGCAAAAAACTACACTCTGTAATTATTATGAGTAAAGTTTAGAATGGAGGGTAAGCGTATTGTTAACGTCTGCAGAAGACGCCTTAACGAAAATCCGCATTTTGCGGGCCTAGTGTGTAAGCGTCCGTAGAACACCTCTAGAGACTGCTCTGGGTATGCATCCGTATTACACATATTGAAACGGTTCTAGAAATGCGTGAAGCTGATGTCTTGTAAGCGTCCGTAGAACACACATTGACTAAACGCCGCGAATGCGGCGTTTGTGTTAAAGCTTAAGCGGCTGCCAATGATGAGCTAGCTGCTCATCGAGCAGGATCGCTTTATGGGTGGATGATGGCTAAAGACTTAGGGATAAGGCTGTGGCGCTAAGGTCTAAGGATAAAGCGCTAAGGATAAAGCACTAAGGCCTAAGCGCTACTCTTTCAACATGCCACGATTCTGTGGATGCTTCATCAAGTGGCGCCAGACGAAACCGGGGAAAGCCAGCACAACAAAAATACTTAAGCTAATCGCATAGAACTGCCATTGTTGCGGTACGCTATTGGCAAAGTAGGATTCAACCATAAAGCCGATTGATCCGGTGAGGAAGTATAGTGTGAGGAGCTCGAATAAGCGCACGGCGAGTTTCTTAACTTTCACATAAGCACCGACCAATACACTCGGTAAGGCAAGTACAAAGATAAACAGCACGAAACCGACGGCTTTTAAGGGGACAGAATGAAGCGGCATACTCATTAAGTACACACCTAATCCAAGCACCGCATAGGCTAAGAGCGCGCGTAATTGATAGTAGCCACTAAAGCGTTCAGGCTCACCTGCTAGCTGGGCAGGTACAAAAGCGAACATCCGTTCGGTTAAAAAAGGTATGGTGGCAAATACAAATGCCAAAATAATAATTAACCAAACGGACGATTCAGGATACATCTTTACCTACTTTACTACAGAAAAAACTTAATTAAACTTCAAAGAAGCGTCAATCACTTGAACGCAAATAGCCATTAAACCACCTGGTAGTAGACCTAATAACACGATTAATAAACCATTAACCGATAAGACACCACTACGGAAGCTTAACTGTGTACCGATTTCAGGGACATTCTTCGCAGGTTCATCAAAGTACATGACTTTCACCACGCGTAGGTAGTAGAAGGCACCGATTAATGAGAACAGTACAGCCACCACAGTTAATACAATATGGCCTGCTGCTAATGCGGCTTGTAAGACCACTAATTTGGCGTAGAAACCAACTAATGGTGGAATACCTGCCAGCGAGAACATCAAGATAAGAATCGCGAATGCTAAGAGCGGATGACGACGGTTTAAACCGGCCAAATCACTGATCTCTTCACTCTCAAAACCCTGACGACTAAGGATTAACACAATACCGAAGCTAGCTAAGGTGGTTAATACATAGGTCACCATATAGAATAACGCTGAGCCATAAGCACCTGTGGCCAACTGACCATCTGAGTGAACGCCTGATAATAAACCGAGCAATACAAAACCCACATGCGAGATGGTCGAGTACGCCAACATACGCTTAAAGTTAGTTTGCATAATCGCGGTTAGGTTACCAATGGCTAATGACAAGACCGCCAAGATAATCAACATCGGTTGCCAGCTAATCGATACCGCATTCATGCCTTCGATTAAGAGACGTAAGGTGATGGCCAATGCCGCAATCTTCGGCGCCGCGCCGATGGTTAAGGTCACCGCCGTTGGCGCGCCTTGGTATACGTCAGGTACCCACATATGGAATGGCACAGCACCTAATTTGAAAGCAATACCACAGACCACAAATACCGCACCTAACATCAGTGCCATCTGGTTATACGCACCGCTTGATAGTACCGAAGCCACACCCGCTAAGCTAATATGACCCGTGGCACCGTACACCATCGAAATACCGTACAGCAAGAAGCCTGAAGCTAAAGAGCCTAAGACATAGTATTTCATTGATGATTCAATGCTGCCTAAGTGTTCACGGCGTACCGCTACTAAGGCATACAGCGCTAATGACATTAACTCTAAACCTAAGTAGATACTCAACATGCTTGACGCTGAGATCATCACCATCTGGCCGAGGAGCGCTAACATAGTTAAAGCGTAGTACTCACCGCCTTTTACCATATGGCGATCAATTAAGTATTGACGGCTATACACAAGCGTAGCCATAACAGCCAAGTACGACACAATCTTCATAAAGTGTGCCATTGGGTCTGCTACATATTGACCATAGAATGTCATGCCATTCAGACCCGCATTCCATTGATACAGTGAAATTAAACTGAGTAGCACTAAGGTACCCAAAGACATAATATAGCTCAGGCTACTGTCTTTCGAGCGCGTAAACGCCTCTAATAAAAGAATGCCGATTGCCAGAATACACAGAACAATTTCTGGCAGAGCAAGTGCAAAATTAAATTGGTTTTCTAACATCGTTGCGCACCTACAGTTTAGATTGAGCGACATGCTCTAGCAATTGTTGCACCGATACGTGCATGACTTCGGTAAATGGCTGTGGATACACACCCATAAACAAGACAAACACCGCCAGCACTGCCAAGATCGCATATTCACGGCTATTAATATCGCTCATGTGGGATACTTGAGGATTCTTAATATCACCGAAGGCAACACGCTTCACCATCCAGAGTGAATACGAGGCAGCAAAAATCAATGAAGTCGCTGTCAAGAAGCCGATCCAGAAATTATGTTCAACCGCACCCATAATCACGTAGAACTCGCCCACGAAACCACTGGTTGCTGGTAGACCGCTATTGGCCATAGAGAACAAGACGAAGAAGGTGACAAACTTAGGCATCACATTAATCACACCACCGTAGTCAGCGATACGACGTGAATGCAAGCGGTCATACAAGACACCGATACACATAAACATCGCCGCAGAGACAAAACCGTGAGAGATCATCTGAATAATCGCACCCTCAAGACCTGCCGTGTTGAACATGAAAAAGCCCAAGGTCACAAAACCCATGTGAGCGACTGATGAGTACGCCACGAGTTTCTTCATATCGTCTTGTACTAAGGCCACCAGCGAAATATAAATCACCGCGATGAGCGACAAGGCAATCATCAGGCCTGCCATACTTTGTGAGGCATCGGGTGCAATTGGCATAGAGAAGCGTAGGAAGCCGTAAGCACCGAGTTTCAACATAATAGCCGCTAGGACAATCGAACCACCGGTAGGTGCTTCCACGTGAGCATCAGGCAACCAAGTATGGACTGGCCACATCGGCACTTTCACGGCGAACGCGGCAAATAAGGCAAAGAAGATAAACAGTTGCGGTGTCATCGCTAAAGGCAATTCATGCCATGTCGCAATATCGAATGTACCTGTCTTAGTGTACAAGTAGATAAAGGCAACTAGCGTTAATAGCGAGCCCAATAAGGTGTATAGGAAGAACTTGAAGGCTGCATACACGCGATTTGGACCGCCCCATACACCGATAATAATATACATCGGAATAAGAGTTGCCTCAAAGAATACGTAGAACAATAAGCCATCAAGTGCCACAAAGACACCAACCATAATGCCTGATAGCATTAAGAAGGCTGCCATATATTGCGCAATACGGTTAGTAATTACTTCCCAACCTGCCACCACCACGATTACCGTGATGAAGGCAGTCAGAACCACAAACCAGATGCTAATGCCGTCAACCCCAAGGTGGTATTTGACATTAAATGCGTCGATCCACGATGCCTGCTCTACAAACTGCATACTGGCCACAGTAGAATCGAAACCTGCAATCACAGGCAAAGTTACTAAAAAGCTAACGATCGCACCAATTAGTGCTAGTTTACGGGTGTACTCGGCACGCTCATCGCGGCCGAAGATCAACACCAGAATACCAGCAATAATCGGTACAAAAATCGATAAGGAAAGCCATGGAATAGTTGAAATCATTTCGCCGACCTTAATGTACCAGTACAAAGAAAGAAATTAATACAATCACACCCGCCATCATAGCTAGCGCGTAGTGGTAGATATAACCAGACTGGAATACACGACTGATTGCAGCTACCCACGATACGAGACGAGTTGAACCACCGATAAGCACACCCTCGATCAAGCCACGGTCACCCACATTGTGGAATAACTGACCTGCCATACGAGCACCACGTGCAAATACATTCTCATAAATCGCATCAACATAGTATTTGTTTTCTAAAATACGGTTGATACCTGAAAGTGATTTGTAGACTTTAGGTGGTAAAGAAGGATTCACAATATAGGCATACCAGGCAACCACTAAACCCGCCACCATTAACCAGAATGGTGCAGTTTGGAAGGCATGTAAGCTATATTCAACCCAACCATGGAAGTGTGACGCTAAGGTTGTCATCGCAGGATGTTCAGCTGCCACGACAATGGCCGAGCCGAAGAAATCACCGAACAAGAGCTTATCAACCACAATTGCACCGATCACCACCGATGGAATCGCCAATAAGACTAATGGTAAGGTAACCACCCATGGCGACTCATGCGGCGTACCACCATGATGACCATGATCATCGTGCGCATCATGATGATGCTCTCCACTGGTATCAAAGCGCTCTTTGCCATGGAATACTAAGAAGTACACACGGAACGAGTATAAAGAGGTTACAAACACACCGATTAAGGTTGCCCAGTATGCAAAACCTGAACCCCATACGGTTGAGTAGTTCGCCGCTTCAATAATATGCTCTTTCGAGTAGAAACCAGAGAAGAACGGTGTACCAACAAGTGCCAAGGTACCTAATAAGAAGGTAATCCAAGTAATCGGCATGTACTTGCGTAAGCCACCCATATTACGGATATCTTGGTCATGGTGCATACCAATAATCACCGAACCCGCACCTAAGAATAACAAGGCTTTAAAGAAAGCGTGTGTCATTAAGTGGAAGATCGCTACTGGATACGCTGAAGCACCAAGAGCTACGGTCATATAACCAAGCTGAGACAAGGTTGAGTAAGCCACCACGCGCTTGATGTCATTCTGGATAATACCCAAGAGACCCAAGAACAAGGCACCGATTGCACCCACCACGATAATTAAACTTAAAGCGGTATCGCTCAGTTCAAATAGCGGTGAGAAACGTGACACCATAAAGATACCCGCTGTCACCATAGTTGCCGCGTGAATCAAGGCAGAAATTGGCGTTGGGCCTTCCATTGAGTCAGGTAACCAAGCATGTAGAGGCACTTGAGCCGATTTACCCATGGCACCTACGAATAAGCAGATACATGCTAGGGTCAGCATATGCCAGTCACCTAAGACCGTGATTTGGTTAAGCTCGTCTGCTTTAGAGAAGACCTCGTTATAGTTTAAAGAGCCTGTATGGGCAAACAATAAACCAATACCTAAGATAAAGCCGAAGTCACCCACACGGTTCACTAAGAACGCTTTCATATTGGCGAAAATCGCGGTATCACGGGTATACCAGAAACCAATCAAGAGGTATGACACAAGACCTACTGCTTCCCAACCGAAGAACAGTTGCAGCATATTGTTCGCCATCACCAACATCAACATTGAGAAGGTAAACAACGAAATATATGAGAAGAAGCGTTGGTAGCCAGGGTCTTCAGCCATATAGCCGATGGTGTAGATATGCACCATCAACGACACTGAAGTCACCACAACCATCATCAAGGCAGTCAAGGAGTCCACCAAGAAACCGATTTCCATCACAGTGGTACCGATAACGCTCCAAGTATAGATCGAATCGTTAAAGTAAGCACCGTTCAGGACTTCAAACAAGACGTAAATCGACGCAATCGCTGAGAACGCCACCAAAGTGATGGTGATCAAGTGCGAGCCACGACGTGATACGCAATTGCCGAGAAAGCCAGTTCCGAACAAACCAGCCGCAATCGCACCTGCTAAGGGAGCGAATGCAATCAGCATTAAAAGGATCGGAGAAAGTGTATTCATATAAGTTTCCCTTAGCCTTTTAGACGCGCAACGTCGTCTACGTTAATCGAATTAAGCTTACGGAACAGTAAGACTAAAATAGCTAAACCAATCGCCGCTTCAGCAGCAGCCACAGTCAAGATGAAGAAGACAAAAATCTGTCCTGCCACATCAGGTAGACCATTGGCCGCTGGATGCCAGATGGAGAAAGCCACGAAGTTAATATTCACCGCTAATAGCATCAACTCAATCGACATCAAAAGAGCCAATAAGTTGCGGCGGTTAAAGAAGATACCGAACACTCCGATTGCGAACATAATGGCCGCAAGAATGAGGTAATGCGCTAAGGTAAGAGTCATTATTGTGCACCCCCTTCTTGTTGAGCAGGCGTCTCAGATTTAATGTTCACTAAGCGAACACGATCCGCCGCTTTAACATGGAGTTGATCCTTCGCTAAAACATATTTACGGTTACGACGTTCACGCAATGTTAGGGCAATCGCAGAAATCATACCGACCAAGAGAATTAAGCCACCGACTTGTACGGCGAATGTATATTCCGTATACATCGCAATACCAAGCGCTAAGGTGTTGTTATAGTCTGCAGGTAATGCTGCTGGTGCTGGTGTCGCGTAGTACACTGAGCCTAGGACAAAAGCAATCTCAGCGACCATTACGCCACCGACTACTAAACCAAGCGGCAAGTAAGTGCGGAAACCACTGCGTAAAGACTCAGGCACCACATCAATCATCATCACCACGAAGAGGAACAGTACCATCACTGCCCCGACGTAGACCACAATCAATAAGAGACCTAAGAACTCGGCACCAATTAGAATCCATAACATGGCGGCTGTGAAGAACGCCAAGATTAAGTGCAGCACAGCAACCACTGGGTGACGTGATAAGACCACGCGCACACCAGCGATAATTAATACCGCTGCCAAAATATAAAAGAGTACAGTTGAAAATATCATCTTATTCACCTGCCTTATCGATATGGCGCATCAGCTTCGCGACGCGCTGCAATTTCGGATTCATATTTATCACCAACC
This sequence comes from Pelistega sp., assembly GCA_030538255.1. Lineage (GTDB taxonomy): Bacteria > Pseudomonadota > Gammaproteobacteria > Burkholderiales > Burkholderiaceae_B > Taylorella. The sequence goes on along the minus strand of JAUNUI010000023.1, from coordinate 18,055 downwards.
GCTAATAACATTTCTTTCGTGAAGTAGAGATCACCGCGCTGTTCACCGTGATACTCGTGAATATGGGTCTCAACAATTGCATCTACTGGACAGCTTTCTTCGCAGAAACCGCAGAAAATACACTTCGTTAAGTCAATATCATAACGAGAGGTACGACGTGAACCGTCTTCGCGCTCTTCAGACTCAATACTAATCGCGACTGCTGGGCAGACCGCTTCACATAATTTACAGGCAATACAACGCTCTTCACCATTCGGGTAGCGACGTTGTGCATGTAGGCCACGGAATCGTGGCGACATCGGAGTCTTCTCATAAGGGTAGCGTAAAGTAAATTTACCCTTAAAGAAGTACTTTCCTGTCAGCGCCAAACCCTTGACTAATTCTGTCAAAAACAGGCTACCGATGAAACTTTTAATTTTACTCATTCTAGTGTCCGCCTATCTTAGTGTTGCCAAATATTGAATGGTGTTTGCATCCAAATGGCTAAAACAACTAACCAAATACCAGTCAATGGGATAAAGATCTTCCAACCTAGACGCATAATCTGGTCATAACGGTAACGTGGGAAACTCGCACGGAACCAGATGAAGAAAGACACCACAAAGAAAGTCTTAATGCCTAACCACAACCAACCTGGCACCCAGTTCAATGGGGCAATATCAATTGGACTTGACCAGCCACCTAAGAACATTACTGCTGCCATCGCTGATAATAAAATCATATTTGCGTATTCAGCTAAGAAGAACATCGCAAAGCCCATGCCTGAGTATTCCACCATGTGACCGGCAACAATCTCAGACTCACCTTCAACCACATCGAATGGGTGACGGTTCGTCTCAGCCACCGCTGAAATCACATACACGACAAAGAGTGGGAACAGTGGTAACCAGTTCCATGACATGAAGTTAATACCACGGTCGGCGAACCAACCATTGAGTTGACCTTGCACAATGCCGTTCATATTTAATGTACCTGACACTAACAGAACCGCAAGCAAGACAAAACCAATCGCCAGCTCATAAGAGATCATCTGTGCTGAAGCGCGCATCGCCCCTAAGAATGGATACTTAGAGTTAGACGCCCAACCTGCCAGAATCACACCATACACACCTACCGACGTAATCGCCATCACATACAGTAGACCAGCGTTAATATTCGATAGTACCGCATCAGGACCGAAAGGAATGACCGCCCATGCCGCTAAAGCTGGAATCAAGGTCACAATCGGTGCCAAGATATACAGTACTTTATTGGCTTTAGCCGGTACGATCACTTCCTTGGTTAAAAGCTTAAGTACGTCAGCAAATGGCTGCAAAATACCGCCTGGACCTGTACGGTTCGGGCCGCGACGCACGTGCATATAACCAATCATGCGACGTTCCCATAAGGTGAGGAAGGCCACACAGATAATGATCGGCAGAGCAATCACTAAGATTTTAATAATTGACCAAATGATCAGCCACAATGTTTCGCCCAGGAGATCAGCTCCCCATGCGTTCACCGCAGCCACACCATCTGTGAACCAAGACCAAATATCCATATTAGATGCGCTCCACAGTTAGTTGACCAAAGGCCTGACCTAAGGCCACGGTTGCTTCAAAGCCTTGTGCAATACGTACAGTCGAATTCGCGAGACGATCATCTGCAGCGGCTTCAAGCTCAATTGTACCTGTCGCAGATGACACCTTGACTTTAGCACCCTCAGTGATTTGTAAGGCGGCTAAAGTTTGGCTATTCATCAAGGCACGAGGTGTTTGGCTAATCTCTGTCTCTTGCAAAGACTCCGCACGGCGTACAATCGCATCAGTACGATAAATAGCTACTTCTGCCACACGCTCTAAACCGTTCAATTCAGTCACGCTGCTTGCTTGCACTACAGCCGTCACTTTATTGTTGAGCTTGGCGGTGAAATTGCAGGCTAAGACTTTTTCACGAATCGCTTCAGATGATTCATAATCAAAGTCATTTAGACTTAACAAATTACCCAATACGCGTAAGACTTTCCAAGCTGGACGTGATTGCGCATAGGATGGCACTACGCCTTTAAAGCTTTGCGCGCGACCCTCAGCATTCACATAAGTACCTGAAGTCTCGGTAAATGGCGCCACTGGCAACATCACACGGGCCCAAGACTGAGCGGCTGATTTGTAGGATGTCAACGCCACACTGAAAGACTTCGCTAATGCAGCTTCAGCGGCTAGACCATTATCCATATCAAACTTAGGCTCGGTATGTACGACGATATAAGCGGCTAGAGAATCTTTAATCATCTCTTGTGCGCTTAGACCACCGTTCTGTGCTGTTGCACCGACGAGGTAAGCACCTACAGTATTCACGCCTGAAGTTAAGAAACCTAATGTCGCTTGACTTGCATCCGCTAATACTTGTGCTTGTGCCGCAATCTGGCTGGCATCAGGGGCAGCCACAGCAGCATTACCCAAGAGTACGGCAGGTTTAGCACCGGCAACAATCTGCGCTGCTAGTGCTTGCGTTGCATCTTGTAGATCGGCTTGCGCACCCTCTTTCTGAGCTTTCACAGCAGCGGCTACTTGTGCCACCGTTGCGGCCAATTGTGATGGCGCTACCGTCAAGCGAGCGGCGACTGGGAATAAAGGATCTTCACCGTAGCTATCAATCAGAATAATACGTGCACCATGCTTCGCGGCTTGGCGTAGACGTTGCGCCATTAATGGATGGTCTTTACGTAGGTTAGAACCAATCACCACCACACCATCAAGTGTATTCAAATCAGCAATCGGCATGCCTAACCAAGGCACACCAGCAATTGATTTCACTAAATTAGCATCAGTCTGACGCAATAAGGTGTCGATATTGTTTGAACCTAAACCGCGTACCACAGCATTCAATAAGCTTAATTCTTCAAGTGTTGAGGTCTCTGAGGCTAAGGCACCGATTTTCGCTGCGCCAAATTGCTTCTTGGTATATTCAAGACCTTGGGCCACAGCGGTTAAGGCTTCTTCCCAACTTGATTCACGCCAGACATTATCATCACCCTTGATCATAGGTACTGATAAGCGATCGTCAATATGTAGACCTTCGTAAGACCAACGGTCTTTGTCGCTAATCCAGCACTCGTTGACCTCTTCATTCTCAAAAGGTACTACGCGTAGCACACGGTCGTTCTTCACTTGAACCACCAAGTTACTGCCTACGCTATCGTGCGGGCTCACTGAACGGCGACGTGCCAGTTCCCACGTACGTGCGCTGTAACGGAACGGTTTAGAGGTCAAGGCACCAACGGGGCAAATATCAATCATATTGCCAGAGAGTTCTGACTCAATCGCACGACCCACGAAGGTGGTGATCTCTGAATGCTCACCGCGATTCACCATACCCAATTCTTGGATACCGCCAACCTCTTCGCCAAAGCGTACGCAGCGTGTACATTGGATACAGCGTGCCATCTCTTCAGCAGAAACTAAGGGGCCGACGTCCTTGTGGAATACCACACGCTTTTCTTCGCGATAACGAGTTTCAGACTTACCGTAACCGACGGCTAAGTCTTGTAATTGACACTCACCACCTTGGTCACAGATTGGACAGTCTAGGGGGTGGTTAATCAATAAGAATTCCATCACGGCTTGTTGTGCAGCGATTGCTTTAGCAGAGCATGTATGCACCACCATACCATCGGTAACGGGTGTTGCACATGCCGGCAAGGTCTTAGGAGCTTTCTCAACTTCAACAAGACACATACGGCAGTTCGCCGCAATAGATAATTTTTTATGGTAGCAAAAGTGCGGTACATAGATACCTAATTCGCTAGCAGCATGCATCACCATGCTACCTGCAGGCACCGACACTTGTTTACCGTCAATCGTTAATTCAACCATTATTTCGACCTACAGATAAGGAGCCACAACACATTGCTTATGTTCAATGTGGTAGGCAAATTCGTCACGATAATGCTTCAAGAAAGCGCGTACAGGCATGGCCGCCGCATCACCTAGGGCACAAATCGTGCGACCCATAATGTTGCTGGCAATCTCATCCAATACGTCCAAGTCCTCGGCGCGCCCCTTACCGTGCTCAATACGATGCACCATACGGTACAACCAACCTGTACCTTCACGGCAAGGCGTACATTGACCACAGCTTTCTTCGTAATAGAAGTACGATAAGCGTAGGAGTGATTTCACCATACAGCGAGTATCATCCATCACCGTTACAGCACCGGAACCCAGCATCGAGCCAGCTTTCGCAATCGAGTCATAGTCCATATTGGTGTCCATCATGATGTCACCTGGAATCACTGGCGCACTTGAGCCACCTGGGATGACCGCTTTCAACTTGCTGCCTTGGCGCATACCACCGGCCAACTCAAGCAAGGTTGAGAATGGTGTGCCTAGTGGAATCTCATACGTACCTGGGCGCTCAATATCGCCGGTAATTGAGAACAACTTAGTACCACCATTATTCGGTAGGCCGACTTCAAGATAAGCTTTACCACCGTTGCGGATAATCCAAGGCACAGCAGCAAAAGTTTCCGTATTATTAATTGTGGTTGGCTTACCGTATAAACCAAAACTCGCTGGGAATGGTGGTTTAAAGCGTGGTTGGCCTTTTTTGCCTTCAAGCGACTCAAGTAAGGCGGTCTCTTCACCACAGATATACGCACCATAACCATGGTGGGCGTGGAGTTGGAAGTTAAAGCCAGAGCCTAGGATGTTATCACCCAAGAAACCTGCGGCACGTGCCTGTTCAATCGCCTCTTCAAAGCGTTCATAGACTTCGAAAATCTCACCGTGGATATAGTTATAGCCGACACTCACGCCCATGGCGTAGCCCGCAATAATCATCCCTTCAATCACCGTATGTGGGTTGAAGCGTAGAATATCACGGTCTTTAAATGTACCTGGTTCACCTTCGTCCGAGTTACAGACAACGTATTTCTGACCCGGGAATGAGCGTGGCATAAAGCTCCACTTCAAGCCTGTCGGGAAACCTGCACCGCCACGACCTCGGAGTGCTGAAGTTTTTAACTCAGAAATCACGTCTTCCTGGCTCATGCCACCGGTTAAGACTTTACGTAGGGCTTCATAGCCACCACGCTTAACATACTCGTCAAGTTGCCAGTTAGCACCGTTAAGACCATCTAGAATTTGAGGTTGGATATGGCGACCATGTAAGGCCATGCTGGTGCTTAAGTCATTACCAGGGTTGGCGATTAGGCCTTGAGAATATTTGTCGAGAAAACTCATGCCTGCGCCTCCTTGCGAATATCTTCAAGCATTTCGTCGATACGCTCTTGTGTCATGCGTACGCACATATGATGGTTATTCACCAAGACCACAGGCGAGTCACCGCAAGCACCTAAGCATTCACTCTCTTTCAGGGTAATTAGGCCATCGGCGGTGGTTTCATTCACGCCAATGCCAAGCTTCTGGCTGAGGTAATCCAAGGTCTTCACACCATCACGTAAGACACAGGGTAAGTTTGTGCAGACGGTGACTTTAAAGCGACCCACGGGCTTAAGGTCAAACATATTGTAGAAGGTAGCCACTTCTTGTACGGCAATCGCTGGGATACCGATATAGCGAGCAACATCCTCTACAATCTCAGGAGTAATCCACCCTTGTTCAGTTTGCGCGATACGCAAAGCTGACATGGTGGCCGATCGACGTTGGTCAGCCGGATATTTGGCTAACTCTTTATCAATCAATTTGTAAGCTTGTTCAGAAAGCAACATGTTATAGATCCAATAATTCGCTAGGGTTAGCGGTCAATTTCACCAAATACGATATCTTGAGTACCAATGATGGTCACGGCGTCAGCCAGCATATGACCACGAGACATTTCGTCTAGTGATTGCAGATGGACAAAACCAGGTGCACGAATCTTCATGCGATAAGGCTTGTTCGCCCCATCAGATACCATGTAAATACCAAACTCACCCTTAGGATGCTCAACAGCGGCATAGACTTCGCCCGCGGGTACAGAGTAACCCTCGGTGAAGAGTTTAAAGTGGTGAATTAATTCTTCCATACCTGACTTCATATTTGCACGCTTAGGCGGTGCAACTTTATGATTGTCCGTAATCACAGGACCAGGATTATTACGCAACCAGTGTACACACTGGGCAATAATACGATTACTCTCACGCATCTCATTGACACGTACGAGGTAACGGTCATAACAGTCACCGTTCACGCCAACAGGTACGTTGAACTCAAGGCGATCGTAGACTTCATACGGTTGCTTACGACGCAAGTCCCATTCAACCCCTGAGCCACGGAGCATCGCACCGGTAAAGCCTAAGGCTAATGCACGCTCAGGTGAAACCACGCCAACACCAACGAGACGCTGCTTCCAAATACGGTTATCGGTTAATAAGGTTTCGTATTCATCAACACAGGCTGGGAAGCGCTTGGTAAAGTCTTCAATAAAATCGAGTAAAGAGCCTTCACGGTTTGAGTTTAAGCGCTTCATCTCACGTACGCTACGGTACTTAGAGTCGATTTCATGCTTAGGCATGGTATCGGGCAAATCACGATACACACCACCTGGACGATAGTAAGCCGCGTGCATACGCGCACCTGATACCGCTTCATAGCAGTCCATCAAGTCTTCACGCTCACGGAAGGCATACAGCATCACCGCCATCGCGCCCACGTCAAGGGCGTGCGTACCGACACTCATTAAGTGATTCAGAATACGAGTAATTTCATCGAACATCACGCGGATATATTGTGCGCGTAGTGGCACTTCAATGCCTAATAAGCGCTCAACCGCCATACAGTAAGCATGCTCATTGACCATCATCGACACATAGTCAAGACGATCCATATACGGCAAGGCTTGTAAGTATGTTTTGTGTTCTGCTAATTTCTCAGTGCCGCGGTGCAGGAGACCAATATGCGGGTCAGCACGTTGAATCACTTCGCCATTGAGTTCAAGAATCAAGCGTAATACACCGTGTGCTGCGGGGTGCTGAGGACCGAAGTTCAGCGTATAGTTTTTAATTTCTGCTGTCATTTTGCGTGCCCTACTCCATAACCATCCTCACGAATAATACGTGGGGTAACTTCACGTGCCTCAACCGTTACAGGTTGATAGATAACGCGCTTGGCTTGTTCGTCATAGCGCATTTCAACGTGACCAATTAATGGGAAATCTTTACGGAATGGATGTCCGATAAAGCCATAGTCAGTCAAGATGCGGCGTAAGTCTGGGTGATTTTCAAAGACAATTCCGAATAGATCAAATGCTTCACGTTCAAACCAGTTTAAGCTTGGCCATACATCAACCAATGAACCCACCATAGGCAGGTCATTATTCGGCACCCAAGCGCGTACACGCAAGCGCCAGTTATGCTTCACTGACATTAAGTGCGCCACTACGGCAAAGCGAGCTGGAAAAGCCTTAGATGGATCAATATTCGGTACACCGTACGTTGAGTAGTCAACACCACATAAGTCAACTGCTTGCTCAAACGATAAGCCAGGCTCATCACGCAAGTTCGTACAGGTTTGCACCCACTTATCGGCTGGAATTTCAACCGTCACCTCACCGCGGTCTACGATGATCTTCACTTGATCACCTAGGCGCTCAGTAAGCGTGTTTTGTAATATTTCTAGACGCGTCATAATCGTATCGAGTTAGTGAGTCGTGTGACCCTTACGCTTCACGCGCAATGGTATTAGTACGACGGATTTTATTTTGCAATTGTAATAAACCATAAATCAGTGCTTCAGCTGTGGGCGGACAGCCTGGCACATAAATATCCACTGGCACGATGCGATCGCAGCCACGTACAACTGAATACGAGTAGTGATAATAGCCACCACCGTTCGCACAGGAGCCCATAGAGACCACCCAGCGAGGTTCAGCCATCTGGTCATATACCTTACGTAGAGCAGGTGCCATCTTATTGCATAAAGTACCGGCGACAATCATCACGTCAGACTGACGCGGACTTGGGCGGAAAATAATGCCAAATTGGTCCAAGTCATAACGCGCCGCACCCGCGTGCATCATCTCTACCGCACAGCAGGCGAGACCGAAGGTCATTGGCCACATGGAACCCGTCTTAACCCAGTTCATCACTGCGTCAGTGCTGGTCACCAAGAAACCCTTATTGTTTAATTCATTTTGTTCAGACATATACTATTACGCCACTTAAAAATTAGTCCCAGTCCAACGCGCCCTTCTTCCATTCGTAAATGAAGCCGGCGGTAAGAATAACTAAGAAAATCATTGCGGTTGCAAAACCGACGATACCCACAGCGCCGTTAGCGATGGCCCATGGGAATAAGAAAGCAAGTTCAAGATCAAACAGAATAAAGAGAATAGCCACTAAGTAGTAGCGTACATCAAAGCGCATACGCGCATCTTCAAATGCCTCAAAACCACACTCATACTGAGAAATCTTCTCAGGATCAGGCTTACGTGGCCCTAAAAAACTACCTGCAAATAAAAGAAAAGCCCCTAAGCCACCTGCCACAAGAATGAACAGTAACACGGGGAAATATTCAGCAATATTCATAATGTATAGTCGCCCATAGTTTCAACTTACAGATCCACACATAAGACTTAAGCTTAATATGGTCTGGCGCATAAGGAGTTCCCCCCTTAGCATTAATAAAAACACACGTTTAACGTCGGTAAAGACGAGTTTCCACCCCCTATTATAGAGGTTTTAACCAAACTCATAGATTGTATCATTTAAGAAATTTTGTTGCGGAACATTCTTACACTGATACAATAAAAAACATGCTAAAAAGCCCTCTCACAGCCAATCCGCGAGCGGGCATACAAATCACATAAAGTCAACCACCAATGCCAATCACAGTAGTTCCACGTTCTTTCAAGGGCGCACCAGTCGCCCCATTAAAATTCTCTTCAATTTGAATAAATACCTTATTCCCGCCACCTAAACTCTGCTCAGCGCGGATCCCCACCTTAGAGTCATTCATCACCCCAGAACGTACACCTGCATCAGAGCGTTTAATCGAAAAAGGCACCCCTTGATGCGAACCGCTGATACGTTGTTGCGTATAACCATAACCCTGATCGACACGACCATAGAGAATCACCCCGCCATCGGCAGGTACGAAATTAGGGCGTGAAGTTGAGCTTGCGACGGAGCTTGAGGCCAAGCTTGGGGTTGCACTCGAGATAGAGCTTGGCATGCTCACACTTAAAGCCGTCGAACTCGGGGCAATCACACTCGGCAAAGTAGACGCACTAGAGATTGAGGCAGAGCTAGAGCTTGACGCACTAGAGATTGACGCAGAACTTACGCTTGAAGGAGTAAAGACAGGCTGCGCGCTTGAAGGAAACAAAGCGCCTAGCTGTGGAGATAATGTAGAATTAAAAGTTCTAACTGAACCTGCAGAAGCCAGAGTCGCAGAGCCACTAGGTGCCAATTCAATAGACTGTGCACTAGCAATATTCATCAAGCAGAGAGCAAGGAAAATTAGTTTTTTCATACCGTCATTATAACCGCTTTTAGGCAAAAACCAGCGATATGAAGACTAATACTTTAGATGTGTGACATTTATTTTACAGCCGAAATCAGTGGCTTACAGGGGCAAAGACTTGGTTTTCTACATTGAGTTTAATTTCTTTTGCTACATTCTTTATATAAACGATCAAGCTCCCTACCACTGAACCTTATCTTCAGGCAAACACTCTTCAAGTGGAACATTCAAGTCCTCTAGAATTTTTTCTTTCATAGCTGGCATGGTAGAAAGATACAGCGTCTCCATAAGCCCATTGCAATCTTCTTCACTTAGCATAACGGCGTTACCATCTTTGGTGCTGACATTAACTGGCTCATTAAATTTGATTGTTTGCTCTAATATGCTAAAAATATTTTTTCTGAAATTAGTAATGTTTATATTAAGCATATTGCCCTCCTTATCGAGCATATTACCACTAAAGATTTTTATCTTTGCCTATATTCATACAATATATGTGACATGCAAACAACTAAGTTTACGCAGCGACTCTTGACGAGATTACACTTCAGCTTACTATACCACCTCTATACCACCTCTAAATCCATACCACTGCAACAGCAGATATAAAAAAACCCTGGCGAACCAGGGTTTTTCAGCTAATTTGTTAGGTATGGACTAAGCCATACTCAACAATTAGAAGCGGTGTTGTAAACCAACAGCTACGTCTGTAGATTTCAACTTAACGTCAGCCAAGTTAGCACCACGGTTAGTCAATTTAGATTGACCGTAAGAAGCCAATGCGTAAACTTGTGTACGCTTAGATAGGTTATGTTGGTAACCTAAGCTGAAGATGTTTGTCTTAACACGTGCATCACCGAAGTCGTTATGCTTGATACGGTTACCTGTGTAAGAGAACAATACTTTACCAGCATCACCAACTGGAGCTGTAACACCAGCTAACCATGAAGTTTGACGTAGACCTTTACCACTTGGAGCGGCACCAGTGATACCGATTTCACTAAGATTGTCGAAAAGATCGTCAGCTAAACCTAAGCCACCGATAACGCCATCACGTTGTTGACCAACGATAGCGTGTAGTTTAACTACGTCTAGATCGTAAGCAGCACCTAAGTTCCATGCTTTAGTTTTGTCGTCAGTTGTTGTTTGGCCATTAACTTTTTGTTTGTTACGTAGGTAGTCAAAGCTAACACCAAGAGCCAAAGGACCTGCATTGTAACCAGCACCGAAAGTTACGCCAGAACCAGTTGTTTTCTCTGTACGAGTACCTGCAGCATCTTTCCAAGTTTCTTTAGTGTCATCATGTACAACACCTAGACCGAATTGGAAACCACCGAAGTTAGGAGAAACGTATTTGATTGCGTTGTCGTAACGTGTAGATACTGAGTCACCGAAAGCTGAGTTAGAAGCAGCTTGAGCCCAACCTGTACCGAATGGATCGATAGGAGCGATAAATGCGTCAGCCGCGTTGTATTGACGACCGATTGTGAATGTACCCCAGCTCTCACCAGTTAAACCAACGAAAGCTTGACGACCGAATAAACGACCACCTTGAGCTTGCTTACCGTCACCAGGAGTAAAGCCACCTTCCAATTGGAAGATTGCGCTTGTACCATTACCTAGATCCTCAACACCTTTCATGCCCCAACGGCTACCGTTCTTAACGTTGTTACGTGCACCGATGTTACGGTTCTTGTACTCAACGCCATCAGAAGAAACTTTCTGTTGTTTGTAACCGTAACCTGCGTCAACTAGACCGTATAGAGTTACAGATGATTCTGCGTGAGCAACACCGGCGAAACCAGTAACTAGAGCTGCTGCTAGTAATGTCTTTTTCATTTGATAAATCTCCGTAGATTTTGAGTGATTAGAGCAGCGACTAATTTAGGATGTCCTGCCACTCTATAAAACTCCGCGAAGGGAAGTTGTAGTTATTGCACCAAATTTTCAGACTTCTGACTAGCAATATGTGAAGAAAGTTTGCATTTCGTGGTTTTTTTGCCTAAAAGCGTTGCTTTGAAGCAACTAAATGAGGTTTTTTTACCACAAATTGCGGTTTTCCCGCTAATCCAAGTCCAAATACTTAAGAAAGTACTTTAAGAGTCATTCCTTACGCTTTCATTGTACGAAGGTTTTTATAAATAAGGTAGTTTTGTTTTCAGAGAAGTGGCTTAAATTTTGTATCTCGCATCTTAAAAACAACAGTTTGTTGTATTTTTAGCAAAAACTAAGGCTTGGAATGTGTTATTGTCGAGTACAGAGCGATCTTTCACAGTGATTAGAACTATTATCGACCCCAAACCAGGTGGGCTCATCGACCACTGTACGCCATTACACAGTAAGAGTCCTCACACAGTAAGTCCTCTTAGCGTAAAGACTTCGTAGCAATGCCTTCCCCCCCTCCTATATCCTTCTACCCCTAAGTTAATAACAAGACCTCTTATATTAATAAGCATAAGAAAACCCAGCCTAAGCTGGGTTCTCTATTATCTATATAGGAATACTCTATAGATATACGGTGTTACCGTATTAAAGCTATTAAAGCATTAGTGACTAATTAGTCAGTTACTTTAACGACACCTTTCATGATCGCGCTATGACCAGGGAATGAGCAGAAGAACTCATAGGCGCCATCTTTCTCGAATTTCTCTGTAGAGAATTTCACTGTGTCTGACTCACCACCACCGATCAATTTGGTATGAGCTAATACACGCTCATCATCAGGCTTAACGTAATCATTGTCTAAACCAGCAGCAATACCGTCGTTACCAGCGGCTTGCATATCAGCTTGCTTAGTGATCACGATATTGTGACCCATTGCTGCTTTAGGTAATTGACCAACGTGTTTTAATTCAATGGTGAATTCTGTACATGCTTTGCTAACAACGATTTCTTTAGTGTTGAATTGCATCATGTCGTTAGACTCAACAACTACAGAACAATTATCTGCTAAAGCAGGTGAAGCAACAGCAGCCAATACAGCAGCTAGGGCAAATTTCTTAATAGACATGGAAAAACTCCTCTTTAATAAATCAAACTGATGGCCTGGTGCTCTATTTCAATAAAAACCAGGATCTCCACCCGTTATTTTCGAACTTCTGGAAATTTTGTAAAGAACACTCCAGAAGAGAGAAAGGTTATTATGCTCTTATATATAAATATAAAGAGACCTTATATCCTTGTGGCTATAATAGCACAGCGATTAACAGAATTCGGTTTGATTTCTGTCAAAATTATCGCCATTTGTAACAATAACACCACGCTTATGATTTCAGTATATTTCATAGCAATATAAGACCCAATAAGCGCAAGGCTTAGCCATATTAGCACCCTACTTGGGTATTGAGTCTGATAAATAACAAACTTTCCATTAATAAAGACTATTAATTTTAATTTTGCATAGCCTCTACTTAATTTACGTAGCTTTTTGACCTTCTTCAACTTCACTGACTCAATAGATCTACGCATGTCACACTCATATTCGGGTCTGCTCATAGCCTATCGACTCACAGTCCTATCGACTCACAGTCCGCCCCTCTCATAGACCTAACCATTCCGCTCCTTACAGACCAATATATATTAAGCATCAATAGCTAGCATAAACTGAACAATTTACAACAAGCATTAAAAAAGCGGATGAGCCCAAGCCCACCCGCTTCTTATCAATCAACAGTTTGCGTATTATTTAGGCGCTTGACCTGTGATTTGAACTTCCACACGACGATTAGGTGCTAAGCAACGAATTAACTCGGCACGATTCGCATTATCACATTGCACAACAGGCTGTGCACTACCCACGCCCACCGCATTAATCAAGTTAGCAGGCACACCTTGCGCCACGAGATAGTTTTTCACTGAGTTAGCACGACGTTGAGATAACTGTTGGTTATAAGCTGCAGAGCCCAAGCGATCAGCATGCGCCTGAACAGTCACGCCATCTACCGACTCTAAGGCGCGGATGCGCTCAGCAATTGTCTGCAAGTTCTGACGACCCTCAGGATTCAAATCATTGATACCTGAACGATTAAACGCAAAAAGCCCATCAGCAGAGAGTTGATAACTCTCTAAACCATGAATTGGCGGCGGACATACATCAGTCTCATTATCAACAGCTTTCCAGAAGAAGCTACGCGCCTTCACATCAGAATCATAAATAATTTTAAATTGGCATGTTGTTACGCCATTCACACCACGGCCTGGTGTGGTGAAGTGAAATAGATAATCCCACTCACGAACTGCAAACATACCTTCTCTAAAATGAGGGTGACCAATCAGTTCTTGTATTTGGCTCTTAGTCATACCATCTTGAATCAAGGTTAGACTTTGTAGATTAGGATAGATACCTTGACCATTATCCATTATCACATTCTTAGGGTCAGGGAACGTGATATTCTCTGCCGTGCCATCAGACTTCACATCACTAATCGTGGAAGTACATGCAGTTAACGCTAGCACCGATCCTAGACTCGCAAAAAGTGCCGCTTTTTTCATAAATTGTGTCATTGTTATATGCCTTATATCGAATTTAAAGAAATTTCCTAAGCAAAAAAGAAGGCAGTGTTTAACTTGCCTCTTTGAGATTCTTGCTTAAGAGCCTTAAAACAATCCATTAGACTTAAATAAATAAAAAGCTAATGCATATCATATGTATTCTACTAGATAAAAGATGATAAGAGTTTATCCTAGGACAAAACCTCAGGCAAAAATTGTTAATTAAATATTAAATCTAGACTATCCCAGCTACTACCCCTTCCTACTACCCCTTCCTACTACCCAAACTATTACTCAAGCTACTACCCACTTCTTCACTTTCCCCCATTCGCGGGCCATGACTTTTTTAGGACAATAATGAAAAAGCCTTTCGCAGGCGAGTTATTTAATAGAGAAAAAGATAGATGTGGCCATGGTTTGGACTCCTAAGTGCCCAATGTTTCCATACCAGCCTAATTACGGCCAAAAAAAAAGCCATTGATTTTCAATGACTTATTTTTAATGATGGTGCTCACGGCGAGATTTGAACTCGCACAGCTTTCGCCACTACCCCCTCAAGATAGCGTGTCTACCAATTCCACCACGTGAGCGTATCTGTAAAGTCTGCTAGTATAGCGCATTTACAGGCACTATTACAACTAGTTTGTACTACCTTGTGGTGTAGCAGCACCTGTAGACTCAGCAGCTGGCGTGCTTGAGTCTGCTACTGGAGCAGCAGGTGTCACTTCAGTGGCCGCTGGTGCAACTGGTGTTGCCTCAGCCGCAGGATCTGGAGCAACAGGAGTTGCGCTTGGCGCTGCAGGCACAGAACTAGGAGCAGCTGGCGCCGATGGCGTTACACTTGGTGCTACTGGTACTGAACCCGATGGTACTGTTGTATTTTCAACACCTGGTGCAGCAGGCGCACTCGGCACGGCAGAGAAACCATCCATCACGCTACCACCCTCAGTTGGCGTGCTTTGACGTACATACGCTTGGCTACCTACATAAGCCAAACCTAGGGTACTCACAAAGAATAGCACAGCAACCCACTTCGTTAGACGTGAGAAAAAGTTGGCCGATCCCGCTGAACCAAACAAACTACCGGCAGAACCGCCGCCGAATGATGACCCCATATCCGCGCCCTTACCTTGTTGCAAAAGAACCAACAGGATAATCGCCAAGGCACTAAGGACCTGTACGACGATAAGGACTGGAAATAAATACTCTGGCATAAAAACTCCAATTAAAATTAGGCAGCGGCAATCGCTAAAAACTCTTCGGCCTGTAAGGCGGCTCCACCTACTAAGGCTCCATTAATGTCAGGCATAGCGAATAGGCTTGCCGCATTATTGGCCTTAACGCTACCACCGTACAAGATTTGTACCTGTGGAGCGCCTACGTTCTGTAATAAGCCACGGATAAAGGCATGTACCTCTTGGGCTTGCTCTGGTGTGGCTGTTAAGCCAGTGCCAATTGCCCATACAGGCTCATAAGCAATCACCATCTTGGCGACCTGTTCTTGACCTAAGGCCAATACAGGTGCTAATTGTTCTTCAATAATGCGTAAGGTTTGCTCACTCTCACGCTCTTGCAAAGACTCGCCTACACAAACAACTGGTGTGATGTTCGCAGCAAGGGCGGCTTGCGCCTTCTGCGCGACCAAGTCACTACTCTCAGCATGATAAGCGCGACGCTCTGAGTGACCCACAATGACCCAACGGCAACTAAAGTCATTCAACATTGCAGCACTCACCTCGCCCGTATACGCACCACTGGCTTGTACACTTAGGTCTTGCGCACCCCATGAAATCTCTGAACCTTGTAGGCTCTGTTGTACCTGGGCTAAGTACGGTGTTGGCGGGCACACTGCAATCGTGCACTGAGCATATTGACCACCCTTGCCTGCCGCATCGACAGCATTGCGCAAACCAGTTAATAAAGCTTGGTTAGCCGCTAAGCTACCATTCATCTTCCAGTTACCCATTACCAATCGTGCTGGCTTATTTAGTTCAGTTGTCATTCAGCTCATCCTCACTCTTACTTTATAGCTCGCTAGACTTAACCTCTATAGTAGAGTCATATTCTTAAAACCATCTTTTCAGGCCCATGGTTTCAGGCCATATATTAAGACTCTACTTAAAACTCTTGTCAGCGCTATAAATTTCAAGGCCTATTAAAGAAGGCCATATAAAAATTTAACCAATTATTATATAACGAAAAATTAGCCCCTGTCATTAAATACAGGGGCAAGATTTTATTTTTTATTGACTTCAATTCAGCGCTTAAGTTCTGCGCTTAATTTTTTGGCGTATATGACTAAGCCATATACTTGCCAAACACTTTTTGTACTCGACTTAGCCTTTTGCACTTTGGCTTATGCGTTCATGAGCAAGCCCTTTGTGCTTTATAGCTAAGCTTTTGCACGCGGCTTAGACTTTTGCACGTAGACTTTTATGCTTAGCTTTGACTTTTGAACTTAGAGTCAAGGCTTTTACAGCCAGTTTAGTCTTTTGCACTTATGGCTTAATCCAAAGTCAGCACAATCTTACCAATTTGCTCACCCGCATCCATCATGGCGTGGGCTTTTTGCACATCAGCAAATGGGAATGTGGCATAAACGACTGGCTTTAGCTGTCCAGAACCAAATAGTGGCCAGACATTCGCCTCAAGCGCACGCGCAATGTCTGTCTTAAACTCAGGTGTACGGGGGCGCAAGGTGGAACCCGTCACGGTGAGGCGACGGCGCATTAACATATTGCTATTAATGGTGGCTTTACTGCCGCCCAATTGCGCAATAATCACAGCGCGACCATCTTCAGCTAAGCATTGCAGGTTGCGGTTAATATACTCGCCCGCCACCATATCGAGGATTACATCAACACCGCGACCATTAGTTAAGGTCTTGATTTCTTCGACGAAATC
Source organism: Pelistega sp. (assembly GCA_030538255.1). Taxonomy (GTDB): domain Bacteria; phylum Pseudomonadota; class Gammaproteobacteria; order Burkholderiales; family Burkholderiaceae_B; genus Taylorella. Next base: position 1,217 of record JAUNUI010000023.1, on the reverse strand, counting down.
CTGAGTTTTATAATTAATACCTTTCGCGGCGCCCAAGGCCTCAACGGCGGCAACGCGCTCATCACTACCGACCGTGGCATATACGGTATGTCCGAAAGCACGCGCTAAGAGAATGGCCGTGGTACCAATACCACTTGCACCACCGTGCACCAGTAGGGTTTCGCCCTTTTTCAGTTGACCGCGATCAAACACATTACTCCATACCGTGAAGTATGTTTCTGGCAGAGTCGCCGCCTCAACTAACGATAAGCCCTCAGGGATTGGCAAGCAATTGCCAGCGGGGGCAGCACAGTATTCGGCGTAACCACCACCAGGGGTTAAGGCGCAGACCATATCGCCAATTTTAAAATTCGTGCCGCTTACATCACCCTCAACAATTTCACCCGCCACTTCAAGACCCGGCAGATCTGAGGCATCGGATGGTGGAGGGTAGCTGCCTTGACGCTGAAACACGTCCGGACGATTAATACCAGCGGCTTTTACCTTAATTAATACTTGACCAGGCTTAAGCTCTGGCTTAGGACGTTCAACGAGGGTTAGAACCTCAGGGCCACCTGGTTGAGAAATTTCAATTGCTTTCATTCGAGTCTCCATGTTGATCTTGCGCATGTTGTGCTCGGTCTATTATACGCTTTTGTTCTGTGTACTGGGCCATAGCAGCACGGTAGTGATCCATGGATTGGTAGTAGCGCTCCCACACACAGGCATCACCACACTCAGAGCCGCAACACTCCCAGTCATCAGGAGGAAAAGGCTCAATTGGCTCAACTAGTTTCTTATCGCTCATCTTATTGTTTTCAATTAAAGGCATTAATTAGGGCAATGTTGGTATTCGACACTAAACTGAAAACACTTATCCAGAGAGCTGATATCACTTATCCAGTGAGTGTCTTCGTTTACTGCCTTATTTTTCAACACGAATTTCCGCGTCACCCAAGCAAATCACGTCACCTGCACGGATTTTAGCGGTCTTGCGGGTCTCAACTTCACCATTGCGCGTAACTTCGCCCTCAGCAATAAGGATTTTGGCATGGCCACCGCTATTGACGATGCCGACAATTTTAAGTAAATCGCATAAAGCAATATGCTCATGCTCGCCTAGGGAGAATGTTTCGTTCATGGGAGAATCCTTAAATAAATTACTTATTAGTATTAATAATTTTTTGACATCCTCCCCTGCATGAATGCAGGAGATTCCTACGGTGGTTAGCGATGTT
>JAUNUI010000022.1 GCA_030538255.1 Pelistega sp. | reverse complement strand
TAGAGAAGCACAGGCTACTAGAGAAGCACAGGCTGTGGGTGTTGCGGAGGTAGCGACCTCAGTGTCACAAGATTCAGTTCAGGCTGAGCTAGGCGCTACTTTGCCGAAGGCGGTTAAGTCAGAGTCACCAGAAGCTCTGAAAGACACGGCCAACGATACAGCTAAGGATGCAGCCAAGGATACAGCGAAGGAGGGCGCGCAGGAAGATGTTGGATTTGATATGCTGGCTTTACAAAAGAAAGCACTTAAGGAAAAGAAAAAATCAAGTCTTCTTGTGCCAGCTTTAGTGGCAATAGTCTTAGCGGTCATCGCTGGTGTGGTCTATATGGTTGGTTCTGGTGATACTACTGAGGCTGACCGTGTTGCTCAGCAAGTGACCACGGCTGAAACGCCTTCTGCTGAAACAGTCATGGCGAGTGAGGCATCAAGCTCGACAGCGCAAGCTACGACAGCAAATCAAGAAGCGAGTACGGATTCAGCGCTAAGTGCGACTACGCAACAGTCGAATACTGCTGAGCAGTCCAATACGGCAGAACAGCCTGATAAGCTTGAGCTCCCGAGTTTTACTCAGCTCATCGGTGCGAGCACGAATGTGGCGAATGCAAACTCAAATACTACGGCAACAGAGCAGCAGTCTGCCAACAATCAAACTGAGCAAGCGCATCCTGTTGAAGAACTAAGCAAGGGAGAGCGTTCGCAAGCGGAAGAAAGCAATGCCGAACACTCAGTAGCAACGGTATCGATTAGCCAGGACGTGGTGCCGTCGCAAGAAGTGGCTACACATTCTGATGCGCAGTTGGGTGTTACCAATGACTCAGGATCCAACCATGAAGTTGTATCGCTAGCAGGGGACTCAGCGAATACGACTCAACTTAATATAAGCAATAATTCCGGTGGCGCACAAAACTCGACCTCCGAGTCAAGTCAGTCTGCAGCGAATATGTTTGCCACTAACTCCTTAAATAGTGGTCAAACTACAACAGAGACTGAAATTAATACGGCCAATAATGTTACAAGTGTAAATAACACAACGGTTCAATTGCAACAAGATGCAACCGTATTGGCGGCAGAGAGACGTGCTTCAGATGAGGAGCAAGCGCGTCAAAGAGCTGAACAATTAAGAAAAGAAAGAGAGCTTGCGCGCCAAAAAGCGGATGAGCTAAGGGCTAAAGAACAAGCTACTGAGCAAGAGCGCTTAGAGGCTAAAAAGCGTCAGGACGACGAGCGACGTATTTTGCAAGAGCAAGTAGCGAAGAAAGAAGAAGAGCGCAGATCGGTAGCAAATCAAGTTGGAACCGTGAATTTTTCGATTAGCCCATGGGGTGATGTAAAGATCAATGGTCGTAGCCGTGGCGCAAGTCCACCATTGCGTCAGCTAAAGTTAAAACCAGGCGTCTATAGCATAGAAGTCAGCAATGGCGTGCTACCACCGCTGAAAACACGTATTGAAGTGAAGTCAGGCGAAACGGTTGGTGTCAGTCATCAATTCTAGAGTTATATGTAAGCATATTTGTAAGAAATTGTAATGTTTTAAATTGATAAATACTAATATTTATCGTTAATGTCTGAAATAAAAAAGTAACGTCATATAACTTTAATATTAGCTGTGTATTATCTAAACATTATGAAAAATATCAATGAAATTTTGTCAGCTTTTACGGATGGCAACTGTGGCGAGAATCTCGAATATAGCCCTGAGTTTTTGTCATTAGAGCAGTTGGTTCAAGGTAGGCCTGAGCAACAATTTGGTGAAACCATTATTGAGGCTCAAGCACCAGAGTGGAACCAGGTTGAGAAGACCGCGCTCGCCATTACGGAGAATAGCTGTGACTTACGAGTCTTGTCACGTTTGACTTGGGCATGGACCTCGCAGCGCGGTTTACCAGGCTATGCGCATGGCTTAAAACTCATTGAGCAGGCGCTCACTCAGTTCTGGCAAGATGTCCATCCCGTACTCGTTGATGATGGTTTTGAAGATCCTATGCCCCGCATTAATGCTTTGGTGGCTTTAGGTGATATGCAAGGTCTTGGTAAAACTATTCGTAATAGTAGTCTGATTAATAACGTGCATGGTCAGCTGAGTTTACGTGATGCTGAATCTATCTTGGATGGTACACGTGGTGATGATTTTCCGGGTGGTCGTGCACGCTTATGTGAAGTCTTAAGCCAGGCACGGAGTACACAAGAGCCTGAAGTATGTGCTGTTTTTGAGGCGGCCCAGAGCTTGCAGCAAATTGCGCATAAGGTAGGTTCAGAACTAGGCCATGATTGGACGCCTGACTACTCTGCACTCATGCATAGTTTAGACGCCATCATGAATGTTGCTGAAAGCCGTCAAGATGATGAGCAGTCGAATTCGCACGAACAAGATGCAGTAGCTGAACAAGGTGATGTGCAGCAAGATGAGGGAGCGGACAAGGTAGAGGTGTCTAAGAGTTTTACGAATTGGCGCGACGTCCAAATTAAAACACGCAATGATGCGATGTTAGCACTGGAAAAAGCCTGTTCATATTTCGAAGTATATGAGCCGAGTCACCCCGCGCCGTTTTTGCTCAGACGGGTGCAGCAGACGATTCCGTTAAATTTTTATGAAATTCTACAAAATTTAACCCCAAGTGGAGCGGATCAGTTCGATACATGGATGCCAAGAGCACAAGATTAGTTTTAATTTGAATTTTAATAGTGGGAAATAAGGTTTTTAATTGTGAAAGCCGCTGGAGAAGCAAAATATGGCAATTATCAGTAAAAATAGCGGTCAAAAATTTGTCGCTCGCAATCGTGCACCGCGTGTGCAAATTGAATATGATGTGGAAATTTATGGTGCAGAGCGCACGATTCAACTTCCTTTTGTAATGGGCGTGATGGCAGATTTAGCAGGTAAGTCGAATGAGCCACAAGCTGAAATCGCCGATCGTAAATTCCAAGACATTGATGTGACTAATTTTGATGATCGTATGAAAGCGATCAAGCCTCGTGTGGCTTTTCAAGTGCCGAACACCTTGACCGGTGAGGGTTTACTATCAATTGATATGACCTTCGAAAGTATTGACGATTTCTCACCTGCTGCTGTAGCGCGCAAAGTAGACTCATTAAGCTCTTTGCTCGAAGCACGTACTGAATTGGCTAACTTGCTGACCTATATGGACGGTAAGACGGGAGCTGAAGAGCTCATCAATAAGGTACTGCAAAATCCAGCTTTACTCAAAACCTTGGCAAGTGCGCCTAAATTAGAAGACCAAGATGCGGCTGATACGAATGCTGCTCAGTCTGAGTAATCGGGAGCCGTCATGAATACACAGTTACTTAAGCAAGATACCGCTTTAGAAACCATTGAGAACGATGGTTTATCCTCTCTTCTAAAGAAAGAATTTAAGCCGAAGACAGATCAGGCGCGAGAAGCCGTTGAGAATGCCGTTAAGACACTTGCGCAGCAAGCTTTAGAGAATACGGTCACTATGTCTTCAGATGCTTACGCGACGATTCAAGGCATTATTGCTGAAATCGATCGTAAGATGAGTGAGCAAATTAATTTAATCATGCATAATGCTGAATTTCAACAGCTTGAAGGTGCGTGGCGCGGTTTGCACTACTTGGTCAATAACTCAGAAACTGATGAGCAATTGAAAATCCGTGTCATGTGCATCAGTAAGAAAGAGTTGAGTCGTACCTTAAAGCGTTATAAGGGTGTGGGTTGGGACCAGAGTCCGATCTTTAAGCGAGTTTACGAAGAAGAGTATGGACAGTTTGGTGGTGAGCCAATCGGTTGCTTGGTGGGGGATTACTTTTTCGATCATAGCCCGCAAGATGTGGAATTATTGGCAGAAATGTCGCGTATCGGCGCAGCAGCCCATTGCCCATTTATCACTGGTGCCTCACCTGATGTGATGCAGATGGAATCATGGCAAGAGTTAGCCAATCCGCGTGACTTAACGAAAATCTTTACCAATACAGAATATGCCGCTTGGCGTAGTCTGCGCGAGTCTGAAGATGCTCGCTATTTAGGTTTAGCCATGCCACGTTTCTTGGCCCGTCTGCCTTATGGCGCGCGTACGAATCCAGTGGATGAATTTGATTTTGAAGAAGACACTGATGGCGCATCACATGATCGTTATACCTGGGCTAACTCGGCGTATGCAATGGCGACCAATATTAACCGCTCCTTCAAGGAGTACGGTTGGTGTACTTCGATCCGTGGTGTGGAGTCGGGCGGTGCGGTAGCCAACTTACCATGTCATACCTTCCCAACCGATGATGGTGGTGTGGACATGAAGTGTCCTACTGAGATCGCAATTAGCGACCGTCGTGAAGCTGAGCTGGCGAAGAATGGTTTTATGCCTCTGGTTCATCGTAAGAACTCTGACTTCGCCGCTTTCATTGGTGCTCAATCATTGCAAAAACCTGCTGAGTATGACGATAGCGATGCCACAGCGAATGCTCGCCTGGCTGCGCGTCTGCCGTATTTATTTGCGTGTTGCCGCTTTGCGCACTACTTGAAGTGTATTGTGCGTGACAAGATTGGTTCGTTTAATGAACGCGATGAGATGGAACGTTGGTTGAATGATTGGATTATGAATTATGTTGATGGTGATCCAGTTAACTCTTCACAAGAAACCAAAGCGCGTAAACCGTTAGCAGCGGCTGAAGTGCAAGTGGCCGAAATTGAAGATAATCCGGGCTATTACGCAGCGAAATTCTTCCTGCGTCCGCATTATCAGCTAGAGGGTTTGACCGTCTCATTACGTCTAGTTTCTAAACTTCCTTCACTGAAACAAAACGAAGGTTGATTAGTCAGTTGTACAGCTGCTTAAACAAGTAGCTGCTTTATTTTTCTTTTTGTTATTTCCTATTTTCCGAGGGAGAGAATCGTGGCAGTAGATATGTACATGAAAATTGAGGGCGCTAACGGCGAATCTAAAGATGCTAACCATAAAGACTGGAGTGATATCCGTTCTTTCGCATGGGGCGCAACTCAACCTGGCTCTATGGCTACAGGTGGTGGCGGTGGTACTGGTAAAGCCAGTTTCAACGATTTACACATCGTAGCAGTTATTGACCGTGCAGCACCTGCAGTGATGAAACACTGCGCTACAGGTAAGCACTTAAGCAAAGTTGAAGTATCTGTATGTAAAGCGGGTGGCGAGCAAGTTGAATACTCTCGTATCACTTTAGAAGACGTACTTGTTACTTCAGTTCAGTACACAGGTAATCATGATGGTGACGCTATGATGGTTAGCTATGCTTTCCAAGCTGCTAAAGTTAAACAGCAGTACTGGGAGCAAACAGACAAAGGCGGTAAAGGCGCTGAGTCTGTTGTTGCTTACGATATCAAGCAAAATAAAGCAGTTGCTTAATTTTGTGACCTATAGAGGCCTTATTTAAGTGCTTCTTTGGTGTGAGCTAATGGGTTCTGCCTATTAGCTCATATTTGTTTTAAATGAAAACACGTTTAAAAATGTTATAGAGGCAATAGTATGAGCAGTTTACGAGAATTAAAAAGTGGTTCATTAAATGAACTGATTGAGCGTATTAAAAATAACATCCGTAAAGCCCCTCAGAATGCCGATTTGCGTGCTCAGTTATTTCAGCTTTTAGCAATTCAAGGTGAATGGTCTAAAGCGGCAGACCAGTTAAAGTTAAGCGGTGAAATGAATGAGCAGGCGCAGCCTAGTGTAGTTTTATATATGAATGCGATTGATGCTGAGCAGGAGCGCATGGCAGTCTTTGCCGGAGAGCAAGCCCCTGCTGTATTTACAGAGCCTCCTGCCTGGATGGCATTATTAATTCAAGCATTTCAAGAGCCAGCTGAACAGGCACATCACTTTCGCCAACAAGCACTGGAGATGGCTCCTGCCTTAGGTGGGGAGTTTGAAGTGGCTGACGAACTTCAAACTTTCGAATGGCTAACGGATGGTGATGGTCGCTTAGGCCCAGTCTGTGAATTTATCAGTAATAATCGCTATGGCTGGGTGCCTTTTTCCCAGATTGAAGAAATTACGATCATTAAACCCGACGGCTTAAGCGATTTAGTATGGGCACAGGCTGAATTACGTCTGCTTGATGGCCACACACATCTAGGCTTGATTCCTGTGCGTTATCCAGAGCTCCCTGAGACGTATCAAGCCGATGAGACCTTAAGCTTAGCTCGTAAGACTGAATGGGAAAATTTGGCTGACAACATCTATTGCGGCCATGGACAGAAAGTCTTCATTAGCGACAGTCAAGAAGTCGCTCTTTTAGATATTCGTCGCTTACGCTTTTTTCCTATACCTATTGAGCAAGCGAATATTGCTGGCTAAGAAAGCATATGGTTAGAATTCAAAAGCGCCAACAACTCCACGAAAAAGAGAAGCGCACAGCGAAAGATCGACTGCAACCCGCCTTGCTAGATCGCTTAATTGATCATGCTCCTGATAATCGCAAAGAGACCCAAGACCAGGTGATGATTACCTCAGAAGTTTTACGTGATGCGGTCTTACGCGATTTAACCTGGCTCTTGAATACGGCGAATATGGAGACTAGTTACGACTTAAGCGAGTATCCGCATGTCAAAACCTCTTGCGTAAATTTCGGCATTGGTGCTTTAGCGGGTGAGCGTATGTCTGAAATTGATTTAATGAGCTTACAGGGCTCTATCAAGGATTCTATTGTGGCCTATGAGTCACGGATTGATGCCTCTAATGTGGTGGTGAAGTGTGTTGCTGAAAGTAATACACTAGAGCACCATAATATTTTAAGTTTAATGATTATGGGCAAGATTAATAGTACACCTTATCCACGAGAGTTTGTTTTTAAAACAAATATCGACTTAGAAACTGGGCATATGGATGTGGTTGAGTACGACAAGAGTGAATAAGAATGGATAGTCAATTTTTAGCCTATTACAATCGTGAATTAGCTTACCTCAAAGAAATGGGTAAGGAATTCGCAGAGCAGTATCCTAAAATTGCGGGTCGCTTAGGCATGCATGGCATTGAGGTCGCTGACCCTTATGTCGAGCGTTTACTTGAAGGTTTTAGTTTCTTGACTGCGCGTATCCATCTCAAAATGGATGCGGAATTCCCTACCTTCACACAGAACTTATTGGATATTATCTATCCAAATTATACCTCGCCACTGCCGTGTATGGCGGTCACCCAGGTGCAGCCAAGTATGACTCAAGGTAGCCTAGCGCAAGGCTATCATCTTCCGCGCGGTGAAGAGCTACGTCAGCCAAGGCACGGCAAGAATCAACAAACCGTTGTTTTTACGACGGCACATGCTATGACCTTATGGCCAGTGGAGATTGCTCAGGTGAATCTTTCTGCTGTACCTGCTGATATACCTCTGGCACGTCTAAAAACCAGAGTCCATCAGAAAGCACCGCAAAGTGCTTTGCGGGTGCGCTTTACAATTCGCAATAACGCCAAAATAGAAGAGACGGACTTCGACCAACTCATGTTTTACATTGCTGGTCAAGATATACACACGCATCAATTATTAGAGTTAATTCTTACTAATACCTCTGAAGTGATTTGTCATGATACTGAGCGCCCTATGCGTTGGATGCATCACTTAGGTGCTAGTTGCATCAAACATGAAGGTTTCGATAACGATCAGGCCTTATTGCCGAATAATGCTCGGGTCTTCCAGGGTTACCGTGTCTTGCAAGAGTACTTTGCCTTTCCTGCACGCTTTATGTTTTTCAGTGTCAAAGGACTTGGCCGGGCAATGCGAGTTGCTAAGAGCAAGATGGAACAAGATAAGGAACTAACGACTTTTGAGTTGACCTTCTTGTTTGATAAGCGAGTAGCTGGGTTAGAAGGGATGATTGGTGTAGACAATTTATTATTACACTGTGTACCCGTGATTAATTTGTTTCCGAAAAATACCGATCGGATTGAGATTAAACAGCAAGACCATGAATACCATATCGTGCCTGATCGCACTAAACCGCTAGATTATGAAATCTATAGTGTTAATAAGGTAATGGGGGCGATGAATTCTGCCTTCGTGGAACCGCAGGAATTTCGCCCTTTTTATACATCGCTTAGTCATGATAGCAATAATTACAGCGCTTATTATGCCATTCGACGTACCCCGCGCGTAATCTCTTCGGTAGCGGAAGTGAATGGTACACGTACTTCCTATGTGGGCAGTGAAGTTTATGTGTCCTTAGTAGACAAAGAGCATGCGCCGTATAACCATGAATTAACGCATCTTGGTGTCGAAACGCTCTGTACGAACCGAGACTTACCCTTATTATTGAGCAAAGGTACCAGCAGGGATCTAGATGCCCGCTCTTCAGTGCCTTCTGATGGTTGCAGGTTTATGGCGGGGCCGACTCGACCACGCCATGCGATTATTGAAACTGAAAACTCGTGGCGTTTAATTAGTCAATTAGGCATTAATTATCTTAGCTTGTTGGATATGGATCCAGAGCACGGCGCTGAAACATTACGTCAAATGCTACATGTTTATGCTGGTGTTGCGGACCCCTCGATTACTCAGCAAATACAAGGCGTTCGCTCAATCAGTGTAGAGCCAATGACTAATCGTATCCCTGTGCCAGGGCCGATTGTCTATGGCAGAGGTGCAAGAATCGTTCTTGAAATTGATGAGAATGCCTTCTCGGGAATTAGTCCGTTCTTATTTGGCGCTGTCTTGGAGCATTTTTTTACACGACATGTTTCGATTAATGCGATTACGGAGTTGACGCTTAAGAGCCAACAACGAGGTGTTATCCATCGTTGGCCACCGCGTATCGGTAACCGGCCCGTCATTTAAGCATGACGGTTATGGATAGTGTTGTTCTTTGGGCGGGCGTGGTGTCGCCCTTGAGGACTTCTGTCATCTTAGCATTAGGGTTGTTGTTCGTATTGTGGTAGCATAATTCCTATTCAGTACAACTTGGCTATACGAGTAGCAAAGTAGTGTAACAACCTATTGAAGGAGTGATTATGGACTATATCAAAACACGTGCTGCCGTTGCTTGGGCGCCCAATGAACCCCTAAAAATCGAAGAGCTTGATTTAATGCCACCGCAGAAAGGTGAGGTGCTGATTCGCATCATTGCCACTGGGGTTTGTCATACGGATGCGTATACTTTATCGGGTCAAGACTCGGAAGGTGTATTTCCTTGCGTGCTAGGCCATGAAGGCGCGGGTATCGTTGAAGCGATTGGTGAAGGTGTGACCAGCGTTGCTGTTGGCGATCATGTGATTCCTCTATACACGGCAGAGTGTCGCGAATGTAAATTCTGTACTTCAGGCAAAACTAACCTGTGCTCTTCAGTACGTACAACACAAGGTAAGGGCTTGATGCCAGATGGCACAGTGCGCTTTTTTAAAGATGGTCAACCCATCTACCACTATATGGGTTGCTCCACCTTCTCTGAGTACACGGTAGTGGCTGAAGTGTCAGTGGCTAAAATTCAGCCTGAAGCACCACTTGAAGAGGTCTGCTTATTAGGCTGTGGCGTGACGACAGGTTTAGGTGCGGTGAAAAATACAGCTAAAGTGAAAGCAGGTGATACGGTCGCGGTCTTTGGTTTAGGTGGTATTGGTTTAGCAGCGATTATAGGCTCACGTCTGATTGGCGCTTCTCGCATTATTGGTGTCGACTTAAATCCAAGCAAATTCGATATGGCTAAGAAACTCGGCGCCACGGATTGTATCAATCCTAAAGATTACGATAAGCCGATTCAGGACGTGATTGTTGAGATGACTGATGGTGGCGTGGATTACTCTTTCGAGTGTATCGGTAATGTCGATGTGATGCGAGCGGCGCTTGAGTGCTGCCATAAAGGTTGGGGTGAGAGTGTGATTATTGGTGTCGCTCCTGCCGGCGCTGAAATTAAAACCCGTCCGTTCCAATTGGTAACAGGTCGCGTTTGGCGCGGATCAGCTTTCGGTGGTGTTAAGGGCCGCACAGAATTACCTGGCATCATTGATCAATATATGCAAGGTGATTTTGCTTTATCCGACTTCATTACGCACACTATGCCACTAGAAGATATTAATAAAGCCTTTGATTTAATGCACGAGGGTAAATCAATCCGCTCAGTGATTCATTTTTAAGTCTAGGGGGAAAAGACCATGAGTGAACTTCAGCGTATTGCTCGCAATAAGATGTTCGGCGGTTATCACGAACGCTATACGCATCAAAGCCAAAGTACGGCGACAGAAATGACTTTTGCGATTTATTTGCCGCCTTGTGTTGAACAAGGGCAGAAAGTAGCGGTCTTGTACTGGCTGTCTGGTCTTACGTGCAATGATGAGAATTTCAGTACTAAGGCAGGTGCTCAGCGTTATGCGGCAGAACATGGCGTAGCATTAGTCATGCCTGATACGAGTCCCCGCGGCGAAGGGGTTGCTAACGATGAGGGTTATGATCTTGGACAGGGAGCGGGCTTCTATGTGGACGCGACCCAAGCGCCTTGGCATGAACACTACCGTATGTATCGTTATGTGGTGGAAGAGCTACCAAGCTTGATTGAGGCAAATTTTCCTGTCACCGAGCAACGTAGTATCTTCGGTCACAGTATGGGAGGTCATGGCGCATTGATGATTGCTTTACGCAACTCTAGCCGATATGCAGCGGTTTCCGCTTTTGCCCCGATCGTCAATCCAAGTCAAACCCCTTGGGGTCAGAAAGCTTTCAGTGCCTACCTTGGCGAGGATCGTCAGACCTGGAGTGCGTATGATAGTTGTCAATTACTTGAGCAGGCTGAACGTAAATTGCCGATTATGATTGATCAGGGTGAGGCAGATAATTTCTATCCAGAGCAATTGCGCCCGGAGACATTCGTTGAGCATGCACAACAAGCAGGCTTTGATGTGCAGTTTCGGATGCTTGCTGGCTACGATCATAGTTACTTCTTTATTGCGAGCTTTGTTGAAGAACATATCCGCTTTCATGCACAGGCTTTGCAGTCTAAGGCTTAAACTTGTCATTAGCCGTGGCATCAAGGCAAGATAATAATACGCCCTAAACAATGGATTTTGTTTAGGGCGTATTTATTAATTAAGCAACACTACATTACTATGAGGATTTAACAAACTTGTCACATAAGTTTAATGTGAAACAATATGCTACGAGCTCAAAACAATTAGCTGTATTAACATTTAAACCATTACAATTCGTAGCAAATCAAGCCTTTCAACAGGTTCCTATCCTATAGAGCAAGGGGTAAAATCGTTTTTAGACTACTTGGTCCCATGTCCTAGCAATTGGGATATGGCAACGATGATTTAAGTGAGCCTAATAAGTTTAATTAAGTTTTTCCTATTATATTATTTAAGTTTTAAATAATATCTCAATGAGTTATACCTAGGGAGAGTGACTCATGTCTAATGCTGTGAAAGCGAGCTCTGCGTCGCTGTATGATCCTGTGCATTTGCTAGCTTGTGTGCAGAGTATTCAGCAAGATGGATCGTATATTGTTGACTCTGATGGTTATTTATGGACATGCCAACGAGCAGCAAGTTGCTTATTAATGCCACAACTTGGCGATACGGTATTAATTAGCGGTCCGAACGCGGAGCAGGTGTATCTTATTGCTGTCATTAAGCAGTCTTCGCCAGCACAGAGTCTCATCCAAGTGCAGGGTGAATTACAGTTAGAAGCCAATCAGCTTACTTTAAAGACTCAAGAGACTTTAAGCTTAAGCAGTCAAGATGCTTTGCTAATGCAAAGTGAGCAGGTACAACTAGCGACAGATCAAGCCCACTTTCTTGTCAACGATATGCATTATGTGGGTAAACAAGTGCAATCACAAATAGGCATTGTGCGCTTACTGGGTAAGGTTTATGAGTCTATCGTTGAACGCCTTAGTTTCATGAGTAAAGACTCCTATAAAGTTACCGAGAATGTAGAGCATAGCCGCGCGGGAACTTTAGATATACAAGCAGAGCAAAGTGCCCGTATCCATGCGAACTATACCATGCTGACAGGCAAAGACCTGGTTAAGGTTGACGCCAAGCAAATTCATATGGGTTAGCCCATATAGATCAAATTCTTAAGGTCTCATATGAAACGCATTAGACTCATCACGATATTGAATGACGAGGATATCTTATTTCGACAATTGCACGGCGTTGAAAAGCTATCGACTCTTTATCGTTATGAAATTGACTTTTTAAGCCCAGACCCTAGCCTAGATATTAGTCAGCTATTAGCGACTGAGGCCTGCGTGCAGATTAATCAAGAAGGGCAAACTCGCTATATTTATGGCGTAATCACACAGACAGAATATATTGGTCTAGAAAGTTTGACTTCGCGTTATACGATTTATCGAATCACACTACAACCCAATCTTTGGTACTTAACGCAAACCCGTGATAATCGCATTTATCAAGAGAAAACCGTACCGCAAATTATTCAAGAAGTTCTGGATAGGTATCCTTTTAAAGTTAAATTTCATCTCGTTGAGTCGTATCATCAGTGGCAATACTGCGTGCAGTTTGATGAATCCAATTTTGATTTCATTAGCCGCCTCATGGAGAAAGAGGGAATCTACTATTGGTTCGAGCATAAAGAAAGTGAATGTATACTCGTGTTAGCAGATAATATGGCTGCACATAAATCCATTGATAATGCATCCGAGGTACGCTATTGTGCGCCAGATAGTGTGACTAATCAGCATGAAGAACATATCTACCAATGGCTCCCACAAGTCAAGATTTGTCCCAATCAAGCGAGCAGTAATGACTTTGACTTTACCCGTCCTCTGGCTTCATTACAAAGCTATTCTGCCATTCAGCAACAGAGCAATTATGTTTTGGAGCAATACCATCCTCTTGGGAATTATCGTGATCCTGATGATGGTGAGCGCTATGTGAGAGTCATGTTGCAAAGCTTAAGCGTACCTAGAGAGTTGGTGAGTGGACGTAGTAATCGAGTAGATTTAGCATGCGCGCGCACCTTTGACTTGGAGAACTATCCGGAGAAGTCACACAATAAGCGCTACTTATTGTGTGAGACGGAGCTTTTTATGCAGGAAAGCTCAGGAGCCTCAGATGGTGGTGTTCAGACCCATGAACAGTATATAGAAATTCGTTTTCAGGCCTTAGATCGAGAAATTCCTTATAAAGCGCCACAGTTAACGCCTACTCCTAAGGCCAATGGACCGCATACAGCCATTGTGGTTGGGCCCCCAGGAGAAGAAATTTGGACGGATGAGTATGGACGCATCAAAGTGCAGTTCCATTGGGACCGCGATGGGCAGAGCAATGAACATAGCTCTTGTTGGATTCGTGTCTCCAGTCCTTGGGCGGGTGGTGGTTTCGGGGGTGTACAAATCCCTCGTGCTCGAGATGAGGTGATTATTAATTTTATTGGTGGTCATTATGACCGCCCAATGGTCGTGGGGCGTGTCTATAACGCCGCGAATATGCCGCCCATCAACTTGCCTGATGATGCGACCAAAAGTGGGGTGCAAACCCGCACTAAAAATGGTACGCCCAATAATTCCAATAGTATGTTGTTTGATGATCGTAAGGGTCAAGAAACCATGAGCTTTGGAGCAGAGCGGGATATGGACGTACTAGTTAAGCAGAATGAACATATTGATGTAGATGGCTCGCAAACAGGTCGCCATGGTGGCAACACAGATATGGCCGTGACGGGAACGGATGACAATATATTTAAAGATGCTTCAACTGAAGTGAATTTTGCCGATGCTACCAGAAGAGTGCAAGGTGCTTCGAATGAGTTTGTCACGGGACCACGCGAACATAGCATTCAAGGTGATTCGACTATTACTATGCAACGAGGCTACGTTAAAACGGTTGAAGCAGGACTTGCTGATTATACCTACGGCAGTGGTCTGACGCGCTTCATTATTGGCCCACAGACTCATCAAGCGCAAAGCGATGTAAAGCGTTCGGTGAGTGCAGATGAGACCAGTCAGGTGCTCACCTCGGGTTATTTCCAAGATGTTGTGGCTGGCCCCTTAAAGCAATCGGCCCAAAGTATCCAGAATACGACGACTGCCAATCCCGCTTATGTATTAGCTAATACCAAAGTGGCTATGCAATCAACGGGGCAAATGTGCTTTAGCAATCCAGCGACGGTTAGCTTTAAAACCATCAGTTTTTCCCAGAACAACGATTTTACTTTTCAACTAGCGCTTCTGAATAGTAATCACAGTGATGCCAATCAAACGAGTCAGAGTGATTTAAATCTAAGTCTAGTGGTGGATAGTAGTGCGATGGGCCTGAGCAAGGTCAGCAACTCAGGGCTTAAATTAGGTATGACGGTGGCCAATATCTCCTTATTTGCCATACGTCATAACACCACGGGTTTGGACTTGACGATTGCGAATGGGTTGAAAGAGAAAATCCTCACCAATATGCATCTTAACGGTTTAAAGTTAAATTTATAAAAGGCAGTGACATGTTAGCAACCTCACAGAAACTTGGCTTGGATTTGGCGTTTCCTGATATCTGCAAAACCCCTCCCGCGGCTGTGCCCATTCCCTACCCAAATCTCGCTGTGCCAATGACGGCTATTCCAGTTGCTGTACGCATATTTTACTCAGGTGCATTTGCCCATAATTTAGCCACCAAAATCCCCGCAAGCTTAGGTGATCAGGCTGGTGCCATGATGGGCTTAGTCTCTCAGAGTGTAGGGAGTTCCTCAAGACGTCTATTGTTAAATTCTTATACGACCTTGGTCTTTGGTACGCCAGCTAATCGTTGGCTAGCCATGGGACCACAGAACAGGATTAATACGGTAGGAGCAACGGTGGCACCCAGTCCTTCTAAAATTCGAATCACCGCGCCCTAAGGAAATGCCATGCAAAGAACCTTCATATTACATGGTCCATTTGATGGTGCGGATGTTCTGATTCAGCGCTTTACAGGCCATGAAAAACTCTCTGAGTTATTTGAATATCGTGCGGTAATTTTATGCGATAGGGCGGATCTAAACTCTGATGATCTTTTGGCTTCTGAGCTAAGTCTAGAAATTGAACAAGCTCAGGGCGGGCCTCGTTATTTAAGCGGTTTGGTGACTGAATTTAGGCGTCTAGGTCAATATGAAGTGAATCCTCGCTATTACCAGTATGAATTGTTTCTTCGTCCTTGGTTCTACTTGGCACAAAATACGAGTGACTACAAAATCTACCAAGAACAAAGTGTGATAGAAATTTTCCAGGAGATCTTTAATAACTATCCTTTCGCTGTAGAAATGCGCTTTCTTGAGTCATATCGTCAATGGAACTATTGCGTTCAGTACGATGAAACTGACTTTGAGTTTATTAGCCGTCTGATGGAGCAGGAGGGTATCTATTACTGGTTTGAACATACTAAGGGAAAGCATACCTTAGTTATGGCCGATGATTTGGGGGCTCATGAAATGGTTTCTGGCAATAGTACTGTGCCCATGTATATGCCTTCGCGTAAGCTTGATCCTCAGCAAGAATATATGATGCAGTGGCAGAGCAAATTTCAAATTGTGCCAAGTCGTTATTCGACTGATGATTATGATTTAAACAAGCCTTTTGCACATATGGATGTGGTGCAGTTTGGTTTGGCGCCGAATAAGCATGGTTTAGATCTGGAGATTTATGATGCGATTGGTGGTTATACAGAAGACAAAGATGGTGCTCGCTATGCCAAAGTCCGGATGCAATCGCTAGAGTTACCCTATCACCACATTAAGGCGCAAACTAATGCGCGGAATTTAGCTCCAGGGTACCGTTTTAATTTAGCCAAGCACCCGAATAAAGATCTTAACAAGACCTATACCATTGTTAGTGCAGAATATGATTTTGCGGAAAGCCCTTATGTGACGAACGATGAGCACAAAGCTCACCTACTCATCAATCTGCAACTGATTCCGATGAATACGCAATTTCGCGCGCCTATGAAGACTCCCTTGCCGAAGACCACGGGCCCACAGACGGCACGCGTGGTAGGTGCGCCTGGAGAGTCCATTTGGACCGATAAATATGGTCGTATTAAGGTGCAATTTCATTGGGATCGCTATGGCGAAAAGAATGAACATAGCTCTTGTTGGATCCGTGTCTCTAACCCTTGGGCGAGCGGTGGGTTTGGCGGTTTACAAATCCCGCGTGTGAATGAAGAAGTCATTGTCGATTTCATCGGCGGGCATCCTGACCGCCCTGTTGTTGTGGGTCGTGTGTATAACCAAGAGAACATGCCACCTATTAACTTACCCGAAGAGGCAACCGTTAGCGGTTTTCAGACACGTACCAAAGATGGTGATGCCTCTCAAGGTAATCAGATGATGTTTGACGATACACCTGGACAAGAGTTGTTGAATATGGTGGCCCAGAAAGATATGCATACCAAGGTGAAGAATGATGCTCGTCATAAGGTCTTGGGGAATTCGAATACGAATATTTATGCTAGTCATCATTGGTCTTATGGTGGGCTATTGAATAAGAGTGTGACTGCAGCCGCAACTTATCAACATGAGAATGGTCATGTTTTAACGATCCACGGCAATAATCAAGATACAGTAACGCAGCGCCAAACACGAGAGTATAAGGGGCCGAATCAAGAGCAGACTCAGGGCACCGAAAATCTACAGGTGACTGGTGAGCCGAATATTCATGAATACTATCAAGGCATTCAAACTCTTCTGAATGCCTATCGTAAAGATATTGTTGTGGGTGAGCGTTCAGGTAATTTTGCGGCAAATTTGAATGTGGATGTTGGCGGCAACTATAAACAATCGGTATTGTCAGGGGATACTTCACTGGCTTCACCGAACCAACAATTTACAGCAAGTCAGCATTACGGCATTCAGTCAGCGAATGGTATTAATGTCTTAGCGAGTCAGCAAGTCAAGTTGGATTCAGCCTCTACCATGTGTAGCCGAGCTTTAAACATCGTGAATGAGTCAGTACATTATCAATTTGATACGAAAACCAAATTGAGTATTTTTCTGGATAGCAGTACCTCAGCACCTAATATACAAAGCACAGCAGGATTAAAGATTGCCCTGAAAGTGAATAATGAAGAGATGTTGCCAACGAGCGTTACCTTAGCGGGCTTACAGTTGGCCTTAGATATCAATAAAAAGCAAGAGCAGAAAATTAAGGCGGAACTTAAAGCGGTAGAAATTAAGCTGTACCCGAAGAAGAATAAAGAATACGCGTATTGGGTATTTGTATAAGGTCATTACCATGAAAATATCTAAACCCGCTTGCTTAGAATTAATGGTGCGTCCTTATCGTTGGCGAGGACAGTCGCGGATTGGTTTAACCGTCATTGTGGCGGTTGACAGTAGTACGGGTCAAGCCGTCTTGAATACCGATCAACAGCTCTGGGACGTTGCGACACAGAACTTTGAGACGGGTGGGGTAATTGACCTAGGTATCCCTAAAGTGTATCCAGAGTACCTTGTGAGTGGCTATGCTTATACACAGCACCAAGTAGATAAAGCCCGTTGCCTGGTTGGGGTGCAAGTCAATGACAAGCAAAAAGAGCTGTATATCATCGGTGATCGTTATAGTTTAAACGGTAAAATTTCGGCGCCGCAGCCTTTTGAAATGATGCCTTTAAGTTGGGCGCAGGCTTATGGTGGAGAAGGGGACCCGAATAATCCGCTTGGCAAGGGGCGGCATAGTACCGTGATTAATGGGGTTCGTGCCCATCTAATGCCGAATATTGAGTGGCCACAGCAGTTGATTACGGATATTAAAGCCAAAAATATTCTGGCTGCAGGTTTTGGGGCTCAAGATATCACCTGGCCAGTTCGCTACGCTAAGGTGGGCAACTACAGTAAAGAGTGGTTGCAACAGGACTTTCCTGGATTCTTGCCCGATATGGACCCGACTATTTTTAATGCTGCCATGCCTGATCAGGTATGGCAAGATGCACATCACTTTCCGAGTGAAGTTGAGTTTGCGGTAAGCAATATGCACCCGACTATACCGATCTGGCGTGAAAGTATACCAATGTTCACTGGGCGTTGCATTGTGCAATTGCAGGCTAAGCATGAAACACAAGCGCGTTACGAAGATGTGTCGCTAAAGTTAAAAACCTTATGGCTAGTACCGCACCTACAGACCTATTTCCTGATTTATCAAGATTCCATCGCCGCCTTGGATGATGATGGTGATGAGATTAAGCATGTTTTAGCAAGTCTAGAATGGACCTATTCAGCGAAATCATTCGCTCATTATCAAGACTATATGCAAGCGCGTGAGGACCATGAAGAATCCGCTTTATTAGTCGATGATGACCGTCGTTTATTACCTGAGAATATCAGTATTAAAGGAGATGAGGTTCGTGCTGAGCCGCATTCGATTATGTGGCAAAAACAAGAGAAATTTAAGACCTATGTCCGGCACCAAGCGCAGTTAAATTTAAGTACGGTGGGGCTTGACCTGAATGATTTTGTGCCAGAGTTTGTTGGCCCTGCTGCACCTCTGAATCTGCAGACCTTATTGGAAAAGCAGACACTAATTAATCAACGTAGCCTTGAATTACGCAATCAACGGGAAGCGCTTACACAGGCAAAAAAGCGTTATAAGCTGTCACAAGGTAAAGACACTGAGTTCTTATCATTATTGAATGCCGAGGCCTTAAAAGAGAAAATCCTCGACCCAAGCCAGCAAGCCAATGCACCAACAAGTTTGCAGCTATCGCCTGCCATGCAAAGCTTGCTCGATGCTCAGCAAGTAAGCTCAGGACACGCTCAACCACAAGCGCAGCAGCAGGCTCAACCACAGGCTCAACAACAAGGACAGCAGCAGGCTCAACCGCATGCACAGCAACAAGGACAGCAGCAGGCTCAACCGCATGCACAGCAACAAGTTAAGCGACTACAACAAAGCTTGGTCTTATCAGCGCATCTACGTGAGCAAGCCCCTACTTTAGATCTGACGCTAAGCCAACGCTTACGTCAAGAGGTGCTGCAACAGGCTACTAGAGCGAAGGACAGGCAAGTAGATGAGACTGAGTACGTAACATCATTGAATACAGGCACAAGTGGGCAAAATTATGAGTCCGCTGATTTGTCGGGCTTGTGCTTGGAGGATATGGATTTTAGCCTGTCGAGCTTGGCATATATGAATGCTAAGGGGACGCAATTTATTCGTTGTCGTTTCGAGAATAGCGCTTTCTCTTTTGCCCAATTACACGGTGCGCAATTTATTGATTGTCAGTTTATACAGAGTAATTTGAACCAAACCGACTGGCAGGGCTGCAAATTTACTCAGTGTCATTTTGAGAACTTAATGACGCACACGGTGCGTTTTGAAAATTGTCTATTTGATAATGTCTTAATGGATGCCCTAGTGTGGCAAGACTGTGAGTTAATACAGAGTCAATTTATCGAGTGTCGTCTAGAGGGTTGTGCTTGGCAGGCAGGGCAGTTAAGCGATGTCTTGTTTAAGGCGTGCTATCTACATAAGGCGGCTTTCTCTGAAACCAGCTTAACTCGGGTTCAATGGCTGGAGACGCCCTTATATCGGGCGGCTTTCGCGCATTGTGAATGGCAGTCGCTAACGTTCAAATCGTGTGAGCTTGAGGCCATCGCTATTATTGCTGAGCAAGCGATAAGGCAAACTCAGTTTCTGTCATGCAAGATAAGCTCAGCAAGCTTACGTCAGCTGCACCTTATCGCTTGTGACTTTACCTTAACTCAACTCATTAACTCTGATTTATCCAAATCACATTTTGAGCAATGCAGCTTGCGTCAAGTGGATATGCCTGAGGCGGTTTTACGACGCTGCGTATTTGATACGGTGGATTTTACACAGGCTAATCTTATGCTGGCTACGTTTAGTCGTTCAATATTTCGAGCATGTTTATTTGTGCAGACTAATTTTTATGCTAGTGATTTCTCGATGACGGATGTGGATGCGCAGACCCTAGAGCGAGGCAACTATATGAAGAATATCCAGCTTGAGCCATCCTTAAGGGAGCCCTTGAGATGAGTGAGAATATGGCTAACAATACGCAGCAGATGAAGAGTGGCGAGCAGCAAAACCGTGCAACAAGTCGCGGCTCTGTTGAGCAAGAGTCGCGCGACATAGCTACACAGCAGGCGTATTTTAAAGAGCTAGTGGCCTACGGGGTGCCAATCTCGCGTTTGAGTTGCCAAGGATGGGATATGCAGGGCTGGGACTTATCGGGGGTGGTTTTTGATAATGTCGATTTTTCGCAGGTTAATTTACGCGGTGCTGATTTAAGGCAATCGGTATTTAATCAATGTCGATTTATAGGCGCCAACTTACAAGATGTCGTAGCGAATGAGGTTATTTTCTATGCCTGCGAGCTTGGCTCTAGTCAGTGGCAGAAAGCACAGTTACTCGAAAGTAAGTGGAGTGAGTGTGATCTTGATAATAGCAACTTTAATCAGGCGAATTTAGCGCAGTCCGTCTGGTCTCAATGTTCTTGTGCGGATAGCCAATTTACCTCTGTTGATGCGTCAGCGGTAGTGTTGCAGAAAATTCATTTTGCGCAGAGTGATTTTCAGGAGGCCTTGTTGGTGCGGACGCACTTTGTCGATTGTGATTTGCGAGCGACGCAACTTAATCAAGCGAAGATAGAGGCAAGTGTCTTCATTGAATGTAATTTAAGTCAGCAAGATTTTAGTGGTTTAGATTTAAATCAATGTGTTTTTAGTGATTGTATTGCTGATGAAATTAATTTTAGTCATGCGCAATTAGGGCAGAGTTCATTGCTCGCTTGCCGTCTACACAAAGCCAATTTTAATCAAGTCAATGCACCTATGCTTGTACTCAGTCAGGCTGATATTACGCAGGCGCAATTTATTCAAGCGAACTTACAGCATGCAGTGATGAATCGGATGAACGCTTTTGAGGTGAATTTTCAAGGTGCCGACTTATCCATGAGTGTCTGGGAATATAGTCAGGCTGAGTGCTGTAATTTTACGTCTTGCCGCTTGTACTGTACGAATTTTTCTTACGCTAATTTACGTGATTCTGTTTTCAAACACAATCATTTTGAGCTCACGCAGTTTCACCGAGCTATTGTGGCTGCCGCTGTACAGCAGAGTGCGGGTGCCATTGAAAAAGAGACCGGCATGTATGAGGCAGAACTGTGGAGCGCACAATTTCGGCCTGTTCACCCATCTAAAGGAATTGTATGAATCGCGCTGTGCAATTGGAAACATTAGTAGGCGAGCAACTCGTATTGCAGTCTGTTCAGGGATTTGAGGCATTATCCAGTTTATTTGAACTGCGTGTAGTTGCGGTATCGCCATCAAATAACTTGGCGATGAAGCAACTTCTCGGTAGTGATGCATGTCTTAAGATTGAGACTCGTGGCTCGACACGATATCTTCATGCTATTGTTACTCAGGTGCAAGCCTTGGGCCGACAGACAAGCACTGAAGCTTATTATGGGTATGAACTTATATTAAGACCTAAATTATGGTACTTAACGCAAAGTAAAGACAGTCGCATTTTTCAACAACAAAGCTCGGTTGATATCCTAAAAGCGATATTTGCTAAGTATGATCTAGAGGTTGATTATCAATTAACTGAGCAGTACAGAGAATGGGGTTACTGTGTTCAATACGATGAGACGGATTTTAATTTTGTTAGCCGTCTGATGGAGCATGAGGGGATATATTATTATTTCCGTCACGAGGCGAAGAAACACACCTTAGTCTTGGTTGATGCGATGAGTGCACATGAGGATTTGGCTTTAGCACAGAATATTGCTTATGTAGCACCAGATCAGTTAGCGTATGCCCCTGAGGAGTATATGCGGGACTGGCAGATGGGTGGACAGATTACGCCAACTTCCTATGTCACTCGTGATTATGACTTTGAAAATCCGCGCGCCTCTATTGAAGCTTATCATTTATACGAAAAACAAGGTCTGAGTGACCTAGAAATTTATAAGCCTTTTGGTGGCTATACGAATAATCATGAAGCGGCCTTCTATGCGCGTGTGCACTTAGAAGCGATGCAATGGCCACAACGGCAGGGATTTGGTGAAACCAATGTCCGCACACTAGCGCCTGGCTATATGTTTAACTTACAGTACTATCCTGTGCATGGTGAGAATCAACGTTACTTGATTGTACGAGCAGATTATGACTTTCGGGTGCAAGCCTATGTCACGGATAGTGAGCAGAATGCGAAATTTAGCATCGCATTTCAGGCCATCCCCGCCACCACTCCCTATCGTGCTCCGCGTACCAGTAAGCAAGTTAAAGCGCAAGGCCCTTTATCCGCAACGGTCGTTGGTCCAGAAGGAGAGGAAATCTGGACTGATCAATATGGTCGAATCAAAGTGCAATTTCACTGGGATCGTGAAGGTCAGCATAATGAAGATAGCTCATGTTGGGTGCGAGTCGCGAGTCCATGGTCTGGTGGTGGTTTTGGTGGGGTACAGATTCCTCGTGTTAAAGAAGAGGTTGTGGTCGACTTTATCAATGGACAGATGGATCGACCGATTGTGGTTGGGCGTGTCTATAATGCCTTGAATATGCCTCCGGTTAAGTTGCCTGAAGATGCAACGCAAAGTGGATTCTTCACACGTACCAAGGGACAAGACCCGAATAATTCTAATCACTTAATGTTTGAGGACTTCCCTGGTAAAGAACTCCTATCCATGGTGGCGAATCGTGATATGGATACCCATGTTAAGAATGATCAGACGGTGGATATTGCGGGGAATGTGAATGATTCCACTACGGGCAAGCGCTTGCATACGGCACATAGCACTTCAGATACTCGCCTAGAGTCTGGTAGCGTACGCCATTATGAGGCTGATCATCAACGCATCATCCAGACGCATTTAAAAGAAACCATTCAGAGTAATAATCAGGAAACGTACGAAGATGGCGTCGATGAATATATCTCTGGAACGTTCACCAGTCTGGTTCAAGGCATCGCTAATCATCACTTAGAGGAAGATCATAAGAATACCTTAGTGCAAGATGATGAGACGGTGACGGGGTTTGTTGAAGAGCAGATTCAACAGGGCGATAGGGTAAATGTCGCTGGTGAAGCATCACTGACAGCGGGGGGCAATATTGAGATGGTCACGCCCACCTTGACAGTCACCGCGACGGGTGGTGTGGTTGAGGCGAGCTCTGATGGGACGGTGAGTCTTGAGGCCACGAATGATATTGTACTTGAAGGGGCGAGCCAACTCGATGCACAAGCGCCTACAGCACAAGAGTTCTCTATTAATAATGATGTCGTCAGTCAGGTGACGAATATACAAAGCACAATCTCCATTAAGTTGGCAGGGTGTGAAGACAGTATGTCGTTTGCCAACCAAAGTAATACGGATATTGATATTGCTTTAACGGGGTTCAATACCAATATACAAGCGCTCGGTTATACGATTCTTGGCGGTAAAATAACGATTGATAATAAGAAAGAAGATACAGGGAAGTCGGATACGGTCATCACGGGTATCAGTATTGAGAAAGGCAATCAAAACTGGATGGCTGGAGCGGGTGGCGCAGGTGGCACAGCCTCATCAAAGAGTCGCAAAGGCAATGGAGAGGATGCTCAGACTAAGAATAAAAAGAATGGCGGTGATAGTAATAGTCAAAGTGCCAATAAGAAAGACCCAAAGCAGAAGCAGCCAGAAACTAAAGCATGTGCGAGGCGTGGTGCAGGCTCCGTTGGCTTTGCTCTAGGTGATGAAATTCTTGATCATCATGACTTTAGCTTACCTGGGGCGATGCCTATTAGTTGGGGGCGTCGCTATCGTTCTAATTTTCCTGAATATGATGAGCGTGGGCCTATCGGTGCGCGCTGGGTCAATGAATATTTGACCTCAATTGAGGAGGACGTGGATGGTAGCTTGATCTATCTTGATGGTCGAGGGATTAATTGTCCGATGACAGCATTGAAGGTAGGTGAGACACGTTATGATAATCATGAAGAAATCTATTGGACACGAGAAAGTAATAGACATCTACGAATCCGAAATAAGTCGTTTGTTGAAGCGCATTTCGAGCGTTTATCTGAGTCGTCTACATGCTATCGCTTGTATCGGATTGTCGATCGTTATGGTAATAGTATAAATTTAAAATATAATATTGAAGGTTATTTGAGTCTGCTCTCGAATAATCTATTTGATCTCTTTTTTACCCATAATGAAGCAGGGAAAATTACACGTATCTGGCATTATGTGTCTGATCTAGAATCAGGAGAAAAACAAGAAAGAACCTTGGCAGAGTATCAGTACGATGATTTAGCTGATTTACGCGAATCCATTGACGAGTATTCACGGCATAATACGTATCGCTATGACCACCACTTATTGACTTACTATAGCGACAAAACAGGACGTGGTATGCATCTGGCTTGGGATGGTGTTGGCGCCTATGCACGTTGCGTACGTGAGGCGGCTGATGATGGTATGTTCGCTATACAGCTAGCATGGGATGATGAGGCACGTATCTGCAAAGTTACTGATGGTTTAGGCCTTACAACGCATTATCACTATAATCACGATAATTATACGATTGCTGAATACGCTCCTGATGGTAGCCGAATTCTGATTGAGCGTGATCAATTTAATAATGTGCTGAAAACTACCTTTAATGATGGTAGTACACGTGAATTTACATACGATCAATTTGATAATGCGATTCGTGAAGTACGTGAAGATGGCGGCATCACACAGTATGAATATAACGAGTATCACCAAGTGATTCAAGTCATTGAACCAGGCGGTCAGGTATGGCTAAATCGTTATGATGCGCAAGGCAATCAGATTGAACAGATTGATCCCTTAGAGCGAATTACCCGCTATAGCTATAACGCACAGGGAGAGCTGACGCAGATTATTGATGCCAAGGGCGGTACAAAGCGCTTGTTGTATAACTCATTAGGTCTTGTACAAAGCTATATTGATTGCTCAAGCAAAATTACGCAGTGGCACTATGATGAGCGTTATCGTGTCACGAAAATCGTGAATGCCTTGGGGCAAGCGACTGATTATCGCTATGACCAGTATGGTTTTGTGATAAAGCAACAGGTAGAAGGGCTAGCAGCGGAATATTTTCATCATGATGCCGAAGGGCGCTTATTGCGTTATACCAACGGCATGGATCAAAGCACGCATTATCGTTATGGTCCGAGTGGCCTTTTACAAGAGCGAAGAAATCCGCTAAACCATGCGGTGAGTTACGACTACGATAAAGTCGGTCGTCTTAAAGTACTGCGTAATGAAAACCACGAAGACTATCGCTTTATCTATGATCCAGTCGGTCGTCTGGTGGAGTCTAAGGCTTTCGATGGTAAGGTGCGTCGTCATTATTATGATAAGACCACAGGACACCTGATCAAGAGTAATTTTGAAGGGCAAGAGATTAGCTATCGTTATGATGTGATGGGTAATCTACTCGAGCGTCGTTCGCCTGATGATGTAGAGTATTTTGACTATGATATTAATCAGGCCTTAACCTGCGCCTACAATGCGCATGCGACGCATGAGATGCGCTATGATCCGCTCGGGAACTTAATCGAGCAAGAACAACGGATTAGCCTGTTTAATCAGATTCGACGCTATAACTGGCAATATGAGTATGATGAACTGTATAACCCGATTCAGATCACGCGACCTGATGGACGCGTAGTTGATTACTTGCGTTATGGTTCTGGACACTTGCACGGTATCTTGTTGGATAAAGATACCCTCGCCGATTTTGAGCGAGATAATTTACATCGTGAAGTTAAGCGTAGTTTAGCCGAGCAAATTCATCAGAAAACTGTTTATGACATAGGTGGTCGTCTCAGTGAGCAACAGGTCAAACTTGGGCGCTATGGTCAACGTAAGCTACAAGAGCAACACTATCAGTATGATCTAGCCAACCGTATCGTGGGGATTGAGGATAGTCGCTTAGGTAAAACAAGCTATCGCTATGACGCACTTGATCGCTTAATTCAGGCGAATACACCAAGAGGGCAAGAGACCTTTGCTTTTGACCCAGCGCATAACTTAGTGGCCAAGAGCGAGACGGTTAGTGGTGTTGACTCAAGAGGCTTGCGAACCACTGGCACGCAAGGAGCTAGTCCACGGAATACCCTGCCAGCAGGTGTTTCAGCTGTTATGGGGAATCTTTTAAAGTCCATTGCGGGTATTCATTTTGAATATGACGCTCAGGGCAACTTGATTGAGAAAACCAGTGATAAGGGGAGACAAAGCTTAAGCTGGGATGGTTTTAATCAATTAAAGAGTGTGCGCCATGAGCAGCGCAAGACAAGCCGAGTCAAGCAATCCCGCTACTATTACGATGCCCTAGGTTTGCGTATCGGTAAAGAGGTGCGCGTCGATGACGATGCTCCTCCCATCTATACCGTGTTCTCTTGGGATGGCATGGTATTGGGTTTAGAAGAGCAGTTTATACCTTTCAGCGAACAAGAGTTAATTGAGCAAAGCCTAAAGCAAGAAAGCCAAGCTTTTAGAGAGGAAGAATGGTCGAATGAGGCCTCGGCAATCCAAGCTGGCATGTCAATGAAAGCTAGACATTACCTATACGAAGAAGTAGGGAGTTATACCCCGATTGCCCAATACACTTATCAGTCAGGAGTTTCTGGTTCGGCTGCTCGCTCAGTTGCAAGTTTAGATGAGAGTTTAAATGATGGCCTTAGTTCAGATACTGAGACCAAGAGAAGCATTAGGACGAGAGGTGATGCAGAGCGTGCAGCAAGCCCCATTCAATACTACTTGAACGATCATCTGGGAACACCACAAGCCTTGCTTAATCAAGCACAAGAAATTGTCTGGCAATCACAGGCTAAGGCATGGGGGGAAACCGAAGCACTAGTAGGTGTCGACGCAGAGAGTGGCGGTACATCAGAGCAGATTGTGTATAGCTCAAGAGGTATTTATACTGAAAAAGGCGATGCGAATGCCATTCATACACCGCTACGCTTTCAAGGTCAGTACGAAGACAGCGAAACTGAACTGCATTACAATACCTTTAGATATTACGATCCCGAAATAGGGCGCTTTATTAGCCAAGACCCGATTGGATTAATGGGCGGGATAAACCTCTACCAATACGCCCCGAACCCTGTGGAGTGGGTGGATCCTTGGGGGTGGGCGAGAAGGAGTTATGCTGGTAAACAGCAACGAATACGTGCCCTAGCAACGGACCTCAAACAACCGAAAGCAGTTAGAGGATGGGTGCAGAATGAAATACGAAGACAACAACATATCTTAAAGACAACAGGTAAAAAAGTTAATCTTAGATTACCTCCTGGGCATGATTTAGCTCATTGGAGAGGTTATGAAAGTGCTAAAGGTTTTGACTATACGTATACCGATCTGGTGACTAAAAAAATACATCAAACTCAGCATAAAGTAGACAAAGGAGGTAGATTGCAACCCAAAGAAGGATCTGGAAAAGCTGGCGGCAGAACAAGAGATGAAATTATTGAATCTCGTAAAAATGCTAAGAGCATAACGACTGAAGGAGCAGAAGATTTATGTTAAAGAATACTGTGGATTTGCAAGAAAAATATCAGCTGTTTGTTAAGGAGGCTGTAAAAGAATGTTTTGTCTATACTTTGGTTGGAGATGGCGAGAGTGCCTTGTGTACTTCACAAGACTTTACTGACGGTAATGGTGATGAATGTCCACTTATTTGTTTCTGGTCTTCCCAACCGCGAGCTTTAGTTTGTAAAAAAGATGAATGGAGCGACTTTTCTTTAAAAACACTTTCATTAGCCGAGTTCTTAGAGAATTGGTGTATAGGCATGTCGGCAGACCTAGTAGTTGTAGGTGTCAATTTTGACCAAAATTTATTTGGCAGGGAAGCAGCTCCTTTGAGCCTAGCTTTAGACCTATTGGAAGAAATAAAACATCAACAAAAAGAGCTGCATTTTAAAAGATATCCTGATGCTGAGCAATTTAAAGCAGCGGTAGAAATATTATTAAATGATGACTAAAAACTCTTTGATAAGCAAATAACAAAAAATGCTCGATATAAAACAACTTAGCAAACGATTTACACTCAATAGCCCTGCATCCAAGGAAGCTATAGCGTTAGAGCGGGCAAAAATTAAGATACCCCAGGCTTATATAGAATTCCTTAACTTGTCTAATGGCTTGAATACTGATGGTAATCTATCCTTGCTTGAGGTTGAAGATCTCAGTAGCCGCAATAATGATTATGAACTTGGCGAGTATTTACCAGATTACATAATGATTGGTGATGATGGTGGAGGTAATGCCATCTTAATGGATATGGCTGGACAGATATTTGAGAATGATATGGGCTCTTTAGATATGGTATCAATGAGATTTTCGTGTAAATCCATTGAGGAGCTACTACTGACTTACGATGGTAAAACCTTGTTAGAAAGATAGTAAATGCCTTTTAAGAATGTAAGGTCGAGCGAAGTTGAAAACACAGGCAATGGTTTTGATTTGGATGCGGGCGTCAAGGTAAACATCAGGATAAGAGGTTAGTCTGAATATGCTACAAGCCCCATTCACTATTACTTGAACGATCATCTGGGAACACCACAAGCCCTGCTTAATCAAGCACAAGAAATTGTCTGGCAATCACAGGCTAAGGCACGGGGGGAAACCGAAGCACTAGTAGGTGTCGGCGCAGAGAGTGGCGGTACATCAGAGCAGATTGTGTATAGCTCAAGAGGTATTTATACTGTAAAAGGCGATGCGAATGCCATTGAGACACCGCTACGCTTTCAAGGTCAGTACGAAGACACTGAAACTGAACTGCATTACAATACCTTCAGATATTACGATCCTGAAATTGGGCGCTTTATTAGTCAAGACCCGATTGGTTTATTGGGCGGGATTAACCTCTACCAATATGCCCCGAACCCTGTGGAGTGGGTGGATCCGTGGGGGTGGAGTCCAGCGGCAATTCTTCGTCAACTTCTAAAAGCGGGCACAAGGCCTCATAAAGACTTCACCAAGGCAGGTAAAGATGCCGTCAAAGAGCAGAATAGGAGCGTAAATGATGGAAAAATGAAATGTGCAAAATGTTCTCGGGAGGTAATTGATGCGCAGCAACATCAAAAAGGCGTCACCCCACCAAACAATGAGGCACATGTTGACCATATCCGTCCAAAAAGTAAGGGTGGTTCTGGAACAATTGATAACGGGCAAGTACTATGCCGACTTTGCAATCTTGAAAAAAGCAATAATTAAAAAGGTAGTGAGTGATGAGGAAAAAAATATTTTTTAGACTTGAGGTTTCAGATGGTTACCCACCCGTTGCGGAAGAAAGTTTATGGATAAATGAAATTAATGATCGACTGTATGAAATCGATAATATTCCATTCTATACAAGGGATGTTTCTTTAGGGGACATAGTATCTGCTACACAGGAAGAAGGTATTCTGTATTTTCGCTCGGTTATCCGTGATTCAGGAAATAGCACCCTTAGAGTTATTTTTTTCGATGAGGAAAGGAGTAATGTCTGCGTTATTGACTACCTGAAGCAATTAGGTTGTGAAGTTGAGTTTTTTTCAAAAAAATTTATTGCGGTATCGATAAAAAAAGCAGAAGAGTTAGCTGATGTTATTTCGTATTTAGAAGCACAAGCAGCAGAGGAAATACTTGACTACGAAATAGGCAAAGTTGTTATTTGATTTAATAAATTATTGACAAAGCATGAGGACTACATGAAATTGAATCTCTTTAGTAAGCTGGCGCTGGTCTTAAGTTTGCCAGCTTTATTTATTGCTCTCTCGACGGCTAGTGCGCAAGACACAGCACCAATAGCTAAGACGAGTCTAACACCAGGTCACCTGCGCTTAATGGACGATTTAGATCGTCCGCAAGATGGTTATTGTCTTGATATTCTTGGATCTGGGCAGTATATCCGCTTTGATATGCCCATCACTGCACATAACTGTAAACCAGGCCTGTATATGGATGAAGCGGTAGTGATTGAGAGCGATGGCCGTATTCACTTCCCAGCTTATGGTGCTTGTGCAACGGCAGCGGGTATTAATAAGCGTGCTTTAGCGGGTGCTGCGATTATGCCTCGAGCATGTGGTGAGCAATCCCCCTTTCTGGAGGCGGATAATTTACAGAAGTTTACTCATCATCCAGATGGGCGAATTGAACTGAAGGATTCTAATCTATGTCTGACTGTAGGTAATGAGTCAGACTCTACGTTCGATGAGACGCACCGTTGGCGTGCCTTGTTCTTAGCGCATTGTGATCAGGCAATGCCTTCGCATTCGCGTTGGCATTTTGTCGTGCCGAAATAGCTTCTTTTCTTATAGCGCTTACCTATTTAACAGCGTAGAATACCTTCAGTCTACTCTCAAAGGAACTCACTATGTTAAAAAATACCATCGATGCCCAAGAGCGTTATCAGGCATTCATCCAAGCTGTCGCTCAACGTGGTTTGGTATATACCTTAGTCAATGAGCAAGAGAGTGCCTTATCTACCTCGATGCACTTTGTTGATGATGATGGTGCTGAATTGCCCGTGCTCTGTTTCTGGTCTTCGGAGCAGAAGGCGCGGGTTTGTTGTGCTGAAGACTGGGCGGACTTTCAAGTACATGCCATTCATCTGCCAGAGTTTATTCAAAACTGGTGCGTCGATATGCAAGAGGATCAAATCATCGCTGGACTGGATTTTGACCAACGACTCTTTGGTCCTGAAAAGCAGCCTGAGGTATTGCAACAGGATCTATTGGCTGCACTTGCATAACTAGCTCATGGCGCGTGTGTTTCTGCCTAAGCAAAGTTACACAAGCCTGAGATGATGACGAATTCATAGGCATGTAAGCCTGAGATTAAGTCTGGCGCCTAAGTCAGAGCTGTGCCGCTGACTACACGCCTTGGCGTCGAAATAACCATTGATTAATCGGCCAGTCGACGCTATCGAGCAAGTTCTTGGTAATTAAACCAAGTTCCGTATCGCCTTCAATCTGTAGTTTACGATTAAAGAATAAGGTATCAGGGTCTTCTTCACGTAGAATCATACGCATAAAATCCACACTATTAGCGGCTAAGCGTAGGTCGGGTGGGCCGTCAAAAGGCGTATCGGTAAACTTCTCCTGAGTGGCGCTGAACCTAACCTTAATCCCTGCATCCAGAACATCAATTTCAAACTTTCGTCCCGCAAATAAGCTCATATCAGCGGGTAATAGGTCGCGTTTAAGCATGCTGTTTAAAGTGGTGACGAGAATAAATCGTGGTGGTTTACTCGGTAGCTTGCTAACAACCGTGCGCAACCAGCTAGGTAAAATAATGTTCGGTAGACTCATAAGGGGCTCCTTTGAAGTTGTCGCTCTTGCAAAGCCTCAATCCCTGGCTGACCATGCCAATAACCATCAACCAGATTGCCATAGGAAAGTTCTTTAAGCTCTTCAATCGCTTGGTGACTATCAAGTTGCCCATCCAATACGGCACGATGAAGCGCAATAATCCGTGGCATATCGGTGAGTTGTGGTGATAAGCGCAGCATATCCACGCCAATCGCTGCCATATCTTGGTGGTGGCTTAGTAAGCTTTGACAGCCATAAGACATTGTCTGAATGCCATTAATGGTGAGGAAGGCTTGGCCTTCACGGGTATTCATTGTCATGCCATGTTCGTGATCAAGGCAGCGATATTCACAGCTGTCTTTATTTAAGTTGTAGTGACGCGCGGTAAAGCAGCGAGACGAGTAAGCTAATGGAATCTTACCCCAGGCAAAAATCTCGGTTTCCAATCCCAGTTCTTTAGCGTGATGGCTAATCGCAGCGACTTTATCTCGACTTAATTCAGCGGGGGTAAGCCAGCGGTAGGCACCGAGTTGCTGAAAAATATCCAGAGTGGCTTGGCTGTAGATATTAAGACTGGCGCCAGCGACGAAGGGCAAACCATTCTCACGCGCTAGTTTGACAGCACCCATATCATTTGCTTCTAGTTTAAATTTACCTTGTTCGGCGAGTTTACGTAAGCGTCGTAGATCAAGCTCGCTTTCTAGTAAGACATGGGAGGAGAGGATGATTTCTTTACCACTACTGGCGAGATCTTCAGCGAGCTGAAACCAATCATTAAAACGCATCTGAATACGGCGTGAACAGACGACTTCACCAATATAGATGGTG
Source organism: Pelistega sp. (assembly GCA_030538255.1). Lineage (GTDB taxonomy): Bacteria > Pseudomonadota > Gammaproteobacteria > Burkholderiales > Burkholderiaceae_B > Taylorella. The sequence goes on along the minus strand of JAUNUI010000022.1, from coordinate 23,616 downwards.
TCTAGCGGTGCGTCCAACATCTGGGTGTAGAACTCGAGTAAGGTCTCTTTTTGCCAGTAAAATAATACAGGGCCTAGGGATAATTTAAGTGGATTCATTCTGCTGGTTCCTATTTCCATGGACGGCTGTAGGCGCCGAGAGTTGATTGGTGTCCTTCTGAAACTTTAGCGAGCGCCTGATTCCACGTCGGTGTGACTTGATAATGCTGTGGCTGCACGGCGGCGGCATCCAAGGCTTGACGTAAGGTTTTCGTCACTTGGGCGGTATACATAGGACTGCGCTGCCGACCTTCGATCTTGATGGCTTTAACACCAATTTGAATCAGCTCGGGTAGCATTTCCAAGACATTCAAGCTCGTCGGCTCTTCGAGTGCGTAATAGATTTCATCATTGACTTCAAAGCGTCCCTTACACAAGGTGGGATAACCAGCTGGTTCCTCAGGATTGTATTGATCAATTAAGACTTGGTTTAAGCGGACATTCATCTTCCCAGGGAGCTGCTCCCAGCGTACGGCTTTGGCGGGTGAGCAGACGCCTTGCATATTCGGCGACTCACCTGTGGCATAGCTGGAAAGAATACAGCGTCCTTCAACCATCACGCATAGACTACCAAAGCCAAAGACTTCAACTTCAACATTAGTATTCTCAATCACATGCTTAACTTGAGCGATGGTGAGAACACGAGGCAAGACAACACGACGAATATCATATAGCTCTTGCATCAGATTAATGGCTTCGTAATTCGTTGCTGAGCCTTGTACTGACATATGTAGACGTAATTCTGGGTGATGCTGACGAGCATAGGCCATCAGTGCTGGGTCAGCCACAATCATGGCGTCAACACCTAGCTTAGCGGCAGTATCGACGGCTTTTTGCCATTGCGTAGTTTGACCAGCTTGGGAGAAGGTATTAATCGCCATTAAGACTTGACGACCACGGGCATGGGCATAAGCAATACCTTCCGCGGCTGACTTCAAATCGAAATTCAAGCCGGGGAAGTTTCTTGCATTCGTCGCATCTTTAAGGCCCATATAGACCGCATCAGCACCATTATCAATGGCGACTTTGAGGGCGGGCAAATTACCGGCCGGACAGACCAGTTCAGGCGTATTTTGCACGTTTTTTTCTCCTTAATAAGAGGGAAAATGGGGGAGGTGAAACCGATAGGTGGTTTATTTTGGAAATCAATATATAGTAGTTCGGTCTTGATTTTAGGCGTGTAAAACACTATATGTACTGATATAGGTCAAAAGAATGGACGAATTAAACTGACAGACTGTAGGGATATTCGCGGCGGGTTAAGGACAAGAAGAACAGTCCACTGAGAGCGCGTGACGTGCAGTTAATCCAAACTGTGCGGTGGGTTAAGGACAAGAGGAACAGTCCACTGAGTGAATACGTCTGATTGATTTAATGTGTACGGAGATAGGAGTGTGATTATGCTACCAAACTAAGAGTGAGCTTAGTATTGCCGATGCGGTTAACTATCTGCGGTGTACTATCTTTAATGCCTAGCGTGTTGGTTTGCTTGTGTTTTGCAAAACTGCTCGAGCGAACTTATGGAAAATGTAAGTCTTGTACATATTCAGATGAAATTCATTACAAATTTTTCATGCTAGCAAGGCTACAATATGCACGATGTATGAGTAGTACGATTAATGGGAAGCGCGATGAATCGATGATAAATTAATCGATGCTCAATAGAAAGAGAGCTATTGTCTGATGATATAGCTCAACGCTCAGATTAATCAGCAACACAATGATGATAAACCAATAACCTTAGGGAGAATATATGAGTAAAGCTAAAAACCTAGATGAAATTCGCCAACGTTTGAGTGAGATGGATGAGCGCACGCATCGTGCCGAGAAAGACGTGCAAGAGATGGTGCAGTTTTTACAGCGTTTTCAAGAGATGGATGCGAATATTAAAGCGCTTGAGGCCTACTACCATGCTTCATGGATGGAAGATGTGGATACCTTGTATGCACAAGAAGATAGCGATGAGCACTTTTACTCAGCCAGTCAAGATGCGATTTGGAATGCCACACAAGATATGTATGTGGAGAAGATTAAGCTGCTTAAAGCCATGATGAATTCTATCTAGTAGTTAGCTTGGTGATTTGTTTAAGTATTTATTTAAGTCTAAAATTTCAGACTCTGACTTTTTTGACTTTAAAAGTATAGGGTTTTTGTAGAGCTGGATACGAAAATCTAGCATTGAAGTGCTTTTCCATAATACTAAAGAGCCTCTCATAAATAAGCTATATTGAACTAACTTATGAGAGGCTCTTCCAACATAAAGGCGCCACAAATATGGGACTCTTCATTAAACCCGTAATGGTGCCTTATTCAGACCTGAAAGTGGGCCATTAATCTCAAAAATACGACCACGAATTTTCTTCACACCGAAACCTTCTAAGCGCGCTGTATGCATTTTTAAATATTGCTCAGCCTGCTCTTGTGTCTCGAATAAATAGATGCCACCCGCTTGTTGTGTCTCGCTATTTTCTGTCCAAATCTTCCAGAGCATGCCTGGCTCATGGTTAATGCTTACTGCTAGGTCTTGGTAAGCCTTAGACATCTCTGTGCCAAAAGGACCTTCGCTAGGAAAATCAACTTGTAAGATTACCGCCATAAATTCCTCATTGGGTTAAATATATAAGAAAAATCATAAGCAATGAGCGCTTATGCCATAAATTCATTTAAGCGTTTACACCCATATTAAAACACTAAGTGCAGTGCTTTTGTGCTTCCTCATCTATCTGTGTATATTTTGCCTCTAGAACAAGGATTATGTTTACATAACCTTGTAATAACTCAGTATATTAGTCAAGTAAGCGGAATGGGGCGTACTTAAAAGATTAGAATGAGGAGACGATACCTTTTTAATTTTAAATAGTTATTTTTTTATAGCTATTCCCTATGTCTGATTTAATTCGGTGCCAGTATTTCAAGAATACTTAGGTAGCACCTAAAGGCAGGAACACAATATGAATGTGACAAGACGCCAGTTTTTCAAAATTACAGCGGGTGGCATTGGTGCTACAGGTTTAGCCGTGATGGGCATGGCGCCTAACGACGCTTTTGCCGAAGTGCGCCAATATAAATTATTACGTGCCTCTGAAGCGCGTAATAACTGTACCTACTGTTCAGTTGGTTGCGGCACCATCCTATATAGCTTAGGTGATGGTGCTAAGAACGCTAAGCGTAAAATCTTCCACGTTGAGGGCGACCCAGACCATCCTGTAAGCCGCGGCTCTCTATGTCCTAAGGGCGCTTCACTGATTGATTTTATCAATAGTGAGAACCGTGTCCTTTACCCTGAAGTACGTGAAGCAGGCACCAATGAATGGAAGCGTATCTCTTGGCATGATGCCTTAACACGTATTGCACGCTTAATTAAAGAAGACCGTGATACGAATCTCATTGTGAATGGTGAAGATGGTACCCCTGTTCATCGCTTACCAACCTTGGGTATGCTGACCGCATCGGCCGCATCAAACGAGACGGGTATTTTGACGCAGAAATTTATGCGTTCTTTAGGCATTGTGGCTACTGATGCGCAAGCACGTGTATGTCACGGTCCAACCGTATCGGCACTCGCCTCTACCTTCGGCCGCGGAGCGATGACGAATACCTTTGTCGATATTCAGCATGCCGATATGATTATGGTGATGGGCGGTAATGCCGCTGAAGCGCACCCGGTGGGTTTCAAATGGGTAATTGAAGCGAAAAAGCGCAAGGGTACTAAATTATATGTGGTTGACCCGCGCTTTAACCGTACCGCTGCGGTCGCTGACTTCTATGCACCTGTGCGCTCAGGCAGTGATATTGCTTTCTTAGGTGCCTTAATCAATTGGTTGATTGAGAACGATAAGATCCAGTGGGAATATGTTAAAGCCTATACCAATGCCAGCTTTATCGTATCTGAAGGTTACGATTTTAATGAAGGCTTGTTCTCAGGGCATCATGCCAATGAGGTGAAGGAAGAGGCGGCAGAAGACCTAAGTCCTGAAGTGGCTTCGCGTGGACGCCCGAAAAAGGCCTTCTACGATAATGACACCTGGTTCTATGAACTTGATGATAGTGGCTATGCGAAAACTGACCCTACCTTACAGCATCCGCGTTGTGTCTGGCAGTTGATGAAGCAGCATTACTCACGCTATACCTTGGATATGATGACCACCGTCTGTGGTACAACGAAGGAAGACTTCTTAACCATTGCTAAGGCTTGGGGTGAGATGGCTGCCCCAGATAAGGCAGGTACAATTTTGTATGCTTTAGGCTGGACTCAGCACACCACAGGTTCACAGATGATTCGTACCATGGCTATCGTGCAACTCTTGCTCGGGAATATTGGTATGGCCGGTGGTGGCGTGAATGCCCTGCGTGGTCACTCGAATATTCAAGGCTTATCTGATCTTGGTCTTCTATCAACCTCATTACCAGCCTATCTGGTGTTGCCGAATGAATATACCCATCCGACACTACAAGACTATTTGGCTAAACAAACCCCTAAAGCCTTGCAACCAGGTCAATTGAACTACTGGGGCAATACGCCAGCTTTCTTTGTGAGCTTCCTCAAGTGGATGTATGGGGATAATGCGACCCGTGAGAATAATTGGGGCTATGACTGGATCCCGAAATGGGACAAGATGTACGATGTTTTACAGATGACTGAACTCATGTACCAAGGCAAGGTGAATGGTCTCTTGGTTCAAGGCTTTAACGCCATGGGTTCATTCCCTGATGCCAAGCGCGTCACGGAGGCTTTTTCTAAATTGAAGTTTATGGTGGTGATGGATCCAATTAAGACGGAAACTGCGTCTTTCTGGGAGAACCATGGCGAGGCCCATGATGTTGATACGGCCTCTATCCAAACCACGGTATTCCGCTTGCCAACCCCTTGCTTTGCTGAAGAGCAAGGATCGATTGTGAACTCTTCACGTTGGTTGCAATGGCACCACGCAGGAGCTGAGCCACCAGGTGAGGCCTTGCCAGACTTGGATATTCTTGCTGAGTTGCATCTCTTATTGAAAGATATGTACCTCAAAGAAGGTGGCACCGCTCCTGACCCAATTACTAAATTAGCGTGGGATTATGCCAAGCCTGAGGCGCCGACACCGGAAGAGATGGCGAAAGAATCGAATGGTCGTGCCTTGGCGAATATCTATGATGCCAATGGTCGCTTATTGCGTCGTAAGGGCGAGCTCTTAGATGGTTTCCATCAGCTACGTGATGATGGTTCGACCACCTGTGCAACCTGGATTTTCTCGGGCTCTTGGACCGAAGCGGGTAACCAGATGGATCGTCGCGATAATGCCGATAGCGGTCTTGGTAATACACCTAAATGGGCTTGGGCTTGGCCTGCTAACCGTCGTATTCTCTACAACCGTGCTTCCTGTGACCCAAGTGGTAAGCCATGGGATCCGAAGCGTGCCTTGATTGAGTGGGATGGTGAGAAGTGGACGGGTGCGGATATTGCCGACTTTAAAGCGGATGCCGCTCCTGATTCGGGTATGAATCCATTTATTATGAACGAAGAAGGCGTTGGTCGCTTATTCTGTGCGCGTAAATTGGTGGATGGCCCATTCCCAGAGCACTATGAGCCATTAGAGTCACCGATTGGTACTAATCCGCTGCATCCGAAAGTGGTGCAAGCCCCTGCGATGCGCTTATTTGATAGTGTGAAAGATCGCATTGGTACGCATGAGGAGTTCCCTTTTGTGGGTACGACCTATCGCTTGACCGAGCACTTCCAATTCTGGACCAAGTCAGTCAAGTTGCTGATGATTGCTCAGCCTGAGCAGTTCGTTGAAATCGGCGAAGAGCTCGCTAAGGAAAAAGGCATCCAGAAAGGCGACTGGGTTAAGATCAGTTCGAAGCGCGCGTATATTAAAGCCAAAGCCGTGGTGACTAAGCGTGTAGTGCCATTACAAGTTAACGGCAAGACAGTTCATCAAGTAGGGATTCCTCTGCATGGTGGCTGGGAGAATGTCTCTGGACAGAAGCAATATTTGGTGAACTCTTTAACCCCATTTGTGGGTGACTGTAATACCCAAACACCAGAGTACAAAACATTCCTCGTTAATATTGAAAAAGCCTAAGGAGCAGAAATATGGCATTGCAATCTTTAGATATTAAACGCCGCTCTGCGACCTCAAGCGTGACACCACCGCCGAGCGTGCGTAAGCCGATCGAAGTGGCTAAACTGATTGACGTGACTACCTGTATTGGCTGTAAAGCCTGTCAGGTGGCTTGTTCAGAGTGGAATGATTTACGTGATGATATTGGTGAGAACCATGGGGTTTATGATAACCCGATGGACTTAACCGCCGATAGCTGGACGATTATGCGGTTCTATGAGACCGATGAATATGGCAAGTTAGAGTGGTTGATCCGCAAAGACGGCTGTATGCATTGTTCGGACCCTGGTTGTTTGAAGGCCTGTCCTTCGCCAGGGGCAATCATTCAGTACGAGAACGGTATTGTCGACTTTCACCAAGAGAATTGTATTGGTTGTGGTTATTGTATTGCGGGCTGCCCGTTCAATATTCCACGTATCAATAAGAAAGACAATCGCGCCTATAAGTGCTCATTATGTTCTGACCGTGTTGCCGTAGGTCAAGAACCTGCTTGTGTGAAGACCTGTCCGACAGGAGCGATTCAGTTTGGTTCTAAAGAAGACATGAAAGCGGTGGCGCAAGATCGGATTAAGGATTTAAATGAGCGTGGCTTTGATAAAGCTGGCTTATACGATCCTGAAGGTGTGGGTGGCACACATGTGATGTATGTCTTACACCATGCGGATAATCCAGAACTGTATAGTGGTTTACCGAAAGATCCAAAGATTAGTCCAGTCGTGAAACTTTGGAAGGGTTTCTTAAAACCACTAGCAACATTTGGTATTGCGGCAGCAACCTTAGCAGGATTCTTCCACTATATTACGGTCGGTCCAAGCAAGTCTGATGATGAAGATCCAGAGGTCATCGGTAAAGATGGCAAGATCTTAAAAGGTGAGGAGCAAGCATAATGAAAGAGCGTTTAATTCAGCGTTATAGCCGTGCTGAGCGTATCAATCACTGGATTGTGGCGATATGCTTTGTCTTGCTAGCCATTTCTGGTTTGGCTTTTTTCTACCCCGCCTTCTTTTGGTTGACGGGGGTATTTGGCACACCACAACTTGCGCGCATTATCCATCCGATTGTGGGTGTGATTATGTTCCTAGGGTTTGCACGTCAGTTTCTACGTTATTGGCATCATAACTTTATTGACAAGGAAGACGTTAAGTGGATGATGTCGGTGCCCAAGGTGATTAAGGGCGAGGAAGTCGGTGACGTCGGCAAGTATAATGGTGGTCAAAAAGGCATGTTCTGGCTCATGACGGCTTGTATGATTATCTTGCCGATTACTGGTGTGATTGCTTGGCGCCCATATTTTGCGGATTACTTTTCAATTGAAATTATTCGCCTTGCCTTATTAGTACATGCTTGGGCAGCCTTGATCTTGATTGCCGGCATTATTGTTCACGTGTATGCCGCCTTATGGATTCGCGGTACTTTACGCGCCATGATTGAAGGTGTTGTAACGCAGAACTGGGCACGCAAGCACCATCCACGTTGGTATCGTGAGATGATTGCCAAGAGTCAGGCGCAGGATCCTAGCTCAAAAGTAGCGGCAGCGGATGCTACTCGTACTCAAGCAAGCCCTGTTAGTACGCCGAAACACTAAGTGATGCATTGGGAAAAGACAAGCAATTAGTGGTCATAAGCACTGAACAAGCCTTGAATAAGCATGGTGCCAATAGTCTTGCGATACTGCTCTTTTCCTAAATCGCTATAAGTCGATACTGCTTACCTCTGCTTGGTCTTAAGCTAAACTGAGGTAAGCAATTTTTTTATAAGTCAACTATGCCGACTAAACCAGTCCAAGTGTTACGATTAAAGCATGCACAGAGTAGCTACCAAGAAGTCGATTTGCTCGCTCAAGAAGTGGCTATCGCCCTTGTCTATAATGGTATTTCACATGTGGTGTTGATGGCGACTCCGCAAGCGGTGGAAGAGCTGGCGATTGGTTTTAGCTTAACTGAAGGCATTGTGCAGAGCCTGGAGCAAATCTACGATATTGAAACCCAGGAGTCTGGGTTAGGTATCACGGTACAGTTGCAAATCGCCTCTTCCTGCTTTGCGACTCTTAAAGAGCGTCGTCGTCAGATGAGTGGACGTACTGGCTGTGGTCTCTGTGGTATCGATAGTCTAGAGGCTGTGCAGCCGAAGGTGCAGCCGATTAATCACCAGAATATGATTAAGCGACAAGATATCGAGCAGGCCTTGGCGGTTTTTGAGCGTAGCCAGCCCTTACGTGAACAGACAGGCTCCCTGCATGGTGCTGCATGGGTAGAGCAGGGTACAATTAAAGCTTTGTATGAAGATGTCGGGCGTCATAATGCCTTAGATAAATTATTAGCCCATCTGGTACGCCACAAAATTAACCGGCAAGCAGGCTTTGTGCTGGTGTCAAGCCGCGCAAGTTTTGAGATGGTGGCTAAGGCGGCGGTTGTGGGCATCACCTGCATCGTGGCGGTATCAGCGGCAACAGAATTAGCGGTAAGCTTGGCCGAACAAGCGAATATCACCTTGATTGGCTTTGCTCGAGCTGAGCGACAGACAGTCTATACCCACCCTGAATTTTTAATTGAAGATTAAATGACTAGCATTACACCTATTAAAACTCCAGAACAAATTAAAAAAGATAAGATGTTCTTCCATACCCCTTTTTTCATTGCGCCGAGCAAATCAGTGTTTGCTGACCGCGCCATTCGCTTTGAGGAGTTAGCACGCGATGATGCAAGCGAGTGGAGCGCCTATTTGCAATTGCTCAGTCATGTGTGTGAGGTACAGCAGGCGATTTTAGATTCGCAAGACTGGGACTTTCCGGCGGAGACTTCTAACCTAATTTTACCTGAGGCGAATGGTGAGTTCGTGCCGCAAGAATTTCAGGAATGTTTTGCTAAATTCTTAGACCAACTCGAGCAGAAAGTGCCGAACACAGTGCTTGCTCCTCTGCGCGCACTGAAGCCAGAGCAAACACAAACCTTAGCCCAAGCCTGTCTTAAAGGTGAGCTGAATGAGCAAGATAAGTCTTTAGGTCCTTGGCTACATGCGGTCTTACAAATTATCTGGACCGCTTGGGCACAAGAGTTGCATGAAGATGATGTGCCGATGGTCGAGCAACGGAGCCATTGCCCTTGCTGCGGCACGCAAGCCGTCGCGAGTATGGTTTTGATCAGCTCTGACTTGGCGAACCTGCGCTATATGCACTGTCCCTTGTGCAATAGTCGTTGGAATGCTTTACGTGCGAAGTGTACATTCTGCGGTGAGCAGTCTAGCATGGCATTACAGGGAGTCGATGATGCCCCTGCAGGTGTCTTGAAAGGTGCGCGCGCTGAGACTTGTGATGAATGTCGCTCTTACCGCAAGTTATTCTTACTTCAACATCAACAATATGCAGACCCTCTGGCCGATGATTTAGCCAGTTTGGCGGTGGATATCTTGACGGGTGAAGAGGGTTATCAACGAGGTGGAGCGAATCCATTCTTGTTGACTGATTAAGCCTGTATTATATTTTTAAAAGATTTTAAGGTTAATTCCGTATGACGGGCTCATTGTTAGATGCAGCGCTCTTCGCATTATCGGTGACATTGCCGAGCATTTTGTTGTTGGTTCTTGGTTGGTATTTACGTCGCAGTGGCCAAGTAGATGCAAGATTCTGTGACCAGGCGTCAAAGATTGTCTTTAATTATTCCATGCCAGCGCTCTTGTTTTTTAGCATCTATGCTAATAAGTCCGATGTTGCGGATCAACTCAATATCATTTTGGCGGGCATCGTCTCCAGTCTTGTCTTATTTATTGGCGCTGAAATTGTGGCGCGCTGGAAAGTGAAAGATGTGCGTGATCAGGGAGTATTCGTACAAGGGGTATTTAGAGCCAACCTTATGATTATGGGCTTGGCTTTTGTCTCCAGTGCTTATGGTGCGCCCGGTGTGGCAGTGGCCGCGGTTTACGGTGGTGTTATCACGCTTGTTTTTAATATTTTAGCGGTCTTAACCCTAAGTCGTGCTTCGTCTAAGGATGGTAAATTTTATCCGATGGCGATGTTACGCCAGATAGTGACTAACCCCCTGATTATTTCGATTGTGCTTGCTCTTATAGCAAGAGCTCTGCATGTACCTGTGTCGCCGTTATTGGCTGAAACTGGTCGTTATTTATCGGTATTGGCTTTACCCTTGGCCTTAATCTGTGCGGGTGCTACACTCGATATCCGTAGCTTATTTAAAGTCTCTGATGTGTCATTATGGTCTAGCTTAGGGCGCTTATTTGTCGCGCCGATAGTGGCTATCGTCACTGGGCTCGCATTTGGCTTAGAAGGCATGTCCATGGGCGTCTTCTTTCTGATGAGCGCCACGCCAGTCGCCGCAGCGAGTTATGTCATGGCCAAAGCCATGGGGGCGAATGATGTGGCGGCGGCAAATATTGTCGGCATCACCACCATTGGTGCGATGCCTGTGGCCGCCGTCGGCATTGCGAGCTTACGCTTGCTAGGTTGGATGTAAGTCAACTTTTTAAGAACTTAGTAAGAAAGCTGTGCAAATAATCAGCGCTTGTGGTGCTAGAGTGTTTGCCTACCTATACCTGTATCTAAGTCTGTATCTTATTCTGTATCTGTGTCTGAATCTAAGTCTGTATTGAATTCTTTATGTAATTATGTATGTAAGTCTGTACAAGTGTCTGCCTATACCTGCTTATAGCTTTATAGTCAGGTATCTGCTGAATACTTCGTCTACTTGTGACATGTGCCTATACTAAGGCTTAAGCTAACGCCTAAAGCCATGTGACACAGTGGTGTTTTGACCTGCCGTAACGGTAATTGAGGTCGTATAAGCTGGGAAGCTGCCATTCTCCACGCGGACACTATAGGTGCCTGGCGCTAAGCGTAGATTGCTCAGTGGTGGGCTTGCTCCGTGGTTAGTGCCATTAATTGTGATATTGCCCCAAGGTCGAATATTAAAGCGTACAGTGCCAATATTCGCCGTGGCTGCAGGTGCTGGCGTAGGAGGGATGCGCGTTGTACTCGGTGTATTAGGTGCTGGCGTCGAGGTGTTCGCGCTCGGTGGTGCTGGTTCAGGGCGGTTATCAATAGTGCGTAGCGTGCGTTCTAGATTTTGCTCTCTTTGAGTCGTATTCGCAGACTGAGCGCGCTGTTGCTGCTGTGAGGCCGCTATTTCGCGCTGACGTTGTTCCACGGAGGCCTGTTCGCGTAGTCGTTGCACAGCTTCTTGTTCACGCTCCTGCTGTGCTAGAGCACGTTGCTCTGCTGCTTGCTCACGTTGGCGTTGCGCCTCGGCCGCTTGTTCACGTTCCCGTTGCTGGGTTAAAGTTCGCTGTCTTGCTGCTTCTCGTTGGCGTTGTGCCTCGGCTGCTTGTTCACGTTCCCGTTGTTGGGCTAAAGCCTGTTGTCTTGCAGCTTCTTGTTGGCGTTGTGCCTCGGCCGCTTGTTCACGTTCCCGTTGTTGGGCTAAAGTCCGCTGTCTTGCAGCTTCTTGTTGGCGTTGCGCCTCGGCTGCTTGTTCACGCTCTCGTTGTTGGGCTTCAGCTGCTTCTTGCTGTGCTAAAGCGTGTTGTTCGGCGGCAGCTTGTTGCATTTCAGCTTCTTTGGCTTGCGCTAGCCTTGCTTGATCCACCGCGCTAGCACTTATTGTTTCAGTACTTGATGGCGTCGCTGATTCAGTCACCGTAATCTGCTCTGGGGGACTTACGGTTGATTGTGGAGTTGGCGTCTTATGGTAAACCGCAAAATAGACAGTCGTACAGGCAATAATGATATTGGCGACTAATAACGGAACCCCGAAACCTGAGCGTCTCTGACGTGTTGGTTTGGGTGTGCTTTGCGTAGAGCGGCCCGTCGTCTTATTATGGCTCGTGACAGGAACCATAGCGGCAGAACGCTTGCGCTGTTGCTCCCATTGTTGACTCACTCGGGCTCGGTCAGCATCGCTGCTTCTCCTGCTTGGAGAAATATCTTTGATGACGCGTTCTTGACGATTAACCATTAAGCCCGCATTATCGTACGCTTGATAAGGGGAGCTAAAGACGGGTGCTTGCGGTGCTCTATAAGATTGCGTACGGTTAGCTTGAACATTGAAAGGGTCAAAGAAAGCCGATTGCTCTGCCTGGTGCTGCTGGATTAATAAATATTGTTGTTGTAATAGATGTGCGTAATTGGTATGCAAACGGTCAATTAAATTACCTGGAGCGGGACCAACTAAGTTAAGCATTTGTACCCAGTCTTGCATACTAGCAAGGCGTTCCGTATGCCGTAAAGCACTGGCGTGGTCGAGTGCACGCAAAAACAGACGTGAGAAACCGGGAGGATTTAGATTGCTGATGAACTCAATTTCTTGCTCTAAGCGGTCAATTGCTGGGGTTGGAATAATGCGTAGAATAATTGTCCGCAAAACCATGGCAAGGCCATAGACATCGGTATGAGCACCTAATGGATAGCTCTCATGTATTGTGTATTGCTCTAAGGCCGCAAAACCAGCAAATAATGAGTCTGGAGCATGTAACTTCTGCAAGGGGGTGGAATAGCCAGGCAGAAGATAGGTACGATGACTAGGGTCTATAAAAATAGTTTCTAGTGACCAGGCAGCGAATATACGTCCTTCTTGCGCAAGCGCATTCAATGCGGGCAATAGGTCAATAATAAGATCTTCAAGTTCACGTTGGTTTGGTGCTTGCTCATTTAATAAGAATGAGTCACGCAGCTTAACCCAGGTGGGATTGACGGTCTTAAGTTGTTCGCTAAGAGAAATGGAGTTGAGATTCATTGTTTCTTACATCTGCGCGAATTATTATGTACATACCCTAAAGAGTATATTTGTCTTTGTATAAAGTATTATACGTTACTCCCAGAGTAAGTAGCTGCGATTAATGTGAGTTAAAAGATTAAGTACTAAATCGTTATATAATAGTGTTAATGTCTTTTCTACGAGATAGAACAATAACTTGCTAATTGGCCCAATGATTGGGTGTATGTGAATGTGGCTATCTTGAGCGTATTGGTTGGATTATGAATAAGTTTAGTTTATTGATGATTACCCCTCTGGTACTAATACTCAGTGCTTGTAGTAGCCGTTACTATCCTAATATTGAGCAAAATCAACCCTATATCAATCAGCAGGCTGTGCAAGCACGCAGCATGCACTTGACCGATCGCGAAATACGCAATATTACTCAATTAGAGGACCAGTTTTATGAGGGTCAATTTGACGGTGTAATTGAACATATTGCGCAAGATAAAGAAACCAAGAAGGGCTCCTTAGACTATCTCAATGAAACCATTAAACTTAAAGCGTTTAGTGAGTGTTTAACGCAGTCTGCAGAGCGGTGCGCTGAGAGTTTTAGGCTAATTTTACGCAATCAGGCGGATTTCGAACTCACAGAAGCAGAGCTTAGCCACCCGATTTGGGGGCCGGTTTTTCAAGCTGAAAAAAATAAACTCATAGAACGTAAACTTGATGACGCTGTCACCGCTGTTCATAGTATGGATGCGCAATTTGTTGCCCCTAACAATGGTCACGCACCCGCACAATAAATATATGAAGTCTCACTCACGTATTCGCCCCTAGGTAGCACGCTTTGCGCTCACAATAAATATAGGTAGGGTGTTCTGAAGTCACTCACTAATGTTACTTAACTGCACCCACGCACCCACATAATAATTACAGATAGGGAGCGCTGAAACGGCTCGGTAATGTTGTACCTAATAACGCCCATGTCCCACACAATAAAATCAAGGTAAGTGGTGTGCGAAGATGAGTCGTCATCGTCTTGTCATATTCAGTGCGTACACTTAGCAAGATTAATATACCTTAAGTGCATTACCGCTTGCGTATATGAAGCTATTCACGGAGTTTTTATGCAGATATTTATGGTGTTGCTATTCGTTGCAGCACATCTATGCGCAGCAGCTTTGGTGCCGCGTATAACTCGCTCACTTGTTACCGTACCAAGTTCTGGACCTTCCCTTGCCGCACAGCGCAGATTAAAGCGCACGCTCGTTCAATAAGCGGCTATATCAAGAGTAGAAAAGTGACACATGACCTAAACCGTAGCCAACAAGTGGATACATTGATGCAGTCAGAACAATTGCTAGATACAGCTAGGGCAGCTGAGCGCTCCTCATCTGAACCAGATTCTGCTTTATTAAACAATCTACTAAAGCGCCACAATCCACGGCTCGCCACTGCCCAGACCGCCCCAGAGGCTATTTTGGAGCAGCAAGTGTTTCAGCTTCATGCACAGCTAGTTGCTCGGCATGAGGGGGGCGTATTTACCGCCAAGGCTAGTGATGGTCAAGAACTATTTCCCGTAAGAAAAGCCTTCAGCTGCTTGCATGAGGCTTTAGTCGGTGATCAAGTTTTGGTCTCGGGTTCGATTCGTGATGGTTTTTATATTTTAGCCATTATTGAGCGCCCAGTTTCAGCCATGCCGGCTGAAAGTGTGCGAGAAACTGTATTGCAACTTGGTAAACATGTTCGGCTTGAGGCAGAGCATGTCACGCTTAAAGCGCAAAGTCATCAGTTGAGTGTACAGCACTTTCAGGTAGCGGCTCATCAATATCAGGTGGATAGCACTCAGGTGACGTACCGTGGCCAAACAATGCAATATTATGCGGCTCAATTAGATGAGAATTATGCGCAGACCCAACGCTTTGTAGCAGGTAATGAGACTGTACATGCTTTGAATTTTGAATATTCAGCGCAACAAACCGCGCGCATTCACGGGGTGAACACCTTTATTAATGGTGAGAAATTATTGAAATCTGACGGTCAACTGATGATGGTTGGCTAATCCAATATAAGCTTTAAGCTTTAAGAAATATGCATAATAAGGGAGAATATTATGTTTGCAAATTGTCAATTAAGTGGCATGGATCTGGGCTTTCCTGATTGCTGTAAAACACCACTACCACCCATTCCTTATCCGAATATGGCTTTTGGGCCAGTGACGATACCGATTCCATTTAATATTTTATTAAAATGCGTGCCACAGCATAACTTGATGTCGTTCCGTCCGATCACCATGGGTGATACACCAGGGATTGGGCTTGGGTTGATTTCTCAAACAGTGATGGCTACACAGCGTCATTTAACAGGTGCTTTCACCTATATTATTCGTGGTACACCAGCGACCCGAGTAACGAGCTTGGGGCCTGCAAACTTGATTAATTGTCCTATCTCTGTGCGCATTGTGCCGAGTCAATTCACGGAACTGGTTCTGGCGGCTTAATAATTAGTAGTCTCATTATCAGTGCTCACGGCAAACCCGTAAGGGCACAATATTTAACACCGACTACCGCCCTCATTATCTGTACTCAAGGCAAACCCCCGTCATTAGGGTGGGGGGCGTTAAATGAGACGAGTACCTTAAGAGTAGATCACTTTAATTAACAATTCCTGAGCGCCGGGGGAGCGCATCATATATTTCCCGTACCTTAATACTCATCAACTGCGCTTTTTTCACAGCCGCATCGTGCGCGTAGAATAATAATTACAAATAATTTCATGCGCGCGGAAAATCGTGAATATATCGACCTTAAGGCGAAATAGAATCATACGCTTGTTTTAAAAATACCACAAACCAAGCTAAAGTCCTCTCAAAACATCGTCAAATCGAACCTATCTACCTAGTGATTTCCCTAGGTGCTAAGCGGAATTGGCTTCTTTAGAATGAAAGACATAGTGCGATGAATGGCAATATCTGTATAATTTACGGAGCACTTTCTTTTGAAAAATCAAGTTATCTAAAATAGATTGAAACAAATTTGGAGTTCTTATGGAACAATTTAATCAAATCATTGGCCAAATCAGCGATTTCGTCTGGGGGCCATATATGCTGACCTTCTTGGTTGGCACAGGCGTATATTTATCATTACGCTTGTTTTTCTTGCAATTCACTATGCTGCCGTTTGCCTTAAAGCAAGCATTTCTGCCGCATAAGAAGCATGGCAAGAAGTCTGATGGTAGCGATCATGAGGGCGACGTCTCACAATTCGGCGCCTTGATGACCGCTCTATCTGCAACGATTGGTACGGGTAATATTGCGGGTGTTGCAACTGCAGTGGTATTAGGTGGCCCAGGCGCAGTATTCTGGATGTGGATTACCGCTATTTTCGGTATGGCAACGAAATACGCTGAGGCGATTCTAGCGGTGAAATACCGTGTCAAGAACGAGCGCGGTGAGATGTCTGGTGGTCCAATGTACTACCTAGAGCATGGTTGTAAGATGAAGTGGTTGGCGATTGCCTTCGCGCTTTTTGGCTCGATCGCCGCTTTCGGTATCGGCTCATCTGTGCAATCTAACTCTGTTGCACTTTCAGTGCAATCTAGTCTAGGTATTGATCCATGGATTACCGGTGTGGTGTTAACTGTGTTCACTGGTCTTGTGATTCTTGGCGGTATTAAGAGTATTGCTCGCGCCTCATCAGTGATCGTTCCGGTTATGGCGATTGTGTATGTATTAGGCGGTCTCGTGATTATCTTCACCAATATGGATAAACTATGGCCTGCAATTTCGCTCATCTTTAATGATGCCTTCAGTGGCGAAGCAGTTGCTGGTGGCGCGATTGGTGCGGTGATTCGTTATGGTGTTGCTCGTGGTGTATTCTCGAACGAAGCGGGTATGGGTTCAGCACCGATTGCTGCTGCTGCCGCCAAAACTGACCACCCAGGTCGCCAAGCCCTGATTTCTATGACAGGTACTTTCTTAGACACTATTATCGTGTGTTCAATCACAGGTATCGTGCTTGTGATGGGCGATATGTACATGGGTGGTGAGCGTGGTGCAGCACTGACTGTTCAGACCTTTAACTCGCTCTTACCTGGCTTTGGTGGCTTTATCGTGACCTTTGGCTTGATCTTCTTCGCCTACTCAACCATTCTTGGCTGGTGCTATTACGGTGAGAAGTGCGCAACCTACTTGCTCGGTGAGAAAGCAGTTTTACCCTATCGTGTGATTTATATCGTCACCGTGATGTTGGGTACCATTGCCACACTTGATCTCGTGTGGAGCTTAGCTGACGTATTTAACGGCTTAATGGCTATCCCTAACTTGATTGGTTTAGTATTACTTGCCGGTGTCGTGGTTAAGGAAACTAAAGACTTTAAAGCACGCCGCGCTTCTGGTGAGCTGCCATAATTGAGTGAACAGGGCTATTCTCTTTTAGCCCTGAGCCTCTCGTTGGAATGTGTATTCAATCCTTACTAAGGGTTTATATACTGACGTAGACGAGAGGGCAAAGATTAAGTGCTTAAGCACCATCCTTGGAAGGCAATCTGTATAATGCAGATTGCCTTTTTCAATGCACAGGATAGAATTCTCCCAGTGCAGATTTACCCATGCCTTTTACCGTGCTTAAATCAGGTGTTCATATATGTGATCGCTGTTGACATCAATGATGGGCATATTTCTCGAAACTGTGTTCAGTATGTGTTCTTATGCTTAGTGCGATTGTTTTGTTTTTAGCAACCTTGGTTCTGGTGATTTGGCAACCAAGAGGTTTAGGTATTGGCGTCAGTGCGAGTGCAGGCGCTTTACTCGCCTTGTTATTGGGTATTGTGCAATGGCAAGATATTCCGATCGTCTGGCAGATTGTCTGGAATGCTACGTTTGCCTTAATCGCCATTATTTTAATCAGCATCATCCTTGATGAGTCAGGCTTTTTCCATTGGATAGCCTTACATGTCAGCCGCTGGGGGCGTGGTAAGGGCAGTTTGCTCTTTATCTACATCGTGCTGTTCGGGGCAATCGCTTCCGCATTTTTTGCCAATGACGGTGCTGTCCTTATCTTAACCCCCATCGTCATCGCTATTTTACGTGCCTTGCGCTTGAGCCCTACGACGACCCTAGCCTTTATTATGGCCGCCGGTTTTATTGTCGATACGGCGAGCCTACCCTTGGTAATTTCAAATTTAGTGAATATTATTTCGGCTGACTTTTTTTCCTTAAGTTTTACCCGTTACGCACAAGTCATGGTGCCGGTTAATTTTGTCGCTATCATCAGCTCCTTAATCGTTCTCTATCTCTTTTACCGACGTGATATCCCCGCCACTTATGCGCTTGATAGCCTGATTGAGCCGCAACAAGCCATTGTCGATAAGCGCACCTTTATCGCAGGTTGGATTGTATTAGCTTTGCTTCTGTTTGGGTTTTTCGTGTTGGAGCCGCAAGGTGTGCCGATTAGTGCCATTGCAGGTACTGGTGCCCTGTGCTTATTTCTTGTTGCGTCGCTCAGCCCAAGGATTAAATTACGACCAATCTTACGAGGTGCGCCATGGCAAATCGTGATTTTCTCACTGGCCATGTACCTTGTGGTCTATGGTTTGAAGAATGCAGGTGCCACTGATTATTTGTCAAAAGGCCTAGCGGCTCTCGCGCAAGAAAGCCTATTCATCGCGACCGTAGGCACAGGAATATTGTCTGCATTTTTATCCTCAGTCATGAATAATTTGCCCACCGTATTGATTCAAGCGATTGCCATTGATGGGGCTCAGGCTCAAGGGCTGGTGCGTGAGGCCATGGTATTTGCTAATGTGATTGGTAGTGACCTAGGACCGAAGATTACCCCTATCGGTTCACTGGCCACCTTGCTGTGGTTGCATGTCCTAGCGCAGAAAGATATTCGTATTAGCTGGGCGTATTACTTTAAAGTCGGTATTGTGCTGACACTGCCCGTCTTGCTCTCGACCTTAGTGGCCTTGGCGCTTTGGTTGCCAATGGTCTCGTGACTGAACACTTTAGCTGCCAAGGGTCTCGTGACTGAGCATTTTAGCAGGATGGGAGGCACACTTTTTGAACTCCAGACTGAACTTGTCCTAATTGCTTGGTGGGTAGGACAAGCCTGCATCTTGAGCCATTAAAAATAATACATACCCTTGGCAAGCACAACGATAGTTATCATGTGCATGAAAATACTCAGATGAATGCGGGCTGAGATACGACCGTTCAGGCGCTTTTTCTTACGCAATACCATGGCTGTGATGAAGTGAGCAAAGATACTGATAGCCAGCAGAATCTTGAGCGTTAATAAGGCCCCAAAACTACTGGCGAAGGGCTGAGCTAATGCGCCGCGATGTTGCCAAGCCAGTAAAATCCCAAAGGTATACAGCAGAATAATCACCGTCGGCATAATCTTGACCGCACGATTACCGAACTCCGTCTCTACCACGCGCATCATCTCCTTCGGCACTTTATGACGCATGCCGCTTAACATCACGACCTCAACAAATACCGTGCCGATAAAGGCAATTGCCAAGAGTAGATGGAAGATAAGAAGAATAGGGTAGCTCATAGGAACTCAATCAAGACAAGATGGTAGAAATTAGTATGTCAGCGTAGCAATTTTATCAACCCTGGATTCATCAATATCAGGTGGGTAAGTATGTAGAAAAAAGGCGCTACTTAATCCTATTATCCACTGAAATCATGGCATAAGAACGAAAGACCCTAAATGACGAATGCCAATTAGGGTCTTAGCGTGGAAGTATACGCACGCTATATCAATCTTATGTCGAGTGTTAATAAAGCGCTGCATACACTGTAGCGAGAGAAGTAGCGACGGTTTTAATGCGTCATAATACTTGTCAGGTTTAACTAAGCGGGCGCACCGTAAGAATCTGCTCACTATGACCGAATGGCCCATGTACATCATGCAAGATACTACTGGTTAAACCAATACCTGACGAACCATACTGCTGCGTTGTTTCTAGGCCTAGCCAGCGCCCTTGTGGAATTCTATGTAGATGGATTTGTAAATCTAAATTAGGGTAGCCCCAACTGCGGTCACTACCACGACGCGGTACGATACCATTGGCCGTATCAATCAGACCGATAATATGCACGAAATCACTGGTTTCTTGACCTTCAACCATCTCAATGGGGGTATTCAGCCAGACGATTCCCTTGCCAGCGCGACGATCAGGATGTGCTTTAACTTGTATAGAGGCAATATAGCCGCCTGGCCAGTGTTTCATGCCTACCCAATCGGGCAACTCCGCAGGATGTCCAATATTCTGGTCTTCAATACCCGCAATAAAGTCGGTGTCATGCTTCAGAATCCGCCAAGCACGTGCTTCAATGCAAGGACGGCCATTCGAGGCCATAATGGACTCTACTAACTCAATGGTCTTGCCTGGTCGTATCACACGTGTTGTGATGGTGAATTCACCAAAGTGAATCATACCCAGAATATCCAAGCTAATTCGACCCCACTGCATCTCAGGCCGTGGATTGAATTGCTCAAGTTCAGCGGTAATGACTCCGGTGGCCACAGCCATATGCTGCTCAGCCTCACTCCATGCACCTTGTGAATGAATCGTAGAGCGATAGCTGGCGGTGACAGAAGCGTCGTCATTCACTTGACGATGGAGAAATTGGTAATAGGCGTTCATAAGTTTACGTTAACGTCAAATAGTCGATAAGCATTCACTTTAGCGAAAAGTCTTAATTTTGCAAACTAGGGTTACTGCGTAGAGCAAGAAGTTGCTTGACGCGATGCAATAAAGCTCATAAGCTAAAAACATAATGGCTAAAAGCACTGTGATATGTTGTCGACACACATACCCAGTCAGCTCTAACTGATATGCTGTCGATACACACACTTAGTCAGTTCTAAAGCTCTTCCTTTTTAACACTATCAAGCTATTGCCCCATCATGAAAGCGCCTAAAGCAGTGCCTCTTTGGTTCTTAGCCATCTTAACCTTAAGCGGTACTTTGGCGATTCATATTTTTGTGCCTGTCTTGCCCTTGGTCGCCCGTGATTTTCACGTGAATTTACAAGCGGTACAGCTGACCATTAGCGTCTACGTTATTGGATTGGCGATAGGGCAACTGTTGTATGGTCCACTTGCCGATAGCATTGGCCGTCGCCCTGTGTTGCTATTAGGCTTATTGATTTATACCTTGGCAAGTATCGGTGCTATGCTCGCCCCTTCGATTGATATCCTAGTAATAATGCGATTTTTTCAGGCCTTAGGGGGATGTAGTGGCTTACTCTTAAGCCGAGCGATTATTCAGGATACGACGACAGGGAGCGAAACCACCAAAAAACTCTCCATGCTGAATATGCTGGTGATCTTAGGGCCCAGTCTGGCACCCTTGATCGGTGGCATATTGGCAGAGCTTTCGGGGTGGCGCAGTATTTTTACCGTCTTATCGGCTTTGGGGCTCCTGAACTTGGTGTTGATTTTGCGCTATGTCCATAAGAAGGAACGTAAAAAGGATAAGGCAGCGTCGAGTTCGGTGGTGCAAAATTACAAAAAACTGATTAGCTCACCCAAATTTCTGCTGTATACCATCGGTGGTGGTTTTTCGACGACGGCAGTCTATGCCTTCTTGGGCGTAGTGGCCTATGTGTTTGTGAATCGCTTAAACCATTCTGTGCAGGATGTGAGCTTAGCCCTTATCTTAGTGATGCTAGGCGTGTGGTGCGGCTGCGTTGCGGCAAGCCGAATGGTGGATAGAATTAGTATTGAGCAGATGATTTTTATCGGGAGTTTAATTAGTTTTGCGAGTGCGGCGGTTTTGCTACTTTGTGTATTGATTGATTATGTGACTGCCTTCAGCCTCATTATTCCTGTGATGGTGTATTGTTTCGGTGCGGGGATTACCTCACCCGCGGCATTATCTAAAGCCTTAAGTATCAATCCTCTGGTTGCCGGTTCAGCTTCAGGTATTTACGGCTTTACACAGATGTTAGTCGGCGCCTTATGTACCAGCTTAGCAGGCTTAGGCGGGGACCCAACCCTAGCCGCTGCCGTGGTCCTCATAGCGGCTTGCTTAATTGCACAAGTTTCTTTCAAGGTGGCGAAGGCCGCACAGCGATAAGGTTTGGCGTGAAGCTTTCCTTAGAAAATAGAGAGATTGTAAGTTTTTTGCCTAAAAAGGCAGAAAATTATTTTATTATGTTAACTTATAAAACTTTCTTTTAAGCAGTATCCAAAAGATACCCTTCCTTTATGTCAACTCAATCTTCAAGAAAATCCCCGTACACATTATTTGTGGCCACGGGTTTAATGCTTTTTGCTTTGTTTTTCGGAGCAGGAAATTTAATTTTCCCCGCCCATATGGGCCAGCAAGCGGGTGAGAATTACATCGGTGCTGTGCTTGGTTTTGTTTTAACCGGTGCTGGCCTGCCCTTATTGGGCATCTTAGCTATGGCCTATTCAGGCGCACGTGATGTGCAGCATCTGGCCTCACGCGTTACTCCATGGTTTGGGGTGTTTTTTGCCGTGGCTTTGTATCTGTCAATTGGTCCTTTATTCGCTATGCCTAGGACAGGCACGGTGGCTTTTGAAGTGGGGATTAAGCCCTTTTTAAGTGAAGCGACGGCAGCCCAAGTCTGGCCACTTTTACTCTTTAGTATCGTTTTTTTCGCACTTTCTTACTGGTTGGCGATGTCGCCTGGCAAGCTGATTGATCGCATCGGCAAGATCTTGACGCCCGCCTTATTAATCAGCATTGGTATTTTGGCTGCTAAATCCATGCTTGATCCCATGGGCGAACTGCAAGCCGCACAAGGTAACTTTCAAAGTCATGCCTGGGTTGAAGGTTTTCTAGCCGGCTATCAAACCATGGATGCTTTGGCCTCATTGGTGTTCGCCATTATTGTGGTGGGGGCTTTGCAAGCGGCCGGTGTGGGAAATAATGAGCAATTGATGCGCTTGACTATCGGCGCCGGATTTCTTGCGGCTTTTTGCCTAGCCTTGGTATACGCTGCGGTGACTTATATGGGAGCGCATAGTGTTGCGGTGACGGGCTGGCTAGATAATGGTGCCTTAGTGTTGGCTCAGATTGCTAACCATTATTGGGGCATGATGGGTAATCTCTTGCTTATGGTGATTATTATTCTGGCTTGTTTGAGTACCGCTGTGGGCTTGATTGCCGCGTGTGCCGAGTACTTCACGCGTTTAATCCCACAGATCTCGTACAAGCAATTTGCCATACTCTTTACGATTATCTCGTGCGTCTTGGCGAATAAGGGTCTGAGCGGTATTATTGCTTTCTCCGTACCTGTGCTGATGTTGCTGTATCCATTGACCATTGTGCTGATTCTGTTAGCCTTCTTACATCCTCTATTCGCAGGGCGCCAAGAAGTCTATGTCAGCACTATGGCCTTAACCTTTGTCGTGGGTATGTTAGATGCATGGCAGGCTGCTTTTGGCCTGTCTGCTGACACCAAAGCTCTCTTGAGTCAGTACCTGCCTTGGTATGAGATTGGCTTAGGCTGGATCGCGCCTGCGCTGATTGGTTTTGTGATTGGCTTAGGTTTAGTTGCGCTACGTGGTAAGCGTGTTGTGAGTGTTCATTAAACCGTATTCGATGAGCCAATAGTTGATCCCCGACGTCCTCTCTGCTTTTAAAAGCGGGGTTTTAGGGCGAGTTCTGATAAACTCTATAAAGCTGATGTTGACCTAACACGCAAGTGAGTGGGTGCATCAGCTTTTTCTATGGCTAGTGTCGGCAAGGCTCGAGTGCGTGATGCTTGAGGTGTGATGCT
>JAUNUI010000021.1 GCA_030538255.1 Pelistega sp. | reverse complement strand
ATGTTAAGCTAGGCCAACGATTGAATCAGCCCCCATGTTAAGCTAGGCCAGCCATTGAATCAGTCACTCATGCTAAGCCAGGTGAGCCCACTCTTATTCAAGACTCGGTGAGTAATTGTTCGCTAAGAATTTTTCCAGACGAGCTATCGCTTCCTTGATGCGCTCAAGGCCCGTTGAGTAGGAAATGCGAATGGTGTTATTCGCAAAAGCTGGCCCAAAGTCTAAGCCTGGAGTGACTACAACGCCTGTTTCGCGTAATAAGCGCTGGCAGAAATCCATACTGTCATTGCTGTAATGACTGATATCTGCATAGATATAGAAGGCACCTTCAGGTTTTACGGGGACATGTAGCTTTAAGCGCTCAAGTTCCACCAATAAATAATCACGGCGCTCTTTAAAAGCCAATCGACGTGCGCGATAAATTTCCATGGCTTCTGGTGCGAAGCAACTAATTGCCGCATGCTGAGCCAAGGTCGGCGGGCAAATATTTAAGCTGGCGCTGAGATTTTCAATCTTTGGTACGAAGTAGCTCGGTGCAATCATCCAACCAAGGCGCCACCCCGTCATATTGAAGAACTTAGAGAAGCTATTAATCACAATAATATCGGGGTCAATGCATAAACCAGATTCCGCTGTGCCCTCGTAGCTTAAACCTAAGTAAATTTCGTCCAAAATCACAAAACCACCCTTAGATTTAACCAATTGAATGATTTTAGTGAGTTCTTCCTTGGTAATGGTGGTGCCCGTTGGATTACTTGGTGAGG
The DNA here is from genome assembly GCA_030538255.1 of Pelistega sp. Classification (GTDB taxonomy): domain Bacteria; phylum Pseudomonadota; class Gammaproteobacteria; order Burkholderiales; family Burkholderiaceae_B; genus Taylorella. The sequence goes on along the minus strand of JAUNUI010000021.1, from coordinate 59,023 downwards.
CGATTAAGATGCCACGGGTTTTATCGCCCCAATTCGCCGCGATTTTATCGGCAGAGAGCTGAAAGCGCTCTTCGGCAGTCGTGGGGATAAGCTTGGTCGTCGCACCAGCACAGAGGATGAAATTGTAATTTGCTGGGTAATAGGGGTCAGGCATGATGATTTCATCGCCTGGATTTAATAAGCTCATGCACGCGAGCAGTAGGGCGCCAGAACCACCGGTGGTGATAATCACTTGCTCATAGCTAATTGGCGCACCGAACTCCTGCTTATAATAATCCGCAATACTCATGCGCAATTGCGTCAGACCCAAGGTTGGACTATAGCCACTAAGTCCTGCTTGTGCTGCATGCTGTAAGGTCTCGACGACAATCGGAGGTGCTGTAAAGTCAGGCTCACCGATTCCTAGGCCAATAATATCTTGACCAGACTCTTTGAGTAGGCGTGCTTGCTTGGTGATTTCTAAGGCTTGGAAGGTCACCGTATGATCGAGACGTTGTGAGGCTTGTAGCATGGCAATTGAGGTCTAAGTTAAGTATATAGTTCGATTTTAGCCCTTCATCATAAACGCTAATCGTTATTTATGCAAAGTCGCTAAAATAATGTTTAAATTAGCACTCACAGTGGCCAGTCATAACTGACTCGCTGTGTAATGATATGCGTGCGTTGAAATGCACTCATAGCGTAATGAGCAGAGAAAAATCGCGGCTTAGCGATCAATGGCAAGACGATGCTTATTCTCTTATCGAAATTCCATGAGTTCCGTACCAAGGAATGAGTACAAGGATTATTTTTATGGACAGGCGTTCCTTTATGCAGTTCGGTCGCGCAGCGGTGCTACCGACATCGACTTGGGAAACTTTTTGCCAGCGCGTGCAAAGAAGTGTGCGTGCTCCTGTGCGCCAATTGAAAGACCATGAGCAAGGCTGTGTTGCAGAGGTGACGATTGATCGTACTGGCGATAGCAAACATATACTTGCCTTATGTCGTGAGTATCAGGTGTCGATGATTTTGGCGGGGAGCACACCCGAGCAATCTTTATTTGGTCGTGATTGTCTGATTGTGCGGTTGGGCTCAGGCTTGCGCTCACTTGAACACCTAGGTGAGCAGGCCTGCCTAGCCCAGGGGGGTGTCTTAGTCGGACAATTATATGCGCTTGGCTATCAGCAATTTGCGCGCGTGCCAAGTCACCTAACCATTGCGCAATGGTTAGCCAACCCTGCGTATCATGACTGCCGTCCTTATTTTAGTTTTTTAAGCGGTGTTGAGCGTTTATACGCCTTATTTAGTGATGAGTCTGAGGCAGTGTTGGGTGACTTTGGGGTCGACGATCGAGCGGCTTTATCGGTACCGATTTTAAATCGCACCATTCCGAATGCCTTCGAACTCTTGCGTGAAGACCAAGTGGAACAACAACTTGAACAAGCTATCTGGCCTTACGCCTATCGCTTAGATGCCTTAAAGAAAAAGCGCGTCGAAGTCAATTTGGCGCGCCTCTTTATTGGCCACAAAGCCAGCCTACTTTGGGCGCAAAGTGTCCTAATTCGCAAAATGCCCGAGGATTACTTATGCTTACCTAGCGATATTCAATGGCCTGAGCCCAACCTTGATTTAAGCGTGAGCTTGGATCATGTGCAAGCTCGCCTCAAGGGAATTTTAGATAGCGAAGGATTGTTTCTATATTATGACGAATGGCGACCTTTCGATGAGGTTTAAAAGACGCGGGAAAAAATAGCCAGTTAGGTATGATATGGTGTACAGTATTAAAAATTTTTAGTTAAATCAAAATCAAACTCTTTCAGGAATAAAAACTATGGATGAGACTCTACGCCAGGCGGCATTGGAATATCATAAAGCAGGTCGCCCGGGTAAAATCGCCGTCACTGCCACCAAACAATTATCGAATCAACGTGACCTAGCACTAGCCTATTCGCCTGGAGTAGCGGCGGCATGTGAAGAGATTGTTAACGATCCCGTGAACGCGGTGCAATATACGGCTCGCGGTAATTTAGTGGGTGTGATCACTAACGGCACAGCGGTGCTTGGCCTGGGCAATATTGGTGCTTTAGCTTCAAAGCCCGTGATGGAAGGTAAGGCGGTATTATTTAAGAAATTCGCTGGAATTGACGTATTTGACATTGAGATTAATGAGACCGACCCGGAGAAATTAGTACAGATTATTGCGGGTCTTGAGCCTACTTTTGGCGGTATTAATCTTGAAGACATTAAAGCCCCAGAATGCTTTTATGTAGAGTCGGAGCTGCGGAAGCGCATGAACATCCCAGTGTTCCATGATGACCAACATGGCACAGCGATTTGCGTGACGGCGGCTTTTTTAAATGGTTTACGCGTTGTCAATAAGCAAATTGATCAAGTTAAGGTGGTGGTTTCTGGAGCTGGCGCTGCTGCACTCGCCTGCCTAGATTTGATGGTGGATATGGGCTTGCCCCTAGAGAATGTCTGGGTCTCAGACATCGAAGGCGTAGTCTATAAGGGCCGCCCCGTCTTAATGGACCCCGTCAAAGAGCGTTTTGCCCAAGAGACCGATCAGCGCACATTAGGCGAGATTATTGAAGGCGCAGACGTATTCCTAGGCTTATCGGCGGGCGGTGTTCTAAAGCCTGAGATGGTTAAGGAGATGAAATCCAATCCATTGATTCTTGCCTTGGCGAATCCTGAGCCAGAGATTCTCCCTGAAGTGGCCTTGTCAGTGCGCGGTGACGTGGTGATGGCGACGGGGCGCTCAGACTATCCAAACCAAGTGAATAATGTACTGTGTTTCCCGTATATTTTCCGTGGTGCACTTGATGTGGGTGCCCGTGAAATTACCCGTGGCATGGAAAAAGCCGCTGTGAATGCGATTTGCCGCCTTGCTGAAGAAGAGCAAAGCGATGTCGTGGCCACGGCCTATGGTATTACGAATTTATCCTTCGGTCCGCAATATTTTATTCCTAAACCATTTGACCCGCGTCTAATTGTGCGTATTGCTCCAGCAGTGGCTAAGGCAGCGATGGAAGAGGGTGTAGCGACGCGTCCGATTGAGGACTTAGAGACTTACGCTGAGCAGCTTGAACAGTTTATCTATCACTCTGGCGCCTTTATGAAGCCATTGTTCAGCATGGCCCGTGCCTTCAAGCGTGATGGCGGTAAATCTCGCATTGTCTTCACTGAAGGTGAAGATGAGCGCGTGCTACGTGCGGTACAGATTCTGGTGGACGAGAAAGTATGTACGCCGATCCTAGTCGGTCGTCCAGATGTTCTAGAAAGTCGTGTGAAGCGCTATGGACTACGCTTTAGTCTCGAAACTGATGTCGAAGTCGTGGATAGCGAACATGATGGTCGCTTTGATCGTTACTGGAAAGCTTATTGGGAGATGATGCGCCGCAAGGGGGTCACCCAAGAGTTTGCGCGTCTAGAGTTACGTCGTCGCACGACTTTAGTGGGTGCGCTGATGGTGAAATTCGGTGAGGCTGATGGCATGATTTGCGGTACGATTGGCCGTTATGTGAATCACTTGGATTTAATCGATAAGGTGATTGGAAAGGCGCCTGGTGCGTCAACCTATGCGGCCATGAACATCATTCTGATGCCTGAGTCTATGGTGGCAATTGCCGATACGCACGTGAATGCGAATCCGAATGCCCAAGAATTGGCGGATATTGCTATTATGGCAGCACAAGAGATGCGTCATCTACGCATTGAACCGAAATTGGCGTTTGTTTCAAGCTCAAACTATGGTACCGATGTGCCATGCTCTGGTAGCGTGATTCGTGAGGCCCTGGCCTTAGTGCGTGAACGTGAGCCTGATCTTGAGGTTGATGGCGAGATGCACTGTGATACGGCCTTGGATGAAAAACTGCGCGCCCGTATTATGCCTGACAGCCCATTGAAGGGTGCCGCTAACGTCTTAATTTGTCCTAACGTTGAGGCGGGTAATATTGCCTATAACCTACTGAAAGTTAGCGCAGGTAGTAATGTGGCCATTGGTCCATTCTTGCTTGGTATGAATGCGCCAATTACGATTTTGACTTCTAGCTCAACCGTGCGCCGTATTGTGAATATGGCGGCCTTGACCGTAGTGGATGCCAATACACGCAAATAAGCCTTCTGATGCGCCGTCCCTCTCCACTCATGCAAACCCGACTTATGGTTTGTTTCTGGCTGGGGGAGGGGCGCGTGCAGCCTATCAGGTAGGGGCTTTGACCGCTATCTTCAATATTCTTAATCCGCAACACGATCCTTACTACAAAAATCCTTTTGCTATTGTCACAGGTTCTTCTGCCGGCGCCATTAATGCGGCTGCTTATGTGAGTCGTGCGGATAATCCCATGCAAGCGCTCAAGCAGATGCGAGAGCTGTGGTTATCCATTCATACAGATTCCATCTATCGCTCAGATCTCGTGGGGATTTTCGGTAATGGACTGCGTTGGATCACTCTGCTGTTATTTGGCTGGATGGCGCCTTGGATTCGCTCAAATACGCCACGCTCGCTATTTGATAACTCACCATTAGCCGAGCTGTTAGAAGAGGTTTTCGATGCGCAGGCTTTGCAAGAAAATTTGCAGAATAAGGTCATTGAGTCGTTTGGCGTCAGTGCTACGAGCTACTCTAATGGGCAGCACTATACCTTTTTTCAAAGTTGTCATGAGATTGAGGATTGGGCAGCTTGGCGACGTCAAGGTTTAGCGCAGACCATCAGCGTAAATCATCTCTTGGCCTCAAGTGCGATTCCATTTATTTTTCCTGCCAATTGCTTGAAGATTGACGATAAAACACAGTGGTGTGGCGATGGTTCGATGCGCCAACTCGCACCGCTCAGTGCGAATATACGACTTGGTGCGGATAAAATTTTAGTCATCAGCTCCAATAGTGGTAAAAGCACCACGAAATCTACCCAGAGTGAACAAGAGGATGCGCTCAATTATCCCACGCTTGCGCAGCTGGGTGGGCATGCTTTGTCAGATATCTTTATTGATGGCTTATCTATGGATATAGAGCGAATTGAGCGAATTAATTACTTCCTAGACTATATGCCAGAGCAGGTGCAACATAGGCCAGGGCTAAAAAAAATTACGGTTTTAACATTAAATCCGAGTAAAAACATTGACGAGATAGCACTTAAGCATTTACAGTCACTTCCAAGGGCAGTAAGAGCGTTCTTGAGCGTCTTAGGCGTATCCGCCAAAGAACATCACCAAAGTGGTGGTTTGGTCGCTTCTTACTTGATTTTTGAACGCAGCTATACCCAGGAGTTAATGAGCTTGGGCTATGCTGATACTTGGCAGCGCAGCCAAGAAATAAAAGATTTTTTTGCTAAGGAAAATTATGGCTAAAAAAATGACTGAGTCAGCGGCGAATGCTATGCTGAATGGGGGGGAACTACAGCTTAAAGCCAGTGAGCAGGACAAAACACAGAACCAAGCAGAAGACGCGGGGTTGAGTTTTTTTGTGGCAGACTGTGATAAAGCACGCAATCGCTCGGCAATTTTACGAGCTTTGGCGAAGGCCGTAGATTATCCCGTGTTTTTTGGTAGTGATATGGACGCCTTATTGGATTGTCTCAGTGAAACTGTGGACGAACAGAAAAAAGGTGTCGTGCTTTGGATTCAACAGTTGCATTCGGGTGACCCCAGTTTGACCGAGGATGTGCAGCAACTACAGCAAGTTTTAGAAGAAACACATGCCTATGCCCAAGAAAAGAAAAAAGTATTTGCGTACTTTATTGAGCATGTTGGCAAGCACAGTGCACCTGAGCCTGGTGTAGCACCACAACCTTATGCTGAGGGTTGATGAGCGTTGATTAAAACCAGTCCAATAAGGCCGCTGTAGCGCTCGCTAAGGCAATCCCGGCGGTTTCGGTACGCAAGACGCGATCACCAAAACACACAGAAAGCGCAGCATGTTTTTGCATGAGTGCGCTTTCTTTTTCAGACCATCCCCCTTCAGGACCAATGAATAGGCGAATTTCTTGAGGTTTTTCAAGGGATAGGAGATGTTCGCGCAGTGGCGTCGTGCTATCAGGGTCGCAAAGGTAGCTTTGAATCGTGTTGGCGGTGGTGGCCTGCGCAGTGTCTGCATGCAAGTCATTGCTCGCCATCCTTGTTGCCGAAGTTTGCTCTACTTTCTCAGCGCTTAGGCTTTGCAGGCATTGGTTTAAGGATTGCACAGACTCAAGTCGGAGTAGTTGATTGCGACCACATTGCTCACTTGCGCCTTGGGCAACGGCTTGCCAACGCTGTTGCCGTTTATCCAAGCGGGTGCCTTCAAGATTGAGCACGCTACGTTCGGCTTGAATAGGAATCAGGCGGTGAACCCCTAGCTCGGTGGCTTTTTCAATAATCCAATCCATCTTATCACCGCTCGCTAACGCTTGCACTAAGGTAATCTGCCCCTTTAGGGTGTGATTACGAGGCTCGAAGTGAAAAAGCTCAGCCTGTGCGACACCTTGTTGGAAGCGCAAATAAGCGTGAAACTGACCACCCATTCCATTGAAAAGGACAATTTCCGTACCTTCGCGCAGACGCAAAGCTCGACCCGCATGGTTGGCTACTGCAGGTGGTAAATCAACGGTTTGGCCCAAACTCATTGGAATTGGACAGAAAAAACGTGGTAAAGCCATTCTTCGCTGTAGGAAAGTTATACAATGCTAAAATTATACGTTGAAAAAATTGTTTAGATACTCATTACAGGACTCTAATGAATACTCAATCAAGCATGCAGCAATCGGTTCAGCCTTCAGTTTTAGCGAATGCTATCCGTGCACTGTCTATGGACGCGGTACAACAAGCGAATTCAGGCCATCCAGGTGCGCCTATGGGGATGGCAGAAATTGCCGTGGCTTTATGGACCCGTCATCTACGCCATAATCCTAAAAACCCAGCCTGGTTTGATCGTGACCGCTTCGTCCTTTCGAACGGCCATGGTTCAATGTTGATTTATTCTTTATTGCATTTAAGCGGTTACGACTTATCCATTGAAGAATTAAAGAACTTCCGCCAATTGCACTCTAAAACACCCGGTCACCCTGAAGTAGGGATTACCGCAGGGGTGGAGACGACCACAGGACCTTTGGGTCAAGGTATTGCGAATGCAGTTGGTTTTGCACTTGCCGAGTCGCTCCTAGCGGCAGAATTTAATCGTCCAGAGCACGCCGTAGTGGATCATTTTACCTATGCGTTTGTGGGTGATGGTTGCTTGATGGAAGGTATTTCACACGAGGTTAGCTCGCTTGCCGGTACCTTGAAATTGAGTAAACTAATTGTCTTATATGATGATAATGGTATCTCAATTGACGGACAAGTAGACAACTGGTTTGCCGATGATACGCCGAAGCGCTTTGAAGCCTACGGCTGGAATGTCATCCGCAACGTGGATGGTCATGATATTGATGCGGTGGATCAAGCGATTGCCCAAGCTAAACAACATGCTTTAGCTGGCAATACAGGCCCAACCTTAATCTGCTGTAAAACTGAAATTGGTAAGGGTTCACCAAATATGGTGGGCACTGAAAAAGTCCACGGTTCGCCACTCGGCGCTGGTGAAATTGAACTGACCCGTAAAGCGATTAATTGGGATAGTCCAGCATTTGACATTCCAAGTGAGATTGCCCAAGCATGGAATCATGAGCGGGCGGGTAGCAGCGTTGAAGCAGAATGGAATCAGGTATTTGCCGCTTATAGCCAAGCCTATCCAGAGTTAGCGGCTGAGCTAACACGCCGTATGAAGGGTGATTTACCAGCCGATTTTGAAAGTAAGTTTACCCAATACATTCAAGAAACTGCGGCTAAAGCTGAAACCGTGGCGTCGCGTAAAGCCTCGCAATTTGCGATTGCTGCACTGGCGGAGATCTTACCTGAGTTCTTGGGTGGCTCTGCTGACCTAACAGGTTCTAACTTTACCGACTGGAAAGGCGTCACCCCCGTGCGTGCTGGCCAAGCGGGTCGCCACATCAATTATGGTGTGCGTGAATTTGGTATGGCAGCGATCATGAACGGTGTGGCCTTGCATGGTGGTTACTTACCATTCGGCGGCACCTTCCTCACGTTCTCTGATTACTCACGTAATGCTATCCGGATGGCGGCCTTGATGAAGCAACGCGTTGTGCATGTCTTTACGCATGACTCCATTGGTTTAGGCGAAGATGGTCCAACCCATCAGTCGATTGAACATGCGGCTAGCTTACGTCTTATTCCGAATTTAGACGTATGGCGTCCATGTGATACCGTTGAGACAGCGATTGCTTGGCAATCTGCCGTTAGCCGTCCAACGAGCTTAGGCATGGATGTGCAAGCAGGAGGTCCAAGCGCGCTATTATTATCACGTCAAAACTTAGCATTTGTTGAGCGTGATGCGCTAACCATGGCTCAGGTAGCACATGGTGGCTATGTTTTGCGTGATGCTGCTGATGCTAAAGCAGTTATCATCGCTACCGGTTCAGAAGTTGAGCTCGCGCTTAAGGCACAAGCCCAACTACAAGAAGAAGGCATTGCGGTACGTGTCGTATCCATGCCAAGTACTAATGTCTTTGACCGCCAAACCAAAGACTACCGCGATAGCGTCTTACCACAAGACCTACCATGCGTAGCAGTAGAGGCAGGTTGCACAGGCGGTTGGTACAAATATACAGGTCGTAATGGCGCTGTTGTTGGTATTGATTCCTATGGTGAATCAGCACCGGCTGGCGTATTATTTAAGCATTTTGGTTTAACGGCAGAGAATGTTGCTCAAGCCGTCAAGCAGGTTTTATAACTAGGAGATTATGCAATGACAATCCGTGTTGCAATTAATGGCTACGGCCGTATTGGTCGTAATATTTTACGTGCTCACTATGAAGGTGGTAAAAAGCACGATATCGAAATCGTCGCAATTAATGACTTGGGCAACCCAGCAACGAATGCACACTTAACTCAATATGACACTGCACATGGTCGTTTCCCTGGTACTGTAACGGTAGAAGGCGATTACATGGTGGTGAATGGCGATAAAATTCGCGTATTAGCTAACCGCAATCCTGCTGAATTGCCATGGGGTGAATTGAACGTTGATGTTGTACTTGAGTGTACTGGCTTTTTCACCACGAAAGAGAAAGCATCAGCCCACATTGCAGGTGGTGCTAAGAAAGTCATTATCTCTGCTCCAGGCGGTAAAGACGTTGATGCGACCGTTGTTTTCGGTGTTAACCATGATGTATTGAAAGCTAGCGATACCGTGATTTCTAATGCATCTTGCACGACTAACTGCTTGGCTCCATTAGTCAAACCATTGCACGAAGCCATTGGTGTAGAAACTGGTTTGATGACAACGATTCATGCTTATACTAACGACCAAGTATTAAGCGATGTATATCACGAAGACTTACGTCGTGCGCGTTCTGCCACAATGAGCATGATTCCTACCAAAACAGGTGCAGCTGCCGCTGTTGGTTTGGTATTGCCAGAGTTGAATGGTAAGTTAGATGGTTATGCAATGCGCGTACCAACCATTAACGTATCTATGGTTGACCTAACCTTCATCGCTTCACGTGACACGACGGTTGAAGAAGTGAATAGCATTCTGAAGAAAGCCTCTGAAGAAGGCCCACTAAAAGGCATTCTTGCTTACAACTCAGCACCATTAGTCTCTATCGACTTTAACCACAATCCAGCGTCAAGCACCTACGATGATACCTTAACTAAAGTATCTGGCCGCTTGGTGAAAGTGGGTTCTTGGTATGACAACGAGTGGGGCTTCTCTAACCGCATGTTAGATACCACAGTTGCTTTAATGACAGCGAAGTAATTGCTCTGTCTTTAGCGTAATAATATAACGGCACACTGAAGTTTAGGGTGCCGTTTTTTCTACAGATTTACAGGATTAAAAAAAGATGCTTAAGGTAAAAACATTATCCGCATTAGCACAGGCTGGTGAATTAAAAGGTAAGCGCGTATTTATTCGCTCAGATTTAAACGTACCTTTCAATGATAAGGGTGAGATCACCGAAGACACGCGTATTCGCGCCTCTGTGCCTGCTATTCAAATGGCGCTTGATGCAGGTGCTGCTGTGATGGTGACATCGCATTTAGGTCGTCCAATTGAAGGGCAAATTAACCCTGGCGATAGTTTAGCGCCTGTGGCTCAACGCCTATCAGAGTTGATGGGGCGTGAGGTGAAGTTGGTGCAGAACTGGCTTGATGGCGTGGATGTTAATCCTGGTGACGTGGTTTTGCTTGAAAATTGTCGTTGCAATGTTGGTGAGAAGAAAAACAGTGAAGACTTGTCTAAGCAGATGGCGGCATTATGTGATGTGTATGTGAATGATGCATTCGGTACCGCACACCGTGCTGAAGCGACAACCCATGGGATTGCACGCTTTGCCACAGTCGCTTGTGCTGGCCCATTGCTAGAGGCTGAGCTAAGTGCCTTAGGTCGTGCCTTGAAAGAGCCTAAGCGTCCTTTAGTGGCGATTGTCGGCGGCTCTAAAGTCTCCACTAAGTTGTCTATTTTGCAATCCTTGGCAGAGAAGGTAGACCAACTCGTTGTAGGTGGTGGTATTGCGAACACCTTTATGTTGGCCAATGGCTTAAATATCGGTAAATCACTGGCTGAGCCTGATCAAGTTGACCAAGCACGCGCAGTGATGCGTATCATGGAAAACCGTGGTGCAGGCGTGCCGATTCCAACGGATGTTGTTGTTGCGAAAGAGTTCTCTAATACTGCAGAAGCGACCCCTAAATTAGCCACTGAAGTCGCTGACGATGATATGGTTTTCGATATTGGTGAGCAGACTTCGCAAGTGCTAGCCGATATCCTGAAAAAAGCCGGTACGATTGTCTGGAATGGACCAGTGGGCGTATTTGAGTTTGATGGCTTTGCTAAGGGTACTGAAGCGATTTCACGTGCAATTGCTGAGTCTGATGGCTTCTCTATTGCTGGTGGTGGTGATACCTTAGCGGCGATTGCGAAGTTTAATATCGCGGATAAAGTAGGCTATATCTCTACTGGCGGCGGCGCTTTTTTAGAGTTCTTAGAAGGTAAAGTCCTACCAGCGGTAGAAATTTTAGAGCAACGTAACGCCTAATCTTGCTCTTGCTAGAAGCGGATTTTAGAGCAACGTAACGCCTAATATCCCCTTGTTTTAAGCATGAGATAATTTAGATTAGCAAAATTGTTTCAAAAAGGTCACATTTTTCGTACAAATGTGACCTTTTCCCTATATACTTGATATTAAGTAAAATCGATATGGTAGTCATAAATAAAGCCACGCCTAAGGGAGTTAGAAATGAGTCGGATAAGCAAGGTTTGCAAAGTTTTAGCAGGTTTGTTTTTGTCAAGTATCGCTTTGCAAGTGCATGCGGCAGCGATTGAACGATTTAGCCCTCAAGGCGATGTCTCTGAGGTTTTTAATATTAAAGTCGGCTTTGGCCAGGCGGTGATTGCGCTTGGACAGACAGACTCACCCGCTCCCGTGATCATTGAGTGCAATGGACAAGTGATTAGTGGTGATGCCAAGTGGACTGATACTAAGAACTGGCAACTCGACTTGCCCGAACCTTTCACCTCAGGTATGGACTGCCAGGCCAGTGTGAATCCAGAATTTACGGATGTTCAGGGCAAAGCGCTAGCGAAAATTGCACCGATACGCTTTAGTACAGGTGATGTGCGCTTAAAAAATACACGCCCTTGGGAAGATGACACGGTTGATGAAGACCAAGTATTCATCTTGAATTTCGATACGCCCGTTAAATCTAGCTCTTTACAAGAGAAGACTGTGTGCGCGATTGAAGGCCTTGGTGAACAAGTCCCGGTGCGCCTAGTCGAAGGTAAAGACCGTGAGGCCATCCTCGAAGACATGTATTACAATGAGAATGATAAGAAGAATATACATTTAGTACAATGTAGCCGTAATTTGCCCACGCAAGGCAAAGTGGCTTTGCTGATTCAAGCGGGTTTAGAAGCTGAAAATGGTTGGTTTAATCGTAAACCGATTAGTCGTAATTATCACGTACGTGGGCCGTTTACGGCTTCTATGATTTGCTCACGCGCTAAACCGAATGCTTTTTGCTCTCCTTTAGGTGATATTGAGGTGCGCTTTAATAGTCCTATTAAAGCTCAAGATAGTCAATTAATTAAGCTGACGATTGATGGTAAAGAAATCAGCCAAGAAGTTAATTTTGCGGCAGATAGTCGTTTTAATGATAGTGCGGTACATGCCATTACGTTCAAGGGACCATTCGCTCCGAACGGCAGTTTATTACTTACCTTACCTAAGGGCTTGCGTGATGATGCAGGTCGTGCTTTGGCGAATACAGACAAATTCCCTATTACCAGTAAATTAGATAATTTCCCTTCGCTCCTTAAATTTGCTTCTGGTAACTTCGGCATTATCGAAACCTATGCTGAAGCTGAGCCAGGTGCTGACTTAACGCAGCATCCGGCGCTAGTACCATTAACTATCCGCAATATTGAGAAGGATTTTAAGTTAAAAGGCTTAGCCTATGAGGCCGGCAAGGTCTCCGTGCTGAATGTGGAGAATGATCGCGACGCTCTTGTCTGGATGGAACGAGTGAGGCGACTTGAAGACGGTCGTATGCGCCTAAGTAATATTGAGCGCTTTCTGGAAGGTTTAGAACTGAATTATGCTGAAAGTAATGAGGTTGAAGTTGATGTTCGTAATTTTGCGCTTTTAGATAATAATAAACAGGCAGTGCAGTTGCAGCTACCGAGCTTGGCCGACAGCAAGAACGAAGCTGAAGTGATTGGTGTCCCTATCAATAAACCAGGTTTCTATGTCTTAGAAGCAAGCTCGAGTACACTCGGTAAGCACTTAACATCGACAGGTGCGCCGATGTATGTGCGCAGTGCGGTATTGGTGACGAACTTATCGGCACACCTGAAGTGTAGTGAGCAAGGTGCTTTGGTTTGGGTGACCCGACTGAATGATGGTCAGCCAGTTAATAATGCACAAGTGCAACTCTTTAAAGAGAACGGTACTGTTTTGGCTAAGGGCACGACTAACGAGCATGGGGTATTCCAGTTTGAAGATAGGGTTACGGATTGCTATAACGTCTGGGCAAGTACCCGAATTGCCGCAGAGCATCCACAAAGCTATGGCCAAGCCGATTATGCTTTAGTTTCGAGTGGTTGGAACGATGGTATCCAAACTTGGATGTTTAACTTACCGAATGAGTACAATTATTCGAATTCAGGTGGTGAGCCACAGCTAATAACCCATACGCTCTTAGACCGCACCTTATTTAGAGCAGGCGAAACCGTGTCGATGAAACACTTTATTCGTTTGCAAACCAAGGATGGTCTGGTGGCTCCCGTGAGTGGACGTGATCATTTACCGAATGAGCTCGTGATTGAGTTTGCGGCATTCGATGAGGAAATACGCCAACCCTTGAAGTGGGTGAAGACGGCAAGTGGCAGCATGCAGGCCTTGAGCCAATGGAAAATTCCAGAAAATAGCAAGAATGGTATCTATCGCGTATCTTTACAGCACAATAATAGAATTGTTGATGATCAGGGGGGGGCTGAGTTCCGTGTCGAAGAGTTTAAATTACCCTTGTTAAATGGTGCTATTTCACTTAGCAGCGAGCAGCAGCTTGGTTCGATACTGATCAATCCACAAGTTGTGAATGCGAATATACAAGTGAACTATATTGTAGGGGGGGGCGCTTCTGAGTTGCCGGTCCAAGTGTCTGCCATGATGGTACCCAACGAACTAGAGTTTGAGCAATTCAAGCAATTTTCATTTAATTCTGTCGAGCAAGCTGGCTCAGCTGAGTCGAAACGTAAGATTGTTTTGGATAAGCAGGCTGCAAAACTGGATATGAACGGGCAGGTTAATTTAGAAATTAAGGAGTTAAGCAAGTTAACACAAGCGAGTGATTTGATTGTGGAAGTGAGCTTTATGGATCCGAATGGACAGATTCAAACTCTGTCGCAGACGGCTTCTTTAGTGCCGTCTGCCGTACTCGCCGGGATTCAAACTGAGTATGCTTACCTGCCGAATAAGGAGGCTAACTTTAAGGTCTTAACGCTAGATCCATTAGGCAAAGTACAAGCGAATGTGCCTGTCAGTGTGAACGCAACACGCAGCGATTATCTTGTTGTCCGTAAGCGCTTACTCGGTGGTTTTTATACCTATGATTTTCAACAATTTAGTGAAGAACTTGGCCCACTTTGCCAAGGCGTCACTGATGAATACGGACGCCTTGAATGTAAAGCGCAGCTTAATCATAAGGGTGAAATTACCTTAACCGCCACGGTTACGGATGCACAGAACAATAGCTATACCGCACAAACCAGTACCTACGTGGATGAGTGGGCTTATTGGTTAGGCTTAAACGATACGGATCGTACTGATATTATCGCCAATAAAGCGAGTTATGAGGTTGGCGAAGAGGCTGTATTCGATGTGCGCATCCCATTCCAAGAGGCGACTGCTTTAGTCGCGATTGAACGTGAGGGTGTGATTGATTATCGCCTTATGCCTTTAGGCAAAGAGAACTCGAAGTTCACCTTAAAGATTGAGCCAGAGTGGGCGCCGAATGCTTATGTGTCGGTCTTGGCCATACGCGGTCGGATTCGTGGTGAACGAGGTGATTCTGGCGTGGTATGGGGCAGAGAGCCAGGAGAGTCAGGTGGGGCGAATGCCTTAGTTGATCTGGCCAAGCCCTCATTCCGCTTTGGTGTAGTGGGTTTCTCGGTCTTCAATCCGCAACAACAACTGAAACTTAATTTGCAGATGGATAAACCGGGCTATCAGATTCGCCAGAAAGCCAAGCTCGCCATCGAAGGCCAGTTTGCTGATGGCAAGCCTGCGGCTAAGGCCAATGTGGCGGTTTTTGTGGTGGATAAAGCCTTATTAGAGCTGTCAAAAAATGACACCACAGATCTATATAAAGCCATGATGCGTGAGCGTCGATTATCTGTAGAAACAGCAACCGCACAATCTGAGGTAGTGGGGCGTCGCCATTATGGTCGCAAAGCCGTACCTGCGGGTGGCGGTGGTGGTCGCGCACCAACCCGCGAGTTGTTTGATACCTTGATCTTTTGGCAGGGCGATGCGGTGCTCGACGAGCAGGGTAAAGCCAATGTGGAATTTACTTTAAATGATAGTATTAGCAAGTTTGAAGTAGTGGCGGTGGCTGATTTCGGTCAGGATAAATTTGGCCAGGCAAAACTTGACTTTGTGAGTACCCAAGATCTGCAATTGATTTCTGGCCTACCCTTACTGTCACGTGATCAAGATCAGTTCCAGGCTCCATTGACTTTGCGTAATGCAACAGCGCAAGAGATGCAAGTGACGGTCAAGGCCAAAGCACTTAGAGGGGGTAAACCAATTCAGAGCTTCGCTGATCAACAAGTCACATTGGCAGCGAATAGTTCGCAAACCTTGTATTGGGAAACCTTACCGATTCAGATGCTAGATACCGATGCCCGTCAGACCATTAATTGGCAGTTCGATGCTCAGGCCAGTACAGGAGCACGCGATAGCATTCGTGTGAAACAAGATGTGGTGAGTCACATACCTGTGACAACGCGTCAGTCTGAGTTAATGTCTGTACCGGCGGGTGAGAAGGTGCCTGCGCTCGATGTGCAGTTGCCGAAGAATGCTTTACGTCTGAATGATAAGTGGCGTGGTGGCATGCAAGTGAATCTGCAACCGACCTTAGCCGCCAGCTTAGACGGAGCACGACAGTTTTTTATCGAATATCCTTATACGTGCTATGAACAGCGCTCGTCCATTGCCATTGGTTTAAATAACCCAGAGCGATGGAATGCCTTGATGGATGAGATTAATGTACACCTTGATGAGCATGGCCTAGTGAAATATTTCCCCTCACAGCAAATGCGAGGTAGTCCAGTGTTAACCGCCTATCTACTTGCTGTCACAGCTGATGCACGTCAATTAGGTTGGGATTTCAAACTGCCTGAACAAGCACAAGAGCGTATGTTGAGTGCCTTGGAGAAAGTGGTCAATGGTAACTTGCCTTACTATGATTGGATGCCTGATCAAGGAAATAGTCGTTTACGCTTAAACTTGATTGCTGCCTTGGCGCGCTATAATATGGCGACAGTCGGTATGATACAGCGTTATTCGATTGATCAAAGCTACGGTAGTGATAGCTTGCTTGATTTGTATACGATTATCCGTAGCTTCAAGTCATATCCGAACAAGGCTGAGCAACTGAAGGCCATCAGTCAAGCGCTTGAGCAGCGCTTAGATCGACAAGGGACGCAAATTGTTTTTCATGAGCGTGAGGGTCTTGATGAGCTATGGTGGATGATGATTGATCGTCGTGTTATGCAAGCTAAGCTGCTCTTCACGATGATGAATGAACCTGCTTGGGCGAAAGATATTCCTTACTTAGTTCAAGGCTTGGTGAAATCACAAGATCGTGGACATTGGGGGACAAGTACAGGTAACCTCTGGGCAATTTTAGCCATGAACTATTTCACGCAGAGCTTCGAGAAAGTACCCGCTGAGGGGCATGTGAATATGAGCTTAAGCGGTTCAGACTACGCCGAGGCTAATACTTGGGAAAATTTAGGTTTAAAACAACGGGTTCTCGCGCCATGGCGAGGGGATGCTCCTGCTAAATTAGATCTGAATTTACAAGGTAAGGGGCGTGTCTGGGCTACCGTATCTGCTTTAGCCGCGGTAGAGAATACCGAAGCGCAATATGCTGGTTATAAAATACAGAAAACTATTGAGCCTATTTCACAAGCCGTGAGTGGTGAGTGGCGTGTGGGTGATACCTATCGCGTTCGCTTAGAGATTGAGGCGGCAAGTAGTATGACATGGGCAGTTGTTAGCGACCCAATTCCTGCCGGTGCCAGTATTCTAGGGAGCGGCCTGGGACGTGACTCAGTTATTGAAAATCAGGTACAAGAGTCTGATTGGTGGTCTGGCCCAAGCTTTATTGAGCGCAAGAGCGAAGTTTATCGTGCCTACTACGGCTATATGCGTAGTGGCAAGCATACGGTTGAATATGCAGTACGCTTGAATACCGTCGGTAATTTTGTCTTGCCAAGTACGCGGGTTGAAGGCTTGTATGCGCCCGAAACCTATGGTGAGTTACCGAATGCGGCCATGCAGGTGAAGGCGCAATAGGAGTTGCTTCATGATGCTGATGAAGGCGCCATAGGATCATGGCTATGATGTGGGTGAAGGTGCGATAGGATCATGGCTATGGTTATGTGGGCGAGGATGTAATAAGGTTTGATAATGAGAAGAGGTATCGCACTCGCCCTTGTGACTAGGCTCTTGCTCGGCTTAGCTGGCATAGTCTTGGTATTGTATGTGTTAATGCGGGGATATGCTGCAGCACTCAGCGTGCCAAGCTTTGCTAGCGTAAAACAGCAAAGTGCTAGCTCTTATGTCACGATCTTAGATAGGCAAGGCCATGTCTTGGAGCAGCTGAGGGAGAATTTTGTTGAACGCAGAGTCGATTGGTTTGCGCTTGAGGACTTCTCTCCTGAATTAATCCAGGCCGTACAAGACTCAGAAGATCGGCGTTTCTTTTCACATTGGGGGGTTGATTATTTGGCTTTGTTTCAGGCCAGCTTTGATCATTTGCGTGGTAAAGCGCAGCGTGGCGCTTCAACTATTAGCATGCAGTTGGTCGGCTTGTTAATGGAGTCTAATAAGCGAGGGCGACGTGGCTATGGTCAGAAACTGCAGCAGATTATCTACGCACAAAGTCTTGAGATGGCCTGGAGCAAGGAAGAGATTCTAGAGGCGTATTTAAATCTTGTACCCTTAAAAGGTGAGACTATTGGTGTGCCTAGTGCTAGCCGAACCTATTTCCAGAAATTTCCTAGTGGTTTAAATCAAGCCGAATCGGCGATTATAGCGGCCATGCTCCGAGCGCCGAATGCAAGCCCAGAGCGCTTGACACAACGTGCTTGTGCCTTGCTTGAATATCGTCATGGCTCATGTCAGTTTCTAGCACGCGTGATTGATAATGCGCTACGCAACCCGCAGGTAAGTATGCCTGCAGATATTCATCTGGCACCACATTTTGCGCGTCGCTATCTAGCTCTCCAAGGGCAACAGACACCTCTTGCTGGACAGACATTGCAGACAAGTATTTATCGTCCATTGCAAGCGTTTGTAGTGCAACGTGTACAACAACGTTTACAGGAGTTGTTTGCCAATCAAGTGCAAGATGCGGCGGTGGTCGTGCTACATAATCAAACAGGCGAAATCCTCGCGTATATTGGCTCTTCTGGTCAGCTCACCGCAGCGCTGCACGTTGATCATGCCCAGGCTTTACGTCAGGCCGGTTCAACCTTAAAACCATTTCTATATGCACAAGCGATTGATGAGCAAAGAATCACCGCCGCTTCTTTATTGAATGATGCGCTGTTAAATCTTTCCGAACAAACAGGTCTGTATGTGCCACAGAACTATGACCGTCATTTCCGTGGCTGGGTTTCAGTGCGCACCGCTTTGGCTTCATCCTTAAATATTCCTGCAGTAAGGCTGATGACCATGGTCGGTGCGGAGTCATTTTGGCGAGTATTAAAGCAACTTGGCTTGCCGCTGAATCAGGATGCTGAGTTCTATGGCTATAGTTTGGCCTTAGGCAGCGCTGATATTGACTTGTTAAGTCTAACAAATGCCTTCCGTGCCTTAGCGAACCAAGGTGTCTATAGCCCTGTGCAATGGTTCTTAAGAGATTCCGCACTCGTACAAGAAAGTGGTGCACCCACGAATGAACCAGCGCGTGTACAAGAAGCTGATACGCTCACGAATGAGCTAACGCACATACAAGAAGCTGATACGCTCACGAATGAGCCAACGTACAAACAAAAGGTTGATGCACTTGTGCATAATTCTGGGCAGGTGCTGGAAGATACGACTATCGGTGCACAACGTGTATTTAGCGCTGAGGCAAGTTGGATTGTGGGGAATATCTTGGCAGACCGTCAAGCACGAGCGATCACCTTCGGCTTGGATAGTGCCTTAAGCACACCTTTCTGGTCTGCCGTGAAAACAGGTACTAGTAAGGATATGCGTGATAATTGGACGGTGGGTTGGTCATCAACATACACCGTCGGTGTGTGGGTTGGCAATAGTAGTGGGGCCAGTATGCGCGATATTACGGGCGTATCAGGAGCAGGGCCGATTTGGCATGATGTGATGCAGTACCTCCATAAGGAACATGCCAGCTTTGCACCAACACGTCCGCCAAGCATTGTTGAGCAAGAAGTGCATTTTCAAGAAAACTTGGAGCCCAAACGCCTTGAGTATTTTTTGCCAGGCACACAGATGTCTGAGGTGCGTTTGGCGGACACTTTGCAAGTACAAAGTCGCTTGTTCATTGAAACGCCGGCTGATAATATGATTATTGCCTTGGACCCAGATATTCCCATGTCGCAGCAGAAAGTTTTATTGCAGGCCAAGCAATTAGGCGGCTCTGTACAGCAGCCCTTATGGTGGCGGGTGAATGGGGAAAAAGTCAGTGCAGATAACCCTTATGCCTTGGCAATTCTACCAGGGCGCTATACGATTGAGTTAATGCAAGAGGCGGAGCAAGTGCTAGATACGGTTAGCTTGCAAGTAAGAGGGGCGCGATTAAAATCAACGGCGGATGAGAAGTCTGTGGATGAAAAGTCTACGGATGATGTGGGTGCTGAATAGAGAAGCTAAGCACGATAGGACTATAGAGGCTTGATGCGTGCTACCTGGCTTGATACTAAGGTTGATACGGCCTGAAATAACACCGAATACCAGCTTATGCTTAGTTATATGAGTTCGCACGCTAAGAAAAAAGCATACAATAAGACGATGTGATGAAGGCTTAAGTGCGCCTGGATGATGCTTAAGATAGTCGATGGAGATTTATAAAATATGAGTGAAAATTTACGTGTTGGCGTGGCACAATTCCCAGCCAGTAATGATATTCAAGAGAATAAGCAGTTTATTCTTCAACTTGTGCAGAAGGCGCTAGCGCAAGGTGTGGAATTATTGGTTTTACCTGAGGCATCAATGTGTTCTTTCGCATCCGAATTGCCCGTGCTTCGTGAGTTAGCACAACAGCATAGCCCAGGTTTTATTCAGTTTATCGGTGATTTAGCGCAACAAAACTCCTTAAATATTATTGTTGGCGTGCTCAGCATTGGCGATGATGCTAATGAGCAGCGAGTGAGCAATCAACTCTTATTTATTAACGCAGACGGTAAGGTGCAGAATGCTTACTCGAAAATTCATGTCTATGATGCCTTTAAATTTAAAGAATCTGATAAGGTGAAACCTGCTGAACTGTATGAGGATGGACGTGAGTTTGTGTTGATTCAGCTGAAGGGATTTACCATCGGCTTGATTAATTGTTATGACTTGCGCTTCCCAGAGTTAGCGCGTGAACTCGTCAACCGTGGTGCTGATGTCTTAAGCGTAAGCGCAAATTGGATCCCTGGCCCGTATAAAGAGATGCATTGGGATGTGCTCCTAAGAGCAAGAGCAATTGAGAATACTAGTTATGTACTAGCCAGCGGTCAAACAGCGCCGAAGGGCGTAGGTCAAAGCATGATTCTTGACCCAATGGGAATTACCTTAGCAGGGTGTGGTGAGCAAGTTGGCGTCTGTGTCCATGACTTAAGTCAAGAGCGTATTGCCCAGGTACGTGAACTCTTACCTTGTTTGGCTAATCGTCGCTTACCTTAAACTGTCGCTTGCCTTAAATGCGCGGCATTCTACGTCATTCTTATTTGTGGTGGCTAGTGTATTTTTCGCTTATCCAGTTAGAGTGACGCGCTGAGCCCGTAAAGGAGGCATGGTCACTTGAGCCAGGAAGCTTAAGGCTTTGTTATGCGCGGTCACTTTTTATACGCGATCATTTTTATGCGAGGTCGCTTTTTCAGAGCTGAACTTTTACGTGTCTAAAGTGGCAAACTCCCCCTATTTATGGTAATAAAACGTAAAATACTGGGATTACTAGATTATAGATAATTTGTTTAGGAGAATTGAACATGGCATTAGTGTCAATGCGCCAATTATTAGACCATGCAGCTGAACATGGTTATGGTATCCCTGCTTTTAACGTGAATAACTTAGAGCAAGTTCAAGCGATTATGGAAGCGGCTAAGGAAACCAATAGCCCAGTGATCATGCAAGCTTCTGCGGGCGCTCGCAAATATGCAGGCGAAGGCTTTTTGAAGTATTTAATTCAAGCCGCGGTAGAGTCTTACCCTGAAATCCCAGTGGTGATGCACCAAGACCATGGTCAATCTCCAGAGATTTGTAAGGGCGCGATTGATTTAGGTTTCTCAAGTGTCATGATGGACGGCTCATTAATGAGTGACGGTAAGACCATTGCTGATTATGAGTATAACGTTGACGTCACTAAGCAAGTGGTTGATATGGCGCATAAGCTTGGTGTCACCGTTGAAGGTGAGCTTGGTTGCCTAGGTTCTTTAGAGACAATGCAAGGTGATAAAGAAGACGGTCACGGTGCCGAAGGTAAATTAACCATGGAACAGTTATTAACTGATCCAGAGCAAGCCGCTGACTTTGTGAAGCGTACACAGCTTGATGCCTTAGCGATTGCAATTGGTACTAGCCATGGTGCTTATAAGTTCACGCGTAAACCTACAGGTGACATTCTTTCGATTCAACGCATCAAAGAAATTCATGAGCGCTTACCGAATACGCACTTGGTCATGCACGGTAGTTCTAGCGTACCTCAAGAGCTGTTGGCGGAAATCCGTGAGTTCGGCGGTGATATGAAAGAAACTTATGGTGTGCCTGTTGAAGAAATTCAAGAAGCCATCAAGTATGGTGTACGTAAAGTGAACATCGACACGGATATTCGCTTGGCAATGACGGGTGCAATTCGTCGTTTCTTGCATGAGAATCCTTCGAAATTTGACCCACGTGAATACAATAAACCAGCACGTGAAGCGGCTAAGCAAATTTGTATCGCTCGCTACAATGCATTCGGCACTTCTGGCAATGCGAGCAAGATTAAGCCAATTTCTTTGCACGATATGGCGGCTGCCTATGCTGCAGGTAAGCTAGCACAACAAGTGAAATAATCGCTTGTGACTGAATAAATTTCCCGCCCCAACTTAGCTTGTGGGCGGGATTTTGTTTTATTAATAGTAAAATACACACTATCTTTTTTGTACACCCATGAGGCCTGACGTGAATCCATTGCATCAATCCAATCTCAAATCATTACCTTTAATTGCGCGTGGCAAAGTACGTGATATGTACGCTGTAGGTCATGATAAATTATTGATTGTGGCGAGTGATCGTATCTCTGCTTTTGACGTGATCTTAGATGATCCTATTCCTGGTAAGGGGCAAGTCTTAACAGAACTCACAGAATTCTGGTTGAAGAAATTAGCGCATATTATTCCAAACCACGAAACTGATGTGCGTCCTGAAGATGTCGTTGCTGCTGATGAGGTTGAGCAAGTCAAGGGTCGCTCTATGGTGGTGAAGCGTCTTAAACCCGTGATGGTTGAAGCGGTTGCGCGTGGCTATATTATTGGTTCTGGTTGGAAAGATTATCAAGCTACAGGTTCTGTCTGCGGTGTGCAATTGCCTGCTGGTTTACAGCAAGCGAGTAAGTTGCCTGAGCCGATTTTCACACCTGCCGCTAAGGCAGAATTGGGCGCGCATGATGAGAACGTGGATTTTGAGCATGTGGTGAATGCGGTAGGGCAAGAGTTAGCCGAACAAATTCGTGATGTGACTTTGCGCTTATATCGTGAAGCCGCGGATTATGCCGCAACTAAAGGTATTATTATTGCCGACACGAAATTCGAATTTGGTTTGGATGATAATGGTGTATTACATCTGATGGATGAAGTCTTAACACCTGACTCTTCACGTTTCTGGCCAGCCGATAGTTACCAAGAGGGCATCAGCCCGCCGTCATTTGATAAGCAATTTATTCGTGACTGGTTAGAGGCGCAGATTTGGGACAAAACCCCACCTGCTCCACGTCCTCCAGCGGATATTCTTGAGAAAACAGCGGCTAAGTATCGTGAAGCCTTAGATCGCTTGCGTGCTTAATTTATGTGCTTAGGTTTATGTACTTAAGAATGCGTGGTGATTTTAGTTAAATCATTATTATCAAATAAACCATTTGCGCACAGAAGGAGTTGTTTATGACTGTCGCTAAAGTAGGTGTGATTATGGGATCTTCCAGTGATTGGGAGGTCATGCAGAACGCCGTACGTATGTTAGAAGACTTTGGTGTTCCTTATCAGGCACAAGTTATTTCAGCGCACCGTATGCCCCATGATATGGTGGAATATGGTGCTCAAGCATACGAGCAAGGAATTCGTGCGATTATTGCGGGTGCTGGTGGTGCTGCGCATCTACCAGGCATGATGGCGGCCTTAACCGAAGTTCCCGTCTTTGGTGTCCCCGTACCATCGCGTTATCTACGTGGTGAAGATTCGCTCTTGTCGATTGTTCAGATGCCTAAGGGCGTTCCTGTGGCCACTTTTGCCATTGGTGAAGCGGGTGCTGCGAATGCCGCTTTGCATGCTATTGCCACTTTAGCCATGACTGATCCCGCTTTACGTGAGAAGCTAATTGCGTTTCGTAGCAAACAAACTGAAGCCGCTCGCGCCATGAGCTTGCCGGCGATTGATAAGTAAAAAGATGCGGCTTCAGCCTTAAGCTTGTCGCTCTTTAGTGAATAGAAAGAAGCCACTTATTCCTTTAGCTGGCTCATCCTTGATGAATAGAATGTAATGAAAGAAAAAAGCCTTATCTCGCGTGATGCGGTTGTTCAGCCTGGTGATTTCCTCGGTATGTTAGGGGGTGGCCAACTTGGTCGTATGTTCTGTCACACGGCCCAAGCCATGGGCTATAAGGTCGTGGTGTTAGAGCCTCAGGCCAAGAGTCCTGCAGGCAGTGTGGCTGAGCAAGAGGTGATTGCCGCTTATGATGATCAGCAAGGCTTAGATACCATGCTTAACTTCACTCAGGTAGTCACCACCGAATTTGAGAATGTACCTGCGGCAAGTTTAAAGCACTTATCTTTCAATGCGCGCGTCAGTCCAGCTGCACCCGCCGTGGCTGTAGTGCAAGACCGTATTGCCGAGAAAGCTTTTATCGCCTCACAAGGAATTGCACTTGCACCCTATGCTGAGGTACGTGAGCTTGCTGATTTGGAGCAGGCCGATTCGACTCTATTCCCTGGCATCTTGAAAGCCGCTCGTCTCGGCTATGATGGCAAAGGCCAAGCTCGTGTGGCGAACCGTGAGCAGGCTTTAACGGCGTTCCGTGAATTTGGAGAAGTCCCTTGTGTGCTTGAGGCGATGCTGCCTCTGAAGCAGGAGGTTTCTGTGGTGATGGCACGTGGCTTTGATGGCCAGACCGTGACTTATCCCGTAGGTATCAATACTCATATTAATGGTATCTTGTCGAGCTCAGTGGTGATTCCTGGTCAAGTCAGTGAATCGATCGAGGCAGCAGCACGTCAAGCCGCAGTGACCTTAGCCAATGGCTTAAATTACGTGGGTGTTATGTGTGTTGAGTTCTTTATACTTGAGGATGATAGTCTGGTGGCGAATGAGATTGCACCACGTCCGCATAATAGCGGTCACTACACCATGAACGCCTGTGTCAGTAGTCAGTTTGAACAGCAAGTGCGTGTTTTGGCAGGTATGCCTTTGGCCGATACCCGTTTATTAGCACCAACGATTATGTTAAATATCTTGGGCGATAGCTGGTATGCGAGTTCTGAGCAAGAAGATGTAGCGCAAGAGCCTGCTTGGGATCAAGTTTTAGCGATTCCAGGTGTGAGCTTACACCTCTATGGTAAGGAAGAGGCCCGTATAGGCCGCAAGATGGGGCATGTGAATATTGTTCATCCTGATGCCCAGCAATTGCTACACTCAGCGCGTCAAGTGAGCGAAATTCTGCACTTGAACGCACAAATCTAAGACGATATTGACTGCCCAAATCTAAAGTATAGAGTCTAAATTATAGAGTTTGAAGTATAGAGTTTGAAGTATAGGATCCAAAGTATAGGGGCTAAGGTATAGATCCTGCTAGAGCCAGAGCAGAGTGCTGGTGACCGTAGCAAGGAAGTGCAAGCTTCAAATACTGAGGCGCTCCAGTTTTTGCCAAATACTACGCTTGCATAAATGTAATTAAGCTCATTAAGTCAGCCTAAATAACCATGAATATAGAATTAACGCCAATTGTTAAACAAGAGATCCAAGTCGCTGCTGAGCGTTTAGCCCAGGGTGAGTTGGTGGCGTTTCCGACTGAGACGGTTTATGGTTTGGGTGCCGATGCTGAGAATCCACAAGCCGTAGCGCAAATCTATCAAGCCAAGGGGCGCCCTCAAAATCATCCGGTTATTGTGCATATCGCACCTGATGCGGATATACAGTATTGGGCGGCTTATGTTCCTGAAGAAGCTGAGAAGCTTATGCAAGCATTCTGGCCAGGCCCACTGACTTTAATTTTACCGCGCGCTAAGCATATTCCTGATGCGGTCAGTGGTGGTCAAACCAGTATTGGTATTCGCTGTCCTTCACATCCTGTTGCTCAAGCTTTGTTGAGTCGCTTTGCTGCCTTAAAGCCTTCAGGCCAAGGCGGGGTTGCTGCACCATCGGCCAATAAATTCGGCCATGTATCGCCGACCTTAGCTACTCATGTGCGTAGTGAGTTTCCTAAGGAAATCGCCCAAGGTATGTTAGTGCTTGAAGGCGGTGCTTCTGAAGTGGGTATTGAATCAACGATTATTGACGTATCGCGTGTGGCAGAAGGGATTGGCGCCGTGCTCTTGAGGCCAGGCCATATTCTACCCGAACAAATTGCTGAGGTGATTGGCTATATGCCAGCGCGTCCTGACCAAGCAGCTCCTCGTGTATCAGGCTCTCTTAAAGCGCATTACGCACCGAATACGACTTTGCAGTTAATTCAGGCAGAGCAGTTAGAGCAAGATATTGAGGCCTTAGTACCTGAGGGTGAAAAATGGGCCATGTTAGTCTTTCAAGCGCCTGCTGGCACCGCGTACGTAAAGATAGCGACTAGCACAAGCGCTGATACAAACAGAGTAGCAGGTGCAAACGCAAGTGCCGACGTGAACAAAGCAGCAAGGACAAGTGCGGACGAAAACAATACCTCAAGCGCAGACACCAAACTCGATTGGTATCAAGTTTCTGATCAGCCTGCCGAGTATGCGCATGAGCTTTATGCTTTATTGCATCGCTTAGATACCTTAGCTTACAACCGTATCTGCGTGCAAACACTCCCTCAAGACAGCCGTTGGGAAGCACTTAACGATCGCTTACAAAGAGCCGCGGCAGCTTTTGAAGCGTAAAGTAGAACCCATACAATTAAGACTTAAAATACGTATAGCTTAACAAAATAGCAGCAATAATCACTAGTATCAAGCTCAGCTTCGGCGTGCGATTTTGCGAGGCTTTTTGCGTTGGGGTAATGTTGGAGACGAATTTCTGGGGCGCTTCGGCTTGCTTAATCTCATGACTTTCTAGAGAGACACCACCTGGTGCGCCAGCATTCGCTTGGCCTTGTTGCTGAGAATCGCTAGCACTCAGCCTTAAGCGTTTCTCATGTGTATCCAGGCCATAATCCGCTTGTTTGGGTGTAGGCCATCGGCCCTTGAGTTCACCACCCAGTAGAATATAGGGGTTTGTGCGCTTATGGCTCGCATAGTCTTCTTTAATTTGTTCCCAGTCCATATACAAACTATCAAACTCTTCAATAACCTCAGGGTTCTTCGCTTGTTCAAGGCGTAACCATTGGCCATCGCGCTCATTGATAATACTGCTCCAGTCTTGCAAGGTATAGCTTTGACTATCGTCGAGAGGGCTAATATACAGTCTAAAGTAGCCAGCACCCATAGCTTCCTGAAGAAAGCGGGTAAAGTCATGAATAACAATATGATCTGCTTCAGAGATCAGAGCTTTGAGTGCTTCTTGACGGGTGAACCAAGTATTTAAAACATCTGCCTTAGTGGCCAGCAGAAAGTGATGGGGGGTATCGTCAGCATCACGCATTTCGACCAGATTCTGGCGTGTAAATAAGGCCCACCAAAAGATGGGTGGCCAGTAGGCGCTATGTAAGCGGAGAAATACCTGCGCGTCTTGCTGCCCTAGAGAGGGAATGTTGAGATCGGGTGACAAGCAATTATCTAAGAATAAAGCATGCATAGAAGATCCGTCCTTGAGTCCTTGAGCAGATAAAAAATTATCGGCTAATGTCTTTTATCTATCTGATTCGAATATCGTACAAGGACTCCATAAGTCCTTGAACTGATAAAAAGTTATTGGCTAATATCCTGGCTATCGATTTAATGCCTTTAGCCTTCATACTTATCAATGCCTTGAGCAAATAAAAAAAGTACCTGAAATATTCAAATCTCAGGTACTTTAATCATAGCGCAGTTGTTTTTTAATGGCTATTAGGGTTTAATCAGGGGTGATTAAGGTTTAATTGCAATTTTCAATACGCCATCACGTTGGTTGGCGAACATATCGTAAGCTTCTACGATGTCGTCAAGTTTACGCTCATGAGTCACTAAGCAACCTAAGTCTAGGCGGTTTGATTCAATCACGCTCATTAAGCGACGCATACGCTCTTTACCGCCAGGGCAAAGTGCTGTGTTGATTTTATGATCGCCCAAACCAGCAGCAAAAGCGCTTACTGGAATGACTAAGTCTTCAGAATACACACCAAGACTTGATAGTGTGCCACCTGGTTTGAGTACGCGCAGTGATTGTTCAAAAGTAGATTGCAAGCCTAAGCACTCAATTGAAGAGTCAGCACCACGGCCACGCGTTAATTTCAATACCTCATCAACCACGTCTACATTGCGGAAGTTAAGGGTAATGTCAGCACCCATTTTGCGGGCAATTGCTAGACGGTCATCATTACCATCAACAGCGATAATGGTCGTTGCACCTAATAGACGGGCACCTGCTGTCGCACATAGACCGATAGGGCCTTGGGCGAAAACTACAACCGTATCACCAATACGGATATTGGCGTTCTCAGCACCTTTAAAGCCAGTAGACATAATGTCTGGACACATTAATACTTGCTCGTCAGTTAGGCCATCAGGGATGGGTTGTAGGTTAGCTTCGGCATCAGGAACAAGCACGAATTCAGCTTGTGTGCCGTCAATCACGTTGCCAAAGCGCCAGCCAGCTGTGGCTTTATAGCCATGGCACGCACAAGTGCCATCAGCACGTAAGTATGAGCCGTCTTGAGAAGGCACACCATCTTGGCAAGGGTAAGATTTAAAGCTTGGGCAAATGGCACCAGCGATAACTCGTTGACCTTCGTGGTAGCCCTTCACGTTGCTACCGATTTTTTCAATGACACCAACAGGCTCATGACCCACAGTTAGGTTCTTAGCAACTGGGTATTCACCCTTAAGGATATGCACGTCAGTACCACAAATGGTTGTGGTGGTGATGCGCATTAAAACATCATCAGGACCAACATCAGGGATTTTCTTATCAACAAGTTCAATACGACCTGGTTCAATAAAAACTGCTGCTTTCATCATTGCCATAATTTAGTTCTCCTTATGAACTGGATAAGCCCTGAGTGGGCTAAATGTTTGCTATTGTGGTGCTCGCTTAAGCGCCACATAAAAATAGCGAAAGTCTAATGAGTTTAAGTCATTATATGTCTTTATTCGAGTATTCTACACTGCCTACTTTACAAGTATATTATGCAATGGAAGAAAAATCTTTGATTCAGAATAAATTATCTGCTTAGGCAGTTTTTCTTAGAACCACTGATCGGCCTTAAGCAAAGTGAAGATACCTAAGATAAAGAAGATTAAAGCGGCTACGCTATGTACCAAGCGCATAGGAATGCGACTAGCAAATTTCTCACCCAGATAGACGGCGGGTACATTAGCAATCATCATACCGAGTGTCGTGCCAATCACCACCAATAACATATCATCAAAGCGGGCAGCCATCGCAATCGTGGCAATCTGAGTTTTATCGCCCATCTCAGCGATAAAGAAGGTAACCAAGGTGGCGCCGAAAACCCCAAATTTCTGAATCAGCTTGGCATCATCTTCTTCGATCTTGTCAGGAATTAAAGTCCAGATGGCCATGGCAATAAAGGAAATACCAAGAATCCAACGCAAGGTTTCTGCGCTAATGTTTTGTGTAATCCAGGAGCCTAAGGCACCAGCCAAGCCATGATTAAGCAGAGTAGCAATTAAGATACCAAGAATAATAGGGACGGGTTTTTTAAAGCGTGCAGCGAGAAGGAAGGCGAGGAGTTGGGTTTTATCACCCATCTCAGCGAGGGCGACTACGCCAGTAGAAACTAATAATGCGTTCATTGAAATTACCATAGCCGGAATACATAAGACACAATTGATCATCACGCAGCTTCCGGCTTCAGAGCTCGCGTCATAACCAAAGGTCTTGCCAAATTGTCTAAACAATCGCTTACGCCATAGCCAAGAAGGGCCAAGTATGTTGACGTAAACCTCGTAAGAGCGGCTACTCCCCAATGATGTTTGCCATTCTAGTTTTTTACTCTCTTAGGGTCAATATAAGGTCATAAGAGTGAGTGGGTAATGTGGTATTTATGCAGCAACAAGTAAAAAACGCTTAAAAACCTAAACTTTGTAGGGTCTTTTTAATATTTAAAGGCTATTATTTCTATGGGAAGATTATTAAAAGCTATTAAGTTTGATATGGCTCAAACTTTTTTTAGTAATTTAACGTAACATCTACCTATCGAAATGCAGTTTTTAATTAAAAAAAACTAGCAATAACAGATCGGACCTTGAGGAAAAGGAGTTAAGGTATGAAATTGAAATCGACTATGTTCTTCTCGAGCACAGCACTTGCTCTAGCAATGGCATTTAGTGGTGCGCAGGCACAAGATAAAGCGGCTGAGCGTTACAAACCTAATAATGAATTAATCCAGCCAATTGAAGCAGCCAAAGGTCAGAATGCTGCCGAAGTTGAATTAGGTAAGAAATTATTCTTTGATCCACGTTTATCTCGTTCAGGTTTTATTTCCTGTAACTCATGCCATAACTTATCGATGGGCGGTAGCGATAACTTACGCACCTCTATTGGTGATAAATGGCAACAAGGCCCAATTAACTCACCAACCGTATTGAACTCAAGCTTGAACTTTGTTCAGTTCTGGGACGGTCGTGCCAAGGACTTGCGTGAACAAGCCGGTGGTCCAATTGCTAACCCAATGGAAATGGCATTCACCCACGAATTGGCGGTTGATATCTTGTCATCAATCCCTGAGTATCGTGAAGAGTTTAAATCTGTCTTTAATGAAGATAAGATTACCATCGAGCAAATTACCAGTGCTTTAGCAACATTTGAAGAGACTTTAGTCACGCCGAATTCACGCTTTGACCAATGGCTAGCAGGTAAAGAAGATGCCATCACTGACCAAGAATTGAACGGTTATTTATTGTTCAAGAACAGTGGTTGCGTAGCTTGCCATAACGGTGTTGCTGTTGGTGGTAACACCTTCCAGAAAATGGGCGTGGTTGAGCCGTACGTAACGGATAATGCCTCAGCAGGTGTTGCAGGTGTGAGTGGTAACGATATTGACCGTATGCGCTTTAAAGTACCTACTTTGCGTAACGTTGAGTTGACCTATCCGTACTTCCACGATGGTGCTGCACAAACACTATCTGAAGCGGTTGATATCATGGGTCGTTTACAATTAGGTAAGAAATACACTGAAGCTGAAATCAAAGACATCGTGGCTTTCTTGAAGACCCTAACTGGCGATCAACCTGATTTCAAATTGCCAATTCTGCCACCATCGGATGACAGCACACCACGTGCTAACCCATGGGCAGAGACTGCTGCTAACTAAGTGATTATTTAGTAAGCTGTGAAAGCCAAAGACCTCCTTCAAACGGGAGGTCTTTTTTATGGTGGTGTGAAATTACTCTACGAGGATATTGTAGATGCCGTATAGTGATGTTTCTACATTAGCGGTGAAATCTGCGCTCAAGAAAATATTGGCTATGTTTAAGTATGAATTGTTTAAGAAATAGATTGAGTCAAAAGAAATGCCTAGTCTAATCTCTGATGATGATTAGCTAGGCATCTTTACGGCTATACCTCAGCCATTACTTCATTGAAATCGTCGTGTTCACGCCGCGTTCATGGTGTGACCAGCGTGCGGTAATCGATTTAGTTTGAGTCCAGAATGAAACCGCTTGCTTACCATTCGGACCAAGATCGCCCAATTTAGACGCACGTGAACCGGTAAAGCTAAACCATGCAACGGGTACAGGGATTGGGATATTGATACCAATTTGGCCGACGTCGATATTATTCTGGAAGTAGCGAGCATCACCTCCGCTTTGAGTGAAGATAGCGACACCATTACCATTCGGGTTGGCATTGATAAACTCAATCGCCTCATCCAGTGTATCAACGTGTACACATACAAGGACTGGGCCAAAAATCTCTTCTTGGTAAATGGACATATTGGCTTTCACGTCAGTGAACAGAGTTGGGCCAATAAAGTTACCATTCTCGTAACCAGGAACGACCAGATCGCTACCGTCAACTTTCAGGGTTGCGCCTTGCTCAACTCCTGATTTAATGAGGCGCTGCACACGCTCACGCGCTTGCGGAGAGACAAGAGGGCCTAGGTCAGCTGTGCGATCGGTACCAACATTGACTTTAAGACCTTTGGTTTTTTCCACTAATTCATCAATCCAGTCCTTGGTTTCACCGACAAATACCGCGACTGAGGTGGCCATACAACGTTGACCTGCGGCACCGAAAGCAGCACCAACGAGTTGGTTAAGAGCGACTTCTTTGTCGGCTTCAGGGGTGATAACGCAGTGGTTCTTCGCGCCCATCATCGATTGGCAACGCTTACCTGCGTTAGAGGCGCGTTGATAAATCTCAGTACCGACACGGGTTGAACCGATGAACGATACAGCTTTAATATCAGGATGCTCGCAAAGACGATTAGCCACATCAGGACCACCGTGTACAACGTTAAGAACGCCTGGAGGTAGACCGGCTTGCATGGCTAATTCGGCCAAGAAGAGTGAGGCTGATGGCGCTTGTTCAGAAGGTTTCAAAACAAAGGTATTGCCGCAGGCAATCGCAATCGGGAACATAAAGCAAGGTAGCATCACAGGGAAGTTAAATGCCGTGATACCCGCACATACACCTAGTGGTTGAATTAAGGTGTAGACATCAATGCCGCTAGCTGCATTCTCAGCATATTCGCCCAGTTGTAGGCTGACCATTGAGCAAGCATGCTCAATAACTTCTAAGCCACGACCGACTTCACCTTCCGCATCTGGCAAGGTTTTGCCGTGTTCTAAAGTAATTAATTGGGCGAGCTTATCGGTGTTTTCACGGACTAATTGTTGTAGCTTTAACATGACGCGCATGCGAGTGCCTTGGCCTGAGTTACGCCAGGTTTTAAAGGCTTCTTTAGCGCTCGCAACAGCCGCGTCAACTTCATCAATTTTGGCAAAAGGAACACGAGCAACAACTTCTTGGTTGGCAGGGTTTAATACATCAAGCCATTGAGAACTTGTGGACTGAACTTTCTCTCCGTTGATAATTAAGGGGATATTTGGAATAGCAGTCATGAAATTTCCTTTTATTTAATAAGTGAACATGTAGATTCTGAAAGTGGCTGGAAAGCTTCTTCAGCAGGGATGGTGGCTAAGAGTTTTGAGTAATCCCACTCAGAGCTTTTCTCATCAGGTTTTTTAACTTGGTACAGGTACATATCGTGAATCACGCGACCATTAGGACGAATCGAGGCATTGCGCAGAACGCTATCTTCAATTGGTGTCGCACGCATGGCGGTGGCTACTTTATCGCCTTCGATAGACTGGGCTGAGGCAACGCCTTTTAGATAGTGATACACACTTGAATAGACGCCAGCGTGGGTCATGGTCGGTTTTAGATTGTTGAAGGCATTGGCAAAGCGATCAGAGAAGGCACGTGTGCCATCATCGAAGTCCCAATAGAAACCATCAACATAGCTCAGGCCTTGGGCGACTTCATTGCCAAGTGCACGGACATCCGATAAGAAGAGTAAGAGCGCCACCAAGCGTTGATTGCCGCTAGTAATACCGAACTCTTTCGCTTGTTTCACCGCATTTACTGTGTCTTGTGAGCCGTTGGCCAAGGCCACCACATCCGCACCAGAGCTTTGTGCTTGTAAGAGGAATGAGGCGAAGTCTGAGTTATTCAGCGGGTGACGGACTTGACCAGTCACGGTACCGCCGAGTTTTTTCACCATGGCCGATGTGTCGGCTTCAAGTGAGTGACCGAAGGCATAATCCACGGTGAGGAAGTACCATGATTTACCACCTGCATCGATAGTCGCTTTCACGCCACCCACCGATTGGGAGTAGGTATCAAACATCCAGTGAAAACCTACTGGAGAGCATTCCTTATTGGTTAAGACCGTAGTCGCTGGACCTGAAAAAAGCGCAATGCGATTCTTCTCTTTAGCAATATTCTGTACCGCTAAGGCTACCGCTGAGTTGGTTAAGTCGGCAATGGCCGTTACACCTTCACGATCGAACCATTCGCGGGCTTTAGCGGCGCCAATATCGGCCTTGTTTTGATTGTCAGCAAAGATAACATCAATATCCATGCCCTTACATTCTTTAGCAAGGCAATCTTCAACCGCGAGTTTAGCGGCGGCGACTGAGCCAGCACCACCCATAGAGGCATAAGGACCCGACATATCGGTCAGTACACCGATTCTTACTTTAGGGGCAGTTTGTGCATAGCTAAGTGTGCTGAGTGCCATTAGAGCGGCAGTAGCAATACCGCTTAAGGCGTACTTGCGTTGTTTTGTTTTCATAGCGTGTCTCCGGTTTTGTAATCATGGCTTATCTTGTTTGTCAGTAAGCCTTTTATGCTTATAAGCTTGTTTTTTATGTATAGCTTAAGTTTGATGTGTATAAAAGATTAATACAATATAATAAATGCACATTTAATGTTTAAAAATGCACAACTATGTTGAATTGGGATGACCTAAGATATTTTTTAGAAGTGGCACGTACACAGCGCGTAAGTGGCGCTGCCGCTAGGCTTGGGGTGGAGCACACCACGGTCGCACGACGCATTCGGCAGCTCGAAACGCATTTAAAAACCGTGCTTTTTGAGAAATCACGTGCCACAGGATTTACCCTAACACAGTCTGGACAGGAACTTTTAGCCCATGTTGAGAAGATGGAAAGCCACTGGTTGAATGCGCAAGAAGAGTTGACTGGCTTAGGTGAATCCTTGAGTGGACACTTAAGGATTGCCGCTACGGAAGGTTTTGGTAGTTATGTGGTGACGCCTTTAAGCTTGTATTTTCAGGACCAGTATCCAGGTAT
Organism: Pelistega sp.; assembly: GCA_030538255.1. Taxonomy (GTDB): domain Bacteria; phylum Pseudomonadota; class Gammaproteobacteria; order Burkholderiales; family Burkholderiaceae_B; genus Taylorella. The sequence continues at coordinate 24,692 of JAUNUI010000021.1, read as the reverse complement.
CACTGTGGACGTTATGCCATTTCAGCGCTTTGTCAATCAGACTAAGCGTGAGGCGGATATTGCCATTACCATTGAGCGCCCACAACGTGGCCCATATGTGTATAGCAAACTGTGCGATTATGCCTTAAAGATTTACGCGACGCGTGATTACTTGCAAAATCATGCGCCGATTACCAGCTTAGATGATTTGCAAGACCATCGATTTATTACCTATGTGGATGAATTAATTATTTCCGATCAATTGCGCTTTGCACAAGATGTGATCCCCAGTAATAAGATTGTGTTTCGTAGCAATAGTGTGGTGGCGCAGTTGCGTGCCTGTCTGCAAGGCAAGGCTTTAGCGGTATTGCCGTGCTTTATGGGTGAGACACAGCCCATTTTACAATCAGTTTTGTCCGAGCAATTCACCTTAAAGCGTAGTTTCTGGTTGTACTTTCATGAAGACTTAAAGCAATTAAAGCGTGTTGAGGTTTTTAATAAATACTTAAAAACCATGTTAGAGAAAAATAAAAAACTCCTGGAAGGGAATGCTAATATACTAATAAGTCACTGAGGATTAGGTCGCTCATTGAAAGTTTAGCGACATACTAATAGTTTGGTGAGTCATTAAGATTTTGGTGCTCACTAAGAGTTGATTACTCAGTGAGAATTGTTCCTGAACCTTGATAAGTCACAGAAAATTGTCCCGGTAGTTGAAAAGACACCGATAGTAGATAAACCACTGAGAATTTTGTCGCTCACAGAGAATTTTAAAAAGGGTAGAGATATGCGCAAACGAATGATTAATTTATTGGCAAAGTCTACACTTGCTTTCGCCTTATCTGTAACGCCTATGCTGACATATGCACAAGCGCCTGACTTTAGTCAAGCCACAGATTTAGGTCATGGTTTTGAGGTGCTGCAAGATGCTCCACCGCAGCTTGCGCCTATAGGCCCAGCCGACCTGAGTGAGCCAATTGTGAATACCCTGCCCGTGATCGATTGGTTTCCTGGTGATCGCCTAGGGACAACAGCACGAGATGCATTAAATATCTTGCAGCAAGCTGATGCTCAGGGTTTAAATCCTAAAGATTATCAGCTTGAAGCATTGCTTGGACGCTTTGCGCAATTAGAAAATAGGCAATTAGACTCGGTGCAAATAAGTGCCTTAGCGCAAGACTTAGAGAATCGCTTTATTGATTATGTCTTGGATCTAAAAAATGGGCGTATTAAACCAGAGCAAGTCAAGCAAAAATTTAATCGTGAAGTATGGACGCGTGATCAAGCGCATCGATTTGTGGCGGATGCGATTGCTCAGGATGGCTTAGACGCTAGTTTAAAGCGTTTAATGAGCACTATTCCTATGTATCAGTCCTTATTGAACGTCTTGGCGCAATATCGTGCCTTAGAGAATCATCCTGCTTGGGCGACGCCACTTAGCGGTAGTGCCAATCCAGGACAGGCCTATAAGCAAATGGATGTATTACTGGCGCGCTTACAGGCCTTAGGCGATATCAGCAGTACAGAAGTATTGCCCGCAAATTATAGTGGTGAGATTGTCGAAGCGGTTAGTCGTTTTCAACAGCGTCATGGGTTTAAAGGTGATGGTAAATTAGATAAGGCAACCATCGCGAGCCTGAACGTGACGCCAACGCAACGCGTTAAGCAAATCTTATTGAATATTGAGCGCTTGCGTTGGACCCCCTTGACTACAGGTGACCGCATGATCGTGGTGAATATCCCAGAATTTATTCTGCGTGCCTACCATGTGAATCAGGGCTCGATTGAACCACCACTAGAGATGCGTGTGATTGTCGGGCGTTCTTTTAAAACTGATACGCCTTTATTCGATGGGCAATTATCGGCGATTGAATTTAGTCCTTATTGGAATATCCCGATTTCAATCGCACGCTCTGAAACCATTCCGAAGATTCGCGCCAATCCTGGTTATCTGAATGCCTCGGGCATGGAGTTTGTGTTGGGCAATAGTGTCTCAACGGTGGCTTCTGAAGCGAATATACAGGCTGTCTTGAGTGGTAAGGCAAGAATTCGTCAACGTCCTGGCCCTAAGAATGCGCTTGGTGATATTAAATTTATCTTTCCGAATAATCAGAGCATCTTTTTACACCATACGCCTTCGGTTGGACTGTTTGACCGCAGTCGCCGCGATTTAAGTCATGGCTGTATCCGTGTTGAAGAGCCTGTTGAACTAGCACAATTTGTTCTGGAACGTCAAACTGAATGGACACGCAGCCGGATTGAAAACGCCATGAATGGAAAAAAATCCAGTACAATCAAGGTGGTAGAGCCAGTCACTGTTGTCTTGGCCTACGCAACTGTGGTTGCCAAAAATAAGCAAGTCTATTTTTATAATGATATTTATGGACAGGATGATTTGCTTGCTAAAGTCTTAGCCAAGCGTCGTCCTTAGCAAATACAGTATATGGAGACAAGCCTATATGGAGAAAAATTAGTGAATAGTCGTCGTCAGTTTTTGCGATCATCGAGCAAGCTTATGGTTGCAGGTTCGCTGATGTCATTTGGCATCGGTGCCAAGGCTGCTGTCCGTCCAAGTACGCCTTATTTCTTATCATTAGATCATACTCATACCCTAGAGCGTATTGGTTTACAGTATCGCTTAGGGGATGATTATCTCAAACCCGCCTTGGGGCGCCTCAATCGCTTTTTGCGCGATCATTACTCTGGTACGGTGGGCATTATCGATCCGCGTCTTTATGATATCTTGACGGATATGAAGTCATTGCTACGTACCGACTTGGCCTACCATATTATTTCTGGTTATCGTGATCCGAATACCAATGAGCGCTTACGTACAACGCGCGGTGGTGGCGTGGCGAAAACCAGTCTACATATGCAAGGTCGCGCACTGGATGTGCGTATGCCGGGGGTGCCATTGGATGAGTTACGTGATGCGGCTTTAGAGCTTAAAGCCGGTGGTGTTGGTTATTACTCACGTGAGCGCTTTGTGCATATCGACACGGGGCGTGTGCGTTCGTGGGGCAGTTAATCTTAGGTAGTTAATTGCCAAGCTAGTTAATCCAAGTCTTGGTATTACCTCGCGAACGCCTAGTTCGTGGGATAGTGAAATGAGTAAGCGAGCTAATCTTGTGTGCCATGACACATGGGCGCTGATTTAGCGGTTTTTATGCGTGATTTGTAAACTTGCATACGCCAGGTCATAAGCTTATGCAAATGGCAAAAAGTAAGGTAATATACTCAGGCTTTCGTATTTTCTGGGTCTATCTTTTATGCAAGGAAGTTTACATGAAATTTGCTGATTTTAAGCCTGGTATGGTGTTTAAGCAGGGACCATACCATCTCACCAAAGAGGAAATGCTCGATTTCGCTCAACGCTATGATCCACAATGGTTTCATATTGATGAAGAGCGAGCTAAGCAAGATCGTTGGGGTGGCTTAATCGCAAGTGGTTGGCAGACCTGTGGTATCGCGATGAAACTCGCAGTTGAAGCCTGTCTTAAAGATTCAGAAAGTTTTGCCTCTCCTGGTCTTGATGTGGTGAAATGGCTAAAGCCTGTCCGTCCAGGCGATGACTTATATTGGCAAGGTACGATTAAAGCCACACGCACTTCGAATACACGTCCAGGCATTGGTATTATGTTGTGGTCTTGGGAAGTCCGCAATCAGAATGAAGATGTGGTCTTAGAGTTAGACGCAACGAGCTTGTTTGACTTAACGACTAAATCTTAAGTCCTTATGTTGAGCAGTGAGTTCGTAAGCGCTTATTGATCAGCGCGTTCTTTTCGCCTTCATGGATCAACTAGATTCTACAATTATAAGGGCTCTCTATATAAGGGTTCTCAAGATAAGGGTTCTCAAGATCAGGGCTCTTTAATGCGTGTGCTTAAGTCACACGCTTCTTATCTTTCAGCGCTCATTGAACAGCTAGATTCTCAAATTATTGGGCTTTCTCTAAAGCGTGTGCATTAAAGCACAGAATACACACGCTTCTCATCTTTAAGCACCTATTTCTCTATTATTAGCTAAAGACGACTGTCTTATTACCATTCAAGAGAATACGATGTTCTACATGGTGACGCACCGCGCGTGATAGAACCAGCGATTCGGTATCTGCACCTACCTGCACCAAATCCTCAGCCGTCATGCTATGGTCAACCGATTCAATCGCTTGCTCAATGATTGGACCTTCATCTAAATCCGATGTCACATAATGGGCTGTGGCACCAATAATCTTCACGCCACGTGCATGTGCTTGGTGGTAAGGGCGCGCGCCTTTGAAGCTAGGTAAGAAACTATGATGAATATTAATCGCTTTACCCGTTAAACTCACGCACATCTGATTGCTGAGAATCTGCATATAACGTGCTAATACGACAAGATCAACCTTCAGCTCCTCGACTAATTGTAAAATTCGTGCTTCTTGGCCTTCGCGAGTTTCATTCGTCACGGGCAAATAATGAAAAGGAATATTATAAGTTTTCGCGAGGATTTCAAAGTCTCGGTGGTTTGAGGCGATACCGACAATATCCACAGGTAAAGACCCCGTATGGGCGCGGAATAATAAATCATTGAGGCAGTGGCCTTGCTTGCTCACGAGAATTAGTAAGCGCGATTTGGTTTGTGTATTATGCAACTGCCAATGCATGGCGAACTTGTCGGCTAAGGGAGTGAAGCTCTCGCGCAATTGCGCTTCTTGAATATCAGCGGTGACACGAAAGTGAATACGTAAGAAAAAGTGCTGTGCTTCTTCATCACCGAATTGTTGCGAATCAACAATATTGCCATTAAAGCTTAATAAAAAACCAGAAACAGCATGCACAATACCTGTGCGGTCTGGACAAGAAAGGGTCAAAATATAATCGTTATAAGTGCTCATGGCAAAAATGGGTGATGGTATTTAAAAAAGGTCGTAAAAAAGTATCGTCGCTAATTGTTTGAACAAGTGGCTTATATCTCAAACAAATCGCTAATTGTTTTATTTTAGTGGCTTTTATTTCAACTAAGTCGCTGATTGATATCAAGCGGCTTTTCATAAGCTTTAAGTCGCTTCCAGGTCTATCATGTGGTGCGGCTAGCCTATTAAGCTGCTATCTATAAGTTTATTAAGCCTATATTCAAGATCTTACTGAGAAGCAGCCAATAAATCTTCCACATAATCAGCGATAGCTAAGCAGGAGGTCAGGCCTGGCGATTCAATCCCAAATAAATTAATCAGGTTCTTCACGCCATGGCTTTGCGGTCCTGTAATCATAAAGTCAGCAGCTAACTCATGTGGACCCACAATCTTAGGTCGAATGCCCGTATAGGCGGGTTGTAAGCTGCCGTCTTTCAACTCAGGCCAATACTCGCGTACGGCTTGATAGAAACTATCGATGCGGCTTTCATCAAGAGCGTAATCAATACCATCAATCCATTCGGTATCGGGACCGAATTTGGCTTGTCCGCCAAGATCCAAGGTCAGATGCACGCCTAAGCCAGAAGAACTTGGCATCGGGTAAATTAGATGTTGAAAGGGGGTCTTACCACTGAGGCTAAAGTAGGTACCGCGGCAATAATAATCTTGCGGAATAAATTTCGCATCTAAACCATTAAATTGGCGTGCCAATGCTGGGGCATGTAGGCCTGCTGCATTAATCACGATATCACTACTGATTTCGGTGGCTTCAGCACCACCGACTTGGCAGATAAAGCCGCTAGGTGTCACGCGTAAGCCTAGTAAAGGGGAACGAAAGACAAACTGCGCATCATGATGCTCGGCATCGCCTTGTAAGGCCAACATTAAACCATGGCTATCGACAATCCCCGTTGATGGTGAATATAAGGCGGCGACACAGTGTAGATTAGGCTCTAAAGCTTGAGCTTGCGCCTGATCGAGATCTTCTAAATCATCAACCCCATTAGCACGAGCGGTTTGTTTTATCTGTTCGAATTTCTGAATTTGCTCAGGGTGGGTGGCGACGAGAAGCTTGCCGAGGCGTTGGTGATGAATGCCCTTAACAGCACAATACGCATAGAGTTGCTGCTTGCCCTCAACACAAAACTTCGCTTTTAAACTATCTTTAGGGTAGTATAAGCCAGCATGGATGACTTCCGAGTTACGCGCACTGACTTCCATGCCAATGCCTTCATTGGCTTCAAGAACGAGCACTGATTTACCCGTCATGGCTATACGCCGTGCAATGGCTAAGCCGACTACACCCGCGCCAATAATTAAACATTCAACATCATTACTCACAAGAATTATCCTGTCTCGAAGTTTTAGAACGAATAGGGGTCAGGTCAAAGCTACCCGCATGAAAGACTAAGGGCATATGGTCACTGTGATCACAGCGCTCGACTTGGCCGACCATAATTAAGTGATCGCCTTCGAGATAACGACTGCGGTTATAGCATTCAAACCAAGCGGCAGAGCAGTATTCCGCTAATTTTGGAATACCAAATTCATTTATACTGTATTCCACATTCTCAAAGCGTTGCTCTTGAGGGCCGCGTGAGAATTGTGCCGCTAGAGCCATCTGTTCAGCGCTGAGTACATGAATGTTGTAGCGCTCAACACGCTGATACACATCTAATAGGCTAGAGGAAGTCTGTAGATTCCACAGCACTAGAGGCGGCTTCATCGACAATGAGTTAAACGAACTCACGGTAATCCCCAAGGGTTCGCCCGTATCGGGATGGGCCGTGGTAATAATCGTTACTCCTGTGGCAAAGCGACCTAGAGCCTGACGAAATTGAGTCTGATCAAAATTACTCAGTCGAACAGCCATAGAATACTCAACCTCTTAAGGAGAAAGACGCGTAAAGACCCACTGGTCTTCAGCGTTGCGAGTGAAGATAATGCGATCATGTAGACGTGATGGACGGCCTTGCCAGAACTCAATGCTGCGAGGAATCACGCGATAACCACCCCAATGTGGGGGTTTAGGCACATTCTCACCATATTGCGCTTCGATATCGGCATAGCGTTGCTCTAACTCTTCACGCGTGATTGCTTGGCTTTGGCGTGATGCCCAAGCACCGATACGTGAGCCTAGAGGACGGGAATTAAAGTAGGCGCTTGAATCCGCTTTGCTAAGCTTTTCCACATGACCATTAATATGCACTTGACGTTGCTGCACCATCCAGAAAAATAGCAAGCTAATGTTCGGGTTGTTGGCCAAGTCATGTCCCTTATGTGACTCGTAGTTGGTGAAGAAGATAAAGTTATCTTGTTCCACGCCCTTGAGTAAGCAGGTGCGCGATGAGGGTTGCCCCTGCGCATTAACCGTAGAGACCGTCATGGCGTTAGGCTCTAAACCACCTTCTTCACGAGCACGATCAAACCACACCTTAAATTGCTCGAAAGGATTAGGATTAATCTGTGATTCCAACAAGATATCTTTGTCGTAAACTTGGCGCAAATCAGCAAGAGACATGATAAAACCCGTTAAAGTAAAAGCCTAAGTTTAGCATACTGCGAAGGCTCGTAATCTTACATTTAGCATAATGTGAAGGCTGATTAGCCTATAATGCGGCGGCATGTAAGACTACACAGAAATCACTCAGTTACAACGTAATACTCTAAGTCATCTAGCCACACAGTGACAGGATTATACTGCTGCGCTAAGTTACTCAGTGATAGCGTTATGCTTATGCTCTAAGCGATGCTTGATCAGGCGCGACAATTCAGCCAAGTGCTCATCTTGAATTTGGGCTTTATGTAAGGCCTCGCTTGTCTCAATCACATATTCATAGCAGGGGCCATAATTACCGCTCGCGCTCATCACAATATCCAGGGTCTCTTCTTCTGTTAAGTCACCTGCATAGGCATGTGTGCCTTGATCCATGACGAAAGCAAGAGCCGTGACGGGGCCTTGCTCGGTTTCGCATTTGAGCCATGAAGCGATGTAGGAGTCGGAAGGCATTTCACGCTTCCAGAGGGCACGAAACTGCTCCATCAAGTCCTTATTCGGTAGACGATACACCTTGCCTTCGCAAATGCCGCCTTCTTGTAGACCAAATACCAGACCAGGCAGCTCTGGCGTGCCACGATTGACGCAGGACCAGAGGCATAGCGAACGACTGTAACCCAATAAAGTCGCATGACGTTCTTCGACGAATTCGAATTCAGGGCGCCAGATCAAGGAACCATAACCAAAGATCCAGATGTCCTTGAGTTCATCGAGCTGGGCAAGTGTTTGTTGTAGAGAAGTCTCACGCTCTTCTTCAGTCCAGAGGCGAAACGATTGCATATGTGCCAAGGCTTTTTGGCTAGGGGTTTTAATAGGGTTCACGGATAGTGCAAATAAGAAAAAAATTCATACTACAATAACACTTAGTATAGATTAAATTTTGACAAAATGGATAATTTCGAGAGTAATACTAGCCGACGTTTTAGTAGTTTGGCACGTCTTTATGGTGAGGCTGCGAACCAGGTGCTAGCTCAATCGCATGTGATGCTTGCCGGCATTGGTGGCGTAGGCTCATGGGCCGTTGAGGCGCTAGCACGATCAGGGGTTGGGCAACTGACCTTGGCTGATTTGGACCACGTGGCTGAGTCGAATATTAATCGTCAGGTTCATGCCTTGGATAGCACGGTGGGTATGGCTAAGGTAGAAGCCATGCGCGAACGGATTGCGCAGATTAATCCAGACTGTCAGGTGAATCTGATTGATGATTTTATTGATGCAGAGAATATTGCGCCCTTATTAGCGCAGTATCAACCTGATTTATTGCTCGATTGTACTGATCAGGTTCAGGCGAAAGTTGCCATGCTGCTTGCCGCTCGTGAGGTCAAGATTGGGTTTTATATGTGTGGTGGCGCAGGTGGTAAGACAGATGTCTTAAGCTTAAAGCAAACTGATATTGCCCATGCTCGCAATGATAATTTACTCGGTCGTATCCGTACTATCTTACGTAAGCAATATGGCTTTGCAAAAGGCTCTGATGCCCACGGCAAGGCCTTAAAGAAGGTTGCGCCGATGAAAGTGCGTTGCTTCTGGTTTGATCAACCCGCACAGTTACCGAGCTTGTGGCAAAACCAAGCGGCAGCACACGAACAAGTAGCGCAGCAAGCTCAGCTTGCACCATCACCTGAGGCTGAAGCTGAGGGACATGCTCCTGAAACTTCTCAGCTTAATACGGCGCCGCAAGCCCAAGCTCAAGCAGTATCGCCAGTGCAAGCCCCGCAGGGCTTGTCATGCGCTGGCTATGGTTCCAGTGTGATGGTCACAGCAAGCATGGGTTTAGCCTTGGCGAACAGCGCCATTCATGAACTCATCCAAAACCGCGCCCGTATGTGAATGCGCTTTCAACTCAATAAGGTCCTCAGGGGTACCGCTAGCCACAATATGTCCACCGCCCGTACCCCCTTCAGGACCTAAATCAATCACGTAATCGGCTTCGGCCATAATATCGAGATTATGCTCAATGACCACCACGGTATTGCCCGCATCAACCAGGCGGTGCAAGACGTGGATGAGCTTTTCTACATCGGCCATAGATAGGCCAACCGTAGGTTCATCAAGGATATACAGGGTATGTGGGCGAGTGGATGCACGACCAGTTTTAATCACGCCTTCATCCAATCGTGCCTTGACGAGTTCCGATACCAATTTAATGCGTTGTGCTTCACCGCCAGAGAGGGTGGGTGAGGGTTGTCCTAAGGTGAGATAACCCAGACCCACATCTTGCATCAGTTGTAAGCTGCGTGAGACTTTAGGGTGTGCCGCAAAGTAGCTAATTGCATCATCCACTTCCATGCGTAAGACTTCGCCAACCGATTTTTCACGTAAGCGAATGGATAATGTTTCATTGTTAAAGCGCTCTCCATGGCATTCTTCGCAAGGGACTTTAATATCAGGTAAGAAACTCATCTCGACGGTACGCATACCTTGCCCTTCACAAACAGGACAACGACCATCACCCGTATTAAAGGAGAAGCGTGAGGCTGTCCAACCACGTAGCTTAGCTTCGCGTGTCTGCGCAAATTGTTGGCGCACATCATCCCAGAAACCAATATAGGTAGCAGGACATGAGCGTGGCGTCTTGCCAATCGGGGTTTGATCGACTTCGAGTACGCGGTCAAGCTTCTGCCATCCCTCAATGCGCTCACAGCCTTGCCAAGTCGGTGTTTCCTGATTCGCCAATACCATCTTGACGTTCTCTAACAGGACATCGCGGGCTAAGCTTGATTTACCTGAGCCTGAGACTCCCGTAATGACCGAGAGTCGATTCAAGGGCAAGCGGGCATTCACATTCTGCAGATTATGCAGATTAGCGCCTTGTACTTCCAGCCAATCAATCTCTCCTGTCACGGGGCGACGTGGATTGAGTGGGTGTTGTAAGGGGTGAGCCAAGTACTTGCCGGTTAAGGATTCAGGGCTATTAATAATATCTTCATAAGTCCCTTGGGCAACCACGGTACCACCACGCACGCCTGCGCCAGGGCCGATGTCAATAATATGTTCAGCACGGCGAATCGTATCTTCATCGTGTTCAACCACCACGAGGGTATTGCCATTGCCCTCTAATTTACTTAAGGCATTTAGCAAGATTTGATTATCACGTGGGTGCAAGCCGATAGTGGGCTCGTCTAAGATATAACAAACCCCTTGTAAGTTAGAGCCTAGTTGCGCCGCGAGACGAATGCGTTGCGCCTCACCACCCGATAGCGTTGGCGCTGAACGGTCTAAGTTTAAATAATTTAAACCGACGGAAGACATAAAGTTCAAGCGATTCTGAATTTCACTTAAGATGTCACGGGCAATTTCAGCTTGACGTGGGTCTAGGCGTAAGCCCGTAAAGAACGCCTGAGCTTCTTGAATCGACATGAGGCTAATGTCGGTAATCGAGCGATCTTGCCATTGCACGGCACGTGCTACTGGGTTAAGACGTGTACCATCGCAACTTAAGCATTTGCCCAAATAATTCGTTTCTTCATCACCTAACCATTGTGTTTCTTCACCCGTCTGTTCCGCATCAAAGTTCGGAATCAGCTGACCTGTGCCAAAGCAGGTGGTACACCAACCATGCCGTGAGTTATAAGAGAAAAGGCGAGGATCTGGTTCAGGGTAGCTAGTGCTGCATGAAGGACAGACACGTTTAGTGGAAAAATGTTGTTGCTGCAAATCTTGCGTTTCAATTTCCTGTTCACGATCCAAGGGATAGAGAATGCTACAGAGTCCTTGACCATGCTGTAAGGCTTGGCTTAAGGCCTCCGACAGTGTTTTTTCATCTTTCGCATCCACCACGAAATCGGCGATAGGCAACTCAATCGTATGCTCCTTATAACGATCCAGGCGTGGCCATGGGGAGACAGGAATAAATTCACCATCCACACGCAGGTGAGTGAAACCCTTGCTATCCGCCCATTTGGCTAAATCCGTATAGTAGCCCTTACGAGCTGTCACCAGGGGCGCCAATAAGCCAATGCGTTGACCCTTATAGTCGCGCATAATGATGGCTTGAATCTGCTCTTTGCTTTGTGGCTCTACGGGGACCTGACAGCTTGGGCAATATTGCACACCGAGCTTGACGTATAAGAGACGCAAGAAGTGATGAATTTCTGTCATGGTGCCCACGGTGGATTTACGACCGCCACGACTGGTACGCTGTTCAATCGCCACGGTAGGGGCAATGCCATATATCGCATCGACATCAGGTTTGCCTGCCGGTTGTACCACCGCACGGGCATAGGCATTCAACGATTCCAAATAACGGCGTTGCCCTTCATTAAATAAAATATCAAAAGCCAGTGTCGATTTGCCTGAGCCAGAGACACCCGTAATCACCGTAAAAACATTATGCGGAATCGTGACCGATAAGCCCTTAAGATTATGCTCACGGGCATTCAGAATTTCGATTTGACTAGGCCGTGCCTGAGCCACTTGATAGGCTGTAGCGGCTTCGCTGACTTCCGTGCTATCGATGACAATCTCATCTTCATAAGCACTTAAGGCCTGACCTGTATGTGAGGTGTTGACCGAGCGAATATGTTCTGGCGTGCCTTGAGCAACGACATAACCACCTTGTTCACCGCCCTCAGGCCCTAAATCAATAATCCAATCGGCAGCACGAATGACATCAATATTGTGTTCAATAATAATCAGAGAGTGCCCAGCCGCTAATAATTTACGGAAGGCACGCATCAGTCGAGCGACATCGTCGAAGTGTAAGCCCGTAGTCGGTTCATCAAATAGGAAAAGCGCACCCTTATAGGCAAGAGTTTGGGCCTTTTGCCCTAACTTAGCGGCCTCGACCAGATGGCCTGCGAGTTTTAAGCGCTGTGCTTCACCCCCTGATAAGGTAGGTACTGGCTGACCTAAGGCCACATACTCCAAACCTACATCGACTAAGGGTTGCAGGCTATACTGGACTTCTTTAAGACCCTTAAAGAAATTCAGGGCTTCACTGACCGTCATCTCTAAGACATCAGCAATATTCGCCGATTGACCAAGATGTTCTAGGCGTACTTCTAATACTTCAGGTCTAAAGCGTTGGCCATTGCAATCAGGACAACGTAGATAAACATCGGATAAGAATTGCATCTCAACATGTTCAAAGCCCGTACCGCCACAGCCAGGGCAACGGCCATCGCCACTGTTAAAGCTGAAGGTGCCGGCAGTATAGCCACGCTCACGGGCTAAGGGCGCTTGGGCAAACAGCTTGCGAATTGCATTGAAGGCGCCGACATAACTGGCGGGATTAGAGCGTGCGGTTTTACCGATGGGACTTTGATCGACCATCACCACATCGCTCAGTTGTTCAGCGCCAAGCAAGTGGCGATAGCTGCCCGGGGCTTGTGTACCTTGACCGAAATGCTTTAAGAGTGCAGGATGTAGCACATCTTGAATCAGTGTGGATTTACCTGAGCCTGAGACGCCGGTAACGCAGACCATGCGGCCAAGCGGGAAGGCGACATCAATATTCTTGAGGTTATTCGCTTGCACACCTTCGATCAGCAGACGTGGTGTACGATCGCTGACTTGCATAGGGCGCGGTGCTTCAACCCGTAAGCGATTACCTAAATATTGCCCCGTTAAGGTAGGGGCTTGGCGTAGTTCGGCGGGTGTACCATCAAATACAATCTCACCGCCACGCTCACCAGGGCCTGGTCCAATATCCAGAATCCGGTCAGCGGCAATCATCACTTGTGGATCATGCTCAACCACCACCAAGGTATTACCTGCATTGCGTAGTCGCTGCATCACCCTTACGATACGACCCATATCACGCGGATGTAAACCAATCGAAGGCTCGTCAAGAACGAATAGGGTATTGGTTAGGGAGGTGCCGAGTGCTGTGGTGAGGTTGATCCGTTGGACTTCACCACCACTTAAGGTACGGCTTTGACGATCGAGACTTAAGTAGCCAAGACCCACATCATTTAAATAGTTTAAACGTGATTTAATTTCATCGAGAACTAATTCAACCGCCGCATCGGTAATCAAATCTTCATTATCAAAGAAGGTCTTTAAGCGGCTAATCGGCAAGCGCATCATATCATGGATGGCTAAGCCTGGCAGGGCATCGAGTTGTGCCTGATCCCATGCGGCACCAATTGGCATAAAGCGTTGGTAAGTATCACCTTCAGGAGCTGGCCGAGAGCCAATACGCCACAGATTGGCATCGGCTTTTAGGCGCGAGCCTTGGCAGTCAGGGCAGACATTATAGCTGCGGAATTTAGAGAGCAAGATGCGTACATGCATCTTATAAGCCTTGCCTTCTAGGTATTTAAAGAAGCGAGCAATCCCATACCATTGATTTTTCCAAGCATGGCGGGTATCACTAAAATCCTCAACCCCTTGAATCACCCATTGTTGTTGTTCCTCATTCAGTGCTTGCCAAGGGATATCGATGGGGATGCCTGCCGTCTTGGCATGGCGTAATAAATCATCTTGGCACTCTTTATTGCTTGGCAACTGAAAGGGGCGCACAGCACCATCGGCCAAGGATTTGCTTGCATCGGGAATCACCAGACCATAATCAATATCCATGGTGCGACCAAAGCCACGACAGGTTTCACACGCACCGAGCGGAGAGTTGAAGGAGAAGGTGCTTGAGAGCGGTTGCTTATAGCTGATATTACAGCTAGCGCAATGCAAGTGCTGACTAAAGTTCCATTGGTATTTATCCGCCCCTTCATCGTCAAGTGCGTAGACACGGACATGCCCTTGCCCATGCTTTAAGCAAGCCTCTAAAGCCTCAATCACTCGTTCAGGTTCAGCATTCGACAAGCGTAAACGATCTTGCACCACATACAACTCAAGATAGGTTTCAGCGGCTTTGGCTTTCTTGCCTTTCTTCGTGGCGGCTGGGCTTACGGCTTCAGTGCGTTGTTCTTGCGCATGAATCCGCGTATAGCCTTGCTGTTGCAAGAAGTTCGTAATTTCTTCTTCGGTGTAGTTAGCTGGCACCCGTACCGCAAAGCTAATCACTAAGCGCGGGTCTTGAGCCGCTTGACTAAGACTTTTTAATTGTTGGTAAATCGATTCGGCATGGTCTTTTTTTACAGCCTGGCCACAGCCACGGCAATATAAATTCGCCACGCGTGCATACAGCAATTTTAAGTGGTCATTCAGCTCGGTCATGGTACCCACCGAGCTGCGTGAGTTGCGCACAGGGTTAGTCTGGTCAATCGCAATCGCGGGCAGGATGCCTTCAATATGGTCCACTTGCGGCTTGTCCATGCGATCCAAGAATTGGCGCGCATAGGCGGAAAAGGTTTCAACATATTTACGCTGACCTTCAGCATATAAAGTATCGAAAGCTAGCGAGCTTTTACCCGAACCCGAAACCCCTGTTAAGACCGTGATTTCACCTGTGTTAAAGGCGACATCAAGGTTTTTAAGGCTGTTTTGTCGAGCGCCGAAAATACGAATTTGAGAGTTCATAGAGCTTAGAAAAACGTGAGTTGCTGAGCGTTAAGCGCTGTATAGTGAATGTGCAGAGTGCTACACTCAAGGCAGGGTAGTTCAGCAAGGAAAAAGGAGTGAATGTATATGGATGATTGTAAACCTATCGGCCTGACGATGGGTGATGCCGCTGGCATTGGTCCTGAATTGATCGTTAAGCTTTTTCAGCAAGGGATTAATGTGCCTTGCGTGGTGTATGGCGATGGCTTTAGTTTACAGCGGGCGATTGATTTGCTCGGTGCAAGTTCAGTGCGTTTGCAGTGCTTTGAGAGTATTGAGGCTTATGGCAAAAGCGACTGTTATCGCGCATACGCACAGACTACGGGACAGGGCGGTGTTAATACGACCATAAGCGCAGCTGAGCAAAGCGAGTCTTGTGATTCTGAGAGCGCGACTGAGCGTAAGACCGTGAATACTCAGGGTGAACAGCGCGAACGAAATATAGACCGACTTATTCAGGCTGCGGATGTACATCGCTCAGCCAAGACCGAACCGTTGGCAGCTTGCGGAGAAGTTTCTCAAGCGCAGATAAGTCAAGCACCGATAAGTCAAGCAACGATTATCCTTCCTTTTATTAATGCGGGCGTGGCGCTAGATGAACAAGTCGTTTATGGGCAAACGAGTGCGCAAGCTGGGGATGCAGCATTTCGCTTTTTGGTTCAGGCGATTGATGATGCCTTGGCCGATAAGATTAGCGCTATAGTGACCGCACCCTTACATAAAGTGTCTTTAAAATTAGCAGGACATGACTACCCAGGGCATACAGAAATTCTGGCCGAGCGAGCAGGTGTTGAGCATGTTGGTATGATGCTCTTGAACGATGAGTTGAGGGTAATTCTCGCGACGATCCATATCGCTCTGGCCGATGTCCCTGCACAGATTACCGCAGAGAATCAGCGCATCACGATTGGCTTAGCTCAACAGGCCTTAAGCTTATTAGGCTTGCCACAAGGACGGATTGCTGTGGCAGGCTTGAATCCCCATGCAGGCGAAGAAGGGCGCTTTGGACGGGAGGAAGAACGGGTCATTAGCCCCGTGATTGCTGAGTTACAAGCGCAAGGTATTCGGGTTAGTGGACCCTACCCAGGCGATACGATATTTATGCGGGCACGTCGCGGCGAGTTCGATATCGTCGTGGCTCAGTATCACGACCAAGGCCTTATCCCCGTGAAGTATCTCGGTGTGGATGAGGGCGTGAATGTGACAGTGGGCTTGCCCTTTATCCGCACCAGTGTCGATCATGGCACCGCCTTCGATATTGCAGGACAGGGCATTGCTGATCCAGCTTCACTGCGCGCGGCCTTAGATTTAGCGATTAAGATGCTGGCGCAGAGACAAGCGAATTTGGGTGAGGGTGCGTAGAGGAGTGGGGTGAGTGGGTTGCATAGTGCAACAGCTTGTTGCACAATTAACTAGTCAGCTGTCATTGTATGGAAAATTGCTGCTGAATAATCATGGAAACAGTAATGGCAAAAAAACGTGAAATGTCTATTGTCCGATCATCGGCAGCGGAATACTTAACTTTTGTGGCGGCAACGGGAGGGCAAGAGCAAGCCGTTGAGATGCGTTATGAGGATGAAAACCTTTGGCTAACACAAAAGATGATGTCGACGCTTTATGATGTAACAGTATCTGCCATCAATCAGCACATCAAACGCATCTTTAGTGATCAGGAATTGGAGCCCGCTGCAACTATTAAGAAATACTTAATAGTTCAAAGCGAGGGCAGTAGGCAAGTTCAGCGTGAAGTTGATCACTATAGTTTGCAAATTATTATTGCAGTAGGTTTTAAGATTGAAAATGAACGGGCTGTACAGTTTCGTAAGTGGGCTAGTCAGATAGTGAAGGACTACACTATTCAGGGTTGGGTCATGGATGTGGAGCGCTTGAAAAGTGGTGGCAGTGTATTAAGCAATGAGTTCTTCGAACGGCAATTGGAAAAAATTCGAGAAATTCGTCTTTCCGAGCGTAAGTTCTACCAGAAAATTACTGATATCTATGCGACAGCGCTTGATTATGATTCCTCGGCGGCTGCCACCAAACGTTTTTTTGCTGCGGTACAGAATAAACTACATTATGCCATTCACGGACAAACTGCGGCAGAAATGGTGACGGATCGTGCTGATCACCGCAAAAAACATATGGGACTAAACAGCTGGGAAGGCGCACCAAGTGGGAAAATACACAAATATGATGTAGTTGTTGCCAAGAATTACTTGTCTGAATTCGAGCTTGCTCAAATGGAGCGCATTGTATCGGCTTATTTAGATATGGCAGAGATGCAGGCAATGAGACGCATTCCTATGACGATGGCGGATTGGGAGACGCGGCTAGGTGGTTTCTTGATCTTGTGGGACAGGGAGGTTTTACAGAATGCAGGAAAGGTCAGCTCAGAGCTTGCCAAGGCGCACGCAGAAAGTGAATTTGAAAAATACCGTATTGTGCAGGATGCTTTGTTTGAAAGTGATTTTGACCGATTGTTGAAAAAATTGGGTAATGAGGAGCTATAGTATACGCAGCAAAACTCCAGCTGAAAGTGAAGACTAGTGGGGTTGCTTATCAATGCGCTGGCGGTGAATTGAGCTTAAATCACTTTGTCATTACTATTGCTAAGTGACTAATTCAAAACCAAAAATCAGCGCAAAACCAACAAAAATAGAAAATTTATCAGTTTTTCCTAGAAAATCATCATCTTGAGTTGAAAAATAGGCTAAACTACTCTATTAATTTGATTAAAGTTATGCGGAGAATAAGATGGCAGAGATCAAACGTACTCGTCGTAATACTCTAGAGCGTCGTTGTTTAGGTAAAGCTTTCAAGCGTTTGTTTGTTGGTTCACCGAAGGGCGTATTCAAGATGTTAGAGAAAGTTAAGCGCGTTTAATCAACGAGTTTTAACCTAGCGAATACCAAAGCCAAGATTCATTGTGAGTCTTGGCTTTTTGCTTTTTTAGCGGCTTTTGTTTAATTTAGAGCCTTGCTTGAATGCCAAGCATCTTATTCCTTTTGACCAAGGAATAAGATGGTGACGATGCGAAGCCTAAATTTATATCGTTCAATTTGCCCGAGCTATGGGCCTATGGGTAGTTTCTTCTTTTATCAATGCGGAGCCCTCTCATGAATACCTCTTACGCATTCACTGTTATGACGCCAAGCTATAACCGCGCAAGTACCTTGCCGCGTGTTTACGAGAGTCTCTTGCAACAGGACTTTAAGGATTTTGAGTGGTTGATTATTGATGATGGCTCTACCGATAATACGGCAGAATTAGTCCAGTCTTGGATTGCCGAGGCGAAGATTCCTATCCGTTATAAGTGGCAGACCAACCAACATAAGAAGACGGCTTTTAACCATGGGGTACGCGAGGCACATGGCGAGTTGATTGTCGCTTTAGACAGCGATGACACGATCTTGCCCGATGCCTTAAGCAATATGTGGCAACAATGGCAGGCGATTCCCGAGGCGGAGCGAGCAAACTATATTGCCGTCACTGGCTTATGTGCACGTCCTGATGGGCAGATTGTTGGCGATAAGTATCCTCAAGATGTGATGGCTATTACTTCTCTGGATATGAGTTTTAAACATCAAGTGCGCGGGGAGAAGTTTGGTTGCTTGCAGACCAGTGTCTTGCGTCAATTTCCTTTTCCCGAGGATATTCGTGGCTTTGTGCCTGAGAGCCTTGTCTGGCGTAAGATTGCGCGGGCGGGCTATAAGACGCGCTTTGTCAATCAAGTCTATCGTACGTATTTTGATAGTGCCGATTCGCTCTCAGCGGAAGGTGCACGTATGGGAAAGCAGCATGCGCTGGGCTTAATTCTATTGGCACGAGACACGGTGCAAGATTGTTTGCCATGGTTCTGGGACCAGCCGAAAGAGTTTATTAAGGCGGCAATTCGTTATACACGCTTCCGTTTACACTTGAAGGACCAGGGTGTGGCCTTGCCAGAGCTAGCGCAGTTAAGTGATTGGCGCGCCAAGTTGCTGGTGGCAGCCTGTGCACCGATTGGCTATGCCTTATATCGACGGGACGCGAGCTGAGTTGTTTGAGTGCAGCGCTAGCTGCTGATGCAATCGACACTCTGATGTCATGAAGCTCTGAGCCGCTGAGCCAATGAACCGTTGGGTCAATGAGATGCTGAATCAATAAGCCGTTGAGGCAATGACTGAATACGCTACTAACTCTCTGCAATCAATGTGGTCTTATTGACTTAAACTCATTCGCTCGACTTGAGCGGCGTGTTTAAAGAGTATACGTGCAATCAATGTGGTAAGTTCGGCTTGAACTCAGGTTCATCATCATCGAGGAAATCATCCTCATCGTCCTCGTCATCCTCTTCTTCCTCTAGCGCGGCTTCGAGTTCCATCTCGGCGAGCAGATCATCGTCCTGCATGCCAAACGGCAAAAGCGTACTGAGTTCTTCCGACCATTCGACCTCATCGCCCTCATGGTCAATGCGCACGTAACGCAAGAATTCATCATCGGTAATTTGAATGCCCCATAAGAATTCGCAATCATAAACCACTTGAGCAAAATCGTCTAAGTTAGCGGTCTGCCCAATCAGACGCGCACTAGGTCCACCCATCTGCATAATCACAGTGTCGGTCTCAGGTTCTTCTTGCGTATCCAACGGCACGCCAAAGGCAATCCACTCGTAACCATCTTCACTGGTATCAATCTCGGCTAGCACGGGCTTACCCATGTAAGCGGAGAGGGCATCGACGGTTTTAATTAATAGTTCTAGTTCTTCTTGGCTAAAGGTAAGGCTGCTCATGGTTCGGCTGACAGAGATGTCATTGATTCGTAAAAATATAATTATCGCCTAAAGCGCTTAGTTTGTCTTGTGGGCATTTCGATGAGAGGGATTTTGGGGGTAAAAGGCGTTACTGCCAAGTCCACGCTTCGCTTAACTTATTTGCGGAGGACTAAGTTTTGCACATGGACTTTTTAACGCTAAGTATTGTGCAACTTTCGCTTAACTTATCTGCTGAGGACTAAGTTTTGCACATAGACCTTTTAACGCTAAGTATTGCGTGATTGGCACTTAATTTTTTATTAAAAGCCGTAGTCGCCACCTTCTTGCCAATTTACCTCGTTACGCTGCTGATTAAATGCAGAACACCGCCTTTTTACAGACAAATCTAGGTAGTTTGACTACAATAACGGGATTATATTATTTCTCTATTTATAGGCATTATTCATGGCTCAGTACGTTTTTACGATGAATCGCGTTGGGAAGATTGTTCCTCCTAAGCGTCAAATTCTGCGTGATATTTCGCTCTCTTTTTTCCCAGGTGCGAAAATTGGTGTTTTAGGTTTGAATGGTTCAGGTAAGTCTACCTTGCTGAAAATCATGGCGGGCATTGATAAAGAAATTGAGGGTGAAGCCATCCCAATGCCTAACCTGAATATCGGTTATCTGGCACAAGAGCCACAGCTTAATCCTGAGCATACGGTGCGTGAAGCGGTAGAGCAAGGCTTGGGTGCGGTATTTGCTGCGCGGCGTCGTTTGGATGAGGTGTATAGTGAATATGCCGATCCTGATGCGGATTTTGATAAATTGGCAGCTGAGCAGGCGGAGTTAGAAGCGATTATTTCTGCTGCAGCCTCAAGTGGTGCTGATGATATTGAGCATCAGATGGAAATTGCTGCTGATGCTCTACGTTTACCACCTTGGGACGCCATCGTGGGCAATCTATCGGGTGGTGAGAAGCGCCGTGTTGCGCTCTGTGCTTTATTGCTATCTAAGCCCGATATGCTCTTGCTCGATGAGCCAACCAACCACTTGGATGCGGAAAGTGTGGATTGGTTAGAGCAATTCTTACAGAAATTCCCTGGTACTGTGGTGGCAGTTACCCATGATCGTTATTTCTTAGATAATGCGGCGGAATGGATTCTTGAGTTAGACCGAGGTCATGGTATTCCTTGGAAGGGTAATTATAGTTCGTGGCTTGAACAGAAAGATGACCGCTTAAAACAAGAGGAGAGTCAAGAGTCTGCACGTCAACGCACGATTAAGAAAGAATTGGAATGGGTACGCCAGAATCCTAAGGGTCGCCAAGCGAAGTCTAAGGCACGTTTGGCACGCTTTGAAGAGCTTTCTTCACATGAGTACCAGAAGCGCAATGAAACTCAGGAAATCTTTATTCCTGTGGCAGAGCGCTTAGGTAATGAAGTGATTGAGTTTAAGAATGTGTCTAAGGCCTTCGGTGATCGTCTATTAATTGATGATTTAAGCTTCAAGATTCCGCCAGGCGCTATCGTTGGTATCATTGGCCCTAACGGTGCCGGTAAATCAACCTTGTTCCGTATGATTACGGGTGCTGAACAACCAGATTCGGGTGAAGTTTTAATTGGTCAAACAGCGAATATTTCTTTCGTGGATCAGTCGCGCGAAAGTTTAGAAGATAATAAAAATGTCTTTGAATATATTGCTAACGGTGCCGACTTATTGACAGTTGGTAAGTTTGAAATGCCTGCGCGTGCCTATTTAGGTCGTTTTAACTTCAAGGGCGCTGACCAGAATAAGCAAGTTGGCTCTTTGTCCGGTGGTGAGCGTGGTCGTCTGCATATGGCTAAGACGCTAATTAAGGGCGGCAATGTATTGCTTCTTGACGAGCCATCGAATGACCTTGATGTGGAAACCTTACGTGCCTTAGAGGATGCTTTACTCGAGTTTGCAGGTAGCATCATGGTGATCAGTCATGACCGTTGGTTCTTAGACCGTATTGCCACGCATATTCTGGCTTTTGAGGGTAATTCAGAAGTGGTCTTCTTTGATGGTAACTATCAAGAGTATGAAGAGGACAAGAAACGTCGCCTTGGTGAAGAAGGTGCGAAACCTAAGCGTATTCGTTATAAGGCTTTAAAATAAGCTGGACAGTACAGTTAAGCGCAGCAGCCAAACTCCGCGATAAGGTTTTATGCTGAGCTAAAGTTTCTCCGTGAAGGGGCCCAAGAAATAGGATATCTTGGGTCCCTTTTTTGCGGGGAAAAATGATAGTACGAAGGCATCAAATTGTAAGAAAATTCGTGTAAAGTAGAGACATGATTATGCCTGAAAATACCAGTACAGTAGATACCTAATTTTTTCGGGAAATACAGGTGACGTTAAGGTTTAACTTTATATAAATACATGTGTAGTCCATGTCTAGTTTTTGTATGGCCATGCATCTTAAGTTAAGGTCTAATATTGTGTAAAAATACGCGCTATGTCAGGATATGGGCGGGTGAGCAAATTCGCGAAATATTGCGGCCAGATTCTTGTCAAGGGCTAAGCAAATTGACTTTTATCAAGCCTTAATCAGGTTTAAGGTGGAAAGAAGATAAAGTCTTTGACGAGCGCTTGGGTCAAGGTTAAAGTATAGTTGTATATACAATCAAGGTATTTTTAAACCAAATAGTGGGGAGCAATGAGAATGAGCAAGCAAGGCAAAATATTCTATGGCTGGTGGATAGTGCTTCTTATGATGGTGATATCTGGCTCAGCGATTGCTTTAACAGTCAGTACTTATATGATTTATCAAAATCAGGTGATTAATGTGATTGGCATCAGTCCCACACAGTTTTCATTAAGTACGACCTTGATTTTCTTGACCTCAATGTTGGCTTCGCCTATGGTTGGGCGCTTAATTCAGCGGCACACTAAACCGACCCTAATTGTCTTTTTAACTGGCTTTTGCTTATCGTATGCGGCTTTGGGCTATGTCAGTAATTTGTGGCTTCTCTATATTCTCGCCGTATTATTAGGCTTTTTCTTTACGGGCTTAGCCTATATTCCTCCAGGTGTTTTGGTGAATCGCTGGTTTATTGAGAAAAAAGGCCTCGCCATGAGTCTTTCGCTAGCGGGTAGTGCGGTATTAGGTGTTATCTTCAGTAAGTATATTACCTACTGTATCCAGCATTATGATTACTCAATCGCCTATATCAGTATCGGCGCAGGCTTACTGATCTCAGGTTTGTTGATGATTATTTTCCTACTTAAGGATTCACCTGAGAGTATCGGTCTTCAGCCGCTTGGTAGTGAACAGCTTAGCGCGGCTCAGGCGGGCGTAATGCCTGTTAGTGGAGCTCAAAGCAATGCGCTTGTGCATTATTCACTTAAGCAGCTGTATGCGACGTCCTTTTTCTGGGCGATGTTGCTTGCCCAGTTCTTAGCAGGATTTGTCGGCGGCGGGATTGTGATTCAATTACCCGTGTATTTGCAAAATACGTTTGACTTGGAGTTAGCCACTAATTTATTGGTCTTAAACCTGGTCGCTTCGGTATTTGCCAAGATTTTGGTGGGGTGGGTCTATGATCAATTAGGTTTGCGTACCTCGACCTTGATTATCGTTGGCAGTATTCTCGCGACGTGCTTCCTGTTTATCATGATTCGTTCGCCCGATATGTGGCTCTTAGGCGCATTAGCTGTGATTATCTGGTCTATCGGTAACTGTGTCGGGACCGTTACGACTTCGGTAGTGTCTTCGCGTACGTATGGGCCTGAGGGTTATGGCGAAATTTATGGTACGGTGATGCGCTTTCAGATGCTCGGTATGGCAACAGGGGTGCCAGCTGTGGCCAAGCTTTATGATATGTCGAACTCATTTGCCTTTGTCTGGAGCGTGTTTGCGGTCTTAACCTTCATTATGTTAGTCGCCTACTTATACGGTCTCGCGAAGAGCAATCCACTACGCACGACAGCACCTGTAGTGGTGACGGCTTAGTATAGGTGAGGGGGTATGGATGAAAAAGTTGTTGCCCCTGTGCTAACAGTGACTCAGTGGCATGTCGTATGCAGATGAGCTAGCAATTGCTGTTGCCCCTACATCCACGGCGGCTCAACAGATGAGATCCCACACGATTCGCGTCACAAAGCTGATGCCCTTTGTTACTAGGGCTTAAATAACGATTACTAGGGAAAATATATAAATTACTTTACATAATATAATAGAAACTTAACATAAAAAGGATGTTTTTACAGCTACATGTTACACTAAGTCCATAAGTGGCAATAATAAGTACTTGTTTTATAAGCATAATACTGCCCAGATATCGGTTCTGGTCTCGCCCAAATTTGATACAGGAGGGCTGATATGCTGAGCTTAGATGTGCAGGGTGCCAATCGGCAGAGTGTAGGAGTGCAGGATGCTAATCGGCAGAGTGTAAGCGTACAGGGTTATGAAACTCGTAAACAGGCGTTCGAGATTGGTCAATTCAAAGGCTCTTTGCGTGTCCTGAAAGATAAATCGCAGTATGCTGATGATTCAGGAGAGGCAGAGCGTGCAGGAATCTGCTCGGCGAGTTGGTCATTGTTCGGTGTCTTATGGCCCGCGAGTAAGGTTCTCGCGACCAAAATAAAGCATATCGAACTGAATAATCGACGTATTCTTGAGTTGGGCTGTGGCCTTGGTCTGCCGAGCCTAACACTGCAATACCGCGATGCTGATATCACGGCCAGTGATTATCACCCAGAGAGTCAGGATTTTCTTGACTATAATGCCAGACTCAATCAACTGCCGACGATTCCGTTTCTACAACTTGATTGGAATAATCCTCATGGGCCACGGCAGGAATATGATTTGATCATTGCCAGTGATCTGCTCTATGACCCAGGCCACCCAAAACTCTTAATGAATGCGATTCAATATCTGGCTAAGCCGCATGCTAAGGTCTTGTTTAGTTGTCCTGGGCGTGGTTATAAAAATCTGTTTAGCCGTAAAATGGCTTCCCTTGGCTTCGAGTTGGAGGAAACGGCAGTTGCTTTTAATGAGGATGAACCCGCTCCCTATAAGGGACGCTTGCTCACGTATCGGCGTTAAGTGAGCGTCGGCGTTAAGT
>JAUNUI010000020.1 GCA_030538255.1 Pelistega sp. | reverse complement strand
TGCTTGGCTTTCAGTAACCGATCTCAACGAGATTCACTACCTACTGAACGACTTGCTTTCACTGACTGCGCTTGGCCTTGTTGGCGTTGCGGTGACCGCGAAAGATTTGAATTATGACTGAGTTCTTCGGACTTGGCAAGTCTTTCGATGCAAAAACTTTAAAGAAAGCCTGCTATTGTGTGCAAAAACAGACTTAAGTCGATGATTTAATTATACTAAACTTAATTTAATAATTGTTGTTTATTTTGTGTCATATATGTCACAGTTCTACAAAATCCGTTTTTCCCCTTATATCTATAACTCAACTTATATCCACCGCCTCGTCTTATGACTTCACCTATAGATGAGCCGCACATACTTAAGTAAATCTGTTGTTATTTAGCCCTTTATGCTCTTCTTTTACCATTTTTCAGCTTGGTTGCTATTTTGCAACAAAACCCATCCTTCTC
The DNA here is from genome assembly GCA_030538255.1 of Pelistega sp. Taxonomy (GTDB): domain Bacteria; phylum Pseudomonadota; class Gammaproteobacteria; order Burkholderiales; family Burkholderiaceae_B; genus Taylorella. The sequence continues at coordinate 60,491 of JAUNUI010000020.1, read as the reverse complement.
AATTTGCTATTAAAACCAGGCATCAATTTCAAATCATCTTAATCCACCCTAAATCTCTACCCTTAGTCTCTACTTAATCCACTCAACTCTCACACGCTTCCTTAGCCCGCAGCCATAACTCTCAGCTTAGATCTACGATTATCTATTTACCACTCCCCTATAGTGACCGATCACTTATCCCACTCTCTTCTACCTATGCTCTCACCCCATCTGAATAGGTAGCTGCCCTAACGGCATAACGCCTCCTATTCTTCATGCATACCGATATTGCGATCATTAACGTGAATTGCCCTGCCCGAGTGACTCCTATTCCTTATGCATACAGATATTACTGAATATGCCTTAGCTAATTTCACTAAGATGCTATACACTCAATCACCTAAGCATATTTACTTACAAAATAACAATTCACTAAGTCTTCACTTACCTACGTATATGTCTACCGCTTTTTTCTCTGGTTTTTTACTTTCTTTTTCCCTAATTCTCGCAATTGGCTCACAGAACGCCTTCGTGCTGCGCCAAGGTCTTAAAGAAGAGCATGTCTTCTGGGTATGCCTGACTTGTGCTATTTCTGATGCCACCCTCATTGGTATTGGTGTTTCGGGTTTTAGTCTCGTCTTAAATCAGTCGCCTATATTATTAGATATCATTCGCTATGCCGGCGCGGCTTTTTTATTCACCTATGGTTTTATGCATTTGCGCAGTGCTCTACGCGGCGGCGCGAGTTTACAAGCGAGTCCAGAAGCTAGCCCTGGGAAAAGCCTTAAGAAAACACTTCTGATTACTTTAGCGCTTACCTGGCTCAATCCACATGTCTATCTCGACACCTTATTATTAATTGGCTCGGTATCAACAAAATATCCTGGGCAGGGGCTTGCTTTCTTTATAGGTGCCGCTCTCGCTTCTGCGGTCTTTTTCTTTTCGCTGGGCTATGGTGCCCGTTTACTACAGCCTTTTTTCAAGAAACCACGCTCATGGCAGATCCTCGACTTTTTAATCTTTATTGTCATGTTCTCAATTGCCATTTCCTTACTGCTTAATTAAATAAAGGCCTACCTTAAGACACCTGAGGTGGATACGGAAGAGCCTCCCCATTTCTTTACTATTTAATTAAAGGCCCACGTTAAGTCATGGTGGAGACCGTACCTCTAGCAACTTGTTTTTACTAAGAATAAGAGACTTACCTAAACGGCATTATCGTTTAAGGATTCACTCACCACAGTGTCAGCAATAATGAAAAAGGTTTTGGCGAAACAATTAAACAATGGGCTCGTGCTTTAAAGAAGGCAGAGCCCCAATTATTCATCGATTGTGCCTTATACCTTAAGCTTATCCGCATACTTACGCATAAACTTGTGCACTTTCTCACTAATCACAACCGCGCAATAAGGTTGATTCGGATTTAAGTCAAAGTAATTATTATGGTAGTCTTCAGCGGGCCAGAAGGTCGCCGCAGGTAATAGCTTAGTCACGATTGGCTCGCTAAACTCTTCTTGGGCTTTCGCAATTGCGGCCTGCGCCTTTTGCTCTTCTTCACTATCCGCATAAAAAATCGCTGAGGCATATTGTGGACCCACATCGGCGCCTTGGCGATCTAAGGTGGTGGGGTCATGGGTGGCAAAATGCACTTCCAACAAATCTTCATAACTAATTTGCTTAGGATCGTATTCGATACGGATGACTTCGATATGGCCGGTATTTTTCTCGCAAACTTGGCGGTAGGTAGGATTGTCTACATGACCTCCGCAATAGCCTGATTGCACAGACACTACGCCTTGCAAGCGTTTAAAGACTGCCTCGGTGCACCAGAAGCAGCCACCGCCAATAATTAATTCTTTCGTCATTGTTTAAACTCCAAAACCACCTATATTCAACTATAACGCTCTTAATGATGCTAATTATTTTAATCATCAAGCAATATATTAATATCATATAACTGCACTAGATAAGACGTATCTAGCCAGTGCTTGCTGACTCAATATCTTAATACACTATGGCTTAACTGGGTAACGACTAGAGATGCCAACGCGGTTCCACGCATTAATCACAACCGATAGCCATTCAACAGCCACAATCTCATCTTCTGAAAGATACTCTGTGGCTTCTTGATACACCGCATCGGGCACTTGTCCTTCCGCAATCAGGGTCATGGCTTCCACCAAGGCCAAGGCTGCGCGCTCTTTCTGGCTAAAGTATTCGGTTTCTCGCCAAGCAGGTAGAACAGCAAGGCGATCATTGCTTTCACCACAATTTAAGGCATCTTTGGCATGCATTCTGATACAGAAAGCACATTCGTTAATTTGTGATGCACGTAGCAGCAAGAGGTGATAAAAACCCTCAGCAATACCTGCTTGCGTCACAGCCTGTGAAGCCAATTTATCCAACTCGATGAGCGCCTTATATAAGTTAGGCGCTGCTTTACCAATATTAATTCTTTGCATAATTTTCATTCCTTGCGATTTTAAGGCAATTGATTAATAGCCTTATTGTAAGACGAGCCCAAGCGATTCACTTACCTATCTCATATAAGGGGCGTGGTTTTATCTGCAACAAGCAGCGTTAGTTCCTTGTCCATAAGCTTAGTCCCTTTCATACAAGAAGATCTCGTTCATTTTATACAAAAAGCACTTTATCCATATTAACCCGTTCGATACTTTTCATGCCTTGCAATTCTTAGGCAAACTTACTGCTAGTGCTACTGAGGGATAATTTAGAGGGTGAACTTGAGCAATTATTAGTCTTGCCCTTAAATCCACCCCAATTCAAGCAAAAATTTTCCTGTGAAACAAGCATACACTTTCGTAGTAATGAATGTCCACTTTTAAGCTGAGTATCGTTATACTGATGAAGCTGTACAACACTTCTACACCGCTTTAGAGAGCAGCCAAAGATTGAGGCGCTCAAGCCGCACAAGAATGAAGCTCTCTGAACACAACCGCCACCAAGCATATCAAATGACATATGGACTCCGAACCCAACACTCAGCCTATTCGCACGACGATTGCACGTGCGGCTTCGATTATTGGACATCCTCTGGTTTTTTTGTCAATCGCTGCGATCGTTGCAGCCATGCAGAAAGGTGCCTCTATGCAACAGCTTAAAATTATTGTCCTTATTGTCGCTGCGCTTGGTCTAGTCTCTATGGCCTATAGTTATCTGCAAGTTCGCTCTGGTCGATGGTCGCATATTGATGCTAGCGCACAAAGTGAGCGCCGATCGCTGAATGTCTTTCTTGCCATACTGTGCTTACTGAGTGCAACGGTCATATGGGTTTTAACTGATCGGCCACATATGTCCATTGCCTTAGGTCTATCTGGTGCTCTTTTTTTGATTGCTTTATTACTGAGTAAATGGGTGAAGTTATCGCTTCATACGGCATTTGCAATTTTTGCCACCGCTTTGATGTGGCCTAATACACTAGCCCTGATTCTAGGTATCCTGATGACAGGATTGCTGATTTGGTCTCGCTTAAGCTTAGGACGGCATGTCATAGCTGATATTATCGTGGGCTTACTTGCTGGTGGTGTCGCTGGTGTGTTGTACCAGTTATTAACGGTGTAGTTTTGGCTCCAATGAGAGTATCCAACGCGCCATCATCTGCGCTTCTTCTTGGCTGACTTTGTTTTGTGCCGGCATCACCAAGGGTCCCCAATGCCCTTTTCCCCCAGTAATAATACGCTCAGCAAGTACGGGTATAAAGTCTTCACCCTGCTCGGCATAACGCTCGGCAATCATCAGCAATGAAGGACCAACGCGCTTCTTATCCATTAAGTGACAGCTCATACAGACTTTCTCTTTGAGTAAGGGCAGTACGCTGATTTCTTCGGGTGGGTTAATATCGTGCGCCACCTCACCCGCATGTGCTACACCCACCGAAGCGGATACACAAAGCAATAGAGCAGGAAAAAAGCGACCGCGCAACATTCTCATAATGGCTAGTAAACGGGTGGACAAAAATTAATTGTAACGACTATCGACTGCAAGATACGCGCTAAATCACATTAAGCGATACATAAGTTAGCCCATCTACTATACACTACTAGTTTTTAAGCACTCAAGCTTCAGCGTCCAAGCTGGGGCGAAAATAGACGACCTATGATGACCTTCCCTCAAATTGATCCCGTCGCCATCGCGCTTGGCCCTATCAAAGTGCACTGGTACGGTCTGATGTATTTATTGGCTTTCTTCTTCGCTTGGCTGCTCGGACGCTATCGTATTAAGAAGGGGCTTTTTGACATTACGGTACAACGCTTTGAAGACTTATTGTTCTACTGTATTTTAGGGGTTATCTTAGGCGGTCGAATCGGTTATGTGCTCTTTTATCAACCGAGCTACTACCTCAGCAACCCTATGCAAATTCTTTCGGTCTGGGATGGTGGCATGTCTTTCCATGGCGGTCTACTCGGTGTGCTCTTAGCAATGCTCTGGTTTGGCCACAAAGAGAAGAAAACTTTTTTCCAAATTTCCGATTTTGGTGCGCCCTTAGTGCCGCTAGGTCTAGCCTTTGGCCGCTTAGGTAACTTTATTAATGGTGAGCTCTGGGGCCGCCCAACCGACTCATCTTGGGGCATGGTGTTTCCACACGTGGATAACTTGGCGCGCCACCCTTCGCAACTGTATCAGATGGCGCTTGAAGGCTTATTGCTATTTATTATTTTGTGGGTTTTTTCGAGTAAAAAGCGCCCTGTAGGACAGGTAAGTGCGGTATTCCTAATTGGCTACGGTTTTTTCCGCTTTATTGCCGAATATGCTCGCGAGCCTGATGGTTACTTAGGTCTCTTGTCGATGGGATTCAGCATGGGACAGTGGTTATCACTGCCCATGATTATTGCCGGCATTGTGCTTTATATCATTAGTGCAAAGCGATCTCGCCTTCCGTCGTAACCTGAACGCTCACCTTACCGCTAGATAACTGTACGGATTCACCGCCACTATAGGAAGATAAACCCTTGGCGGCTCTGTACACCACATCACCATTACCAATCACGCGATTCGTCTGTAAATTTACACGCTTAATCGTGTAGTCTTTTGCGGCGAATGCGCTCGCCACACTACTAGCACGTTCACGAAACGCATCCGCTGCCTTAGCAATTAAGCGCGCTTCACTTTCTTTGCGCTTCGCATCAGATAGGCTAAAGTTAATCCCATCTAAGTTCATCGTGCCTGATACCTGAGAGATAAGACCACGCACTTTCTCAAAGTCACTGCTAGTCACGAAGACTTCGCCTCGTACAATCCACGAGCTTTTATCTTTCTCTGTATTACTCCAGAATGAATAATTACCTGTCTTTACCGTTAAGGCCGAATCACTTTTCGCCATCTCAATGACTTTATTAATGGCTTGATTCAGTTCATCAGACAGCGCTTTCTGGTCTTGTCCTTCAAGCTGCTTGCTTAAGGTAATACTCACCACATCCGCATCAACATCCTCTTGCACGTCAGCACTAATATTCACCAACATACGACCCTCTCCTACGGTTGCCATTGACTGATTGGGTGCAGCAGGATTTGCTTGCGCCCAAGCCGCCCCAAAACAGACTGAGCTGACTAATAAAGCTAAACTTAATTTTTTAGAAATGTGTTGCATAAATACCCTCTATCAAGAAGAATAATGATGCATTAATCATAACGCTGAAACCGCTTAATGAGTGTTTCTTTGTGTAAATGGAATGCTTAATTTTCGTTAAGAGAAATGCGGCCTTATCGGAGCAGAGCGTATGATAGCAACGAGCGTAGATTGCAACGCACAGAGTCAGCGCCACCGAGTCGGTAATGTACATATACAACAGCGATCTAACGAACAGGACACAGGTAGCAGCGCGCATAGATAGTGGCGTGCATAGACAGCTCGACCCTAGTCGGCAATATACACATACCGCAATGGCCTAACTGTACAACGATATCTATAGCAGCGTGCCTGAAATAGACATGAAAAAAGCGAGTCCACTCATGTGAACTCGCTTTCTAATAAATTGCCCCGCAACGTACCGTCAAGGTCGGCACCTCGAACCCTAAAGTTCAAAATTTGGCAGCCATCAATGTAGCTTCGGGTTCGTCAGTTAAGACAATCACGCCCACCACGTAATCCGACTGCCTGTGCCATTAATCATAGGTAAGAGATGTATGACCACGTCACAAATACAGCAGGGCAAAACTCTAAATTCGTTAGACTCATGATAGCACAAAAAGCACTATCTGAAAACCTTATTTAAACCGCTTTAAGCTCATTAATACCACGGTCAAGCAAACTATTTATTTCATTGAGTTTATTCTGCACATCACCTAGTTGAAGCCCCTTAAAAGGCCCCTCACCTGATTCCATGCTTAACAACTCAGCAGCAAGATAGATACTGGCCATAATCGCCACTCGCTCAACGCTAAGATTAGCTGATGAAGATTTAATATTTTTCATCAATTGGTCGGCATGAGCCACCCCAGCAAGAATCTTATCGCGACCACCCTCTTCAACACCAAGGGTTAATTTGCGATCAAGAATATTGACATCAATACGATCCATTACGCCTCTCCTTGTGCACTTGAGCCTGGTAAATTTTCTAAAACATGGGCCACTCGTTCACGCACCACTTGTGCACTTTGGCGCCACTGCTGTACATCAGCCTGCGATTGAGCAAGTTGAGCTTTCAATTGAGTAATCTCTTGACTCATTGAACTCACTTCCTCTTGCAAACGTGCATTCTGTTCTTCAACTTGCGCTGTATTCTGGGTCATTTCGCTATCAAGCGCAGTAATACGCTGATTAAGCTCTGAGACCTGAGTCTCACTCTGGCTTAATTGTTGACGCAAATTAACACCAATTTCTTCAGCACTTTCCAGGCGCTTCATTAAGGCGCTACGCTCAGTTAGCAATTGGCGGCTGAGCTCTACAACCTGCCCTACACGGACAGCGACTTGATCAAGTTCTTGCAACATATCAGTAATGTGTTAAATTTGATGAAAAATGTTTATGGCTAAATCTTACATAAGGCTCAGATTTAGATAAACTCATGGGCTGATTTTACCTTGGTTTTGCCATGAAACAAAATCTCATGTCCTGATTCGGACAAATACTCTTGAAGGATGTAAATACGATGTCATCAATTGCTCAAAAAACTTATGCTGCGACTGCTCCGTTGAAAGTTGCATTTCTTGGCTTAGGCGCCATGGGTTACCCTATGGCTGGCCATCTGCAACGTGCTGGGCATGAAGTTACTGTCTATAATCGTAACCCTGCTAAAGCGCAAGCATGGGTGGAGGAATTCGGTGGTCGCTCAGCGATTAACCCTAGCCTTGCCGCCCAAGGGGTTGATATTGTCTTCGCTTGTGTCGGTAATGATGACTCTTTACGCGAAGTCACCTATGGCGACAATGGTGCTTTTCATGGCATGAAGGCTGGTGCTATTTTTGTCGATCACACAACAACCTCAGCTGAAGTGGCCAAAGAAGTCGCCGCTCAAGCGCAAGCACGTGGTTTACAGTTTATCGATGCACCGGTTTCAGGTGGACAAGCAGGAGCAATTAATGGGGTACTCACGGTTATGTGTGGCGGTGAAGAGTCTGCATTCAAACGCGTGAAACCCGTTATCGACACCTTCGCCCGCTCTGTTGTTCTGCTTGGCCCTCATGGCAGTGGTCAGTTATGTAAGATGGTCAACCAAATTTGTATCGCTGGCCTAGTTCAAGGCCTAGCTGAAGCAATGGCTTTTGGCGAGCGAACTGGTTTAGATATGAAGCAAGTTTTAGAAGTAGTGAGCAAAGGCGCGGCGCAAAGCTGGCAGATGGAGAATCGCGGTCCCACCATGCTGCAAAATAAATTTGATTTCGGTTTTGCTGTTGATTGGATGCGTAAAGATTTAGGCCTAGTCTTTGATGAAGCTAAGCGCAATGGTGCTAAGTTGCCAGTGACAGAATTGGTGGATAGTTTCTATGCGCAAATTCAAGCCAATGGCAATAACCGCATGGACACCTCAAGCTTAATTACTTTATTGAAAAAGGCGTAACGCATTTCGCTCAGCCATCTTGACTCGGCACAAACAGCACATAGCACTACACGTCATAATGAAAAACAAGGCGGCCTTCACAAATAAGCCGCCTTAAGTTATTCTTGCCTATCGTATGATTGCCTGACTCACTGCCAATACAGAATTACTACTGCAGAATCACTTACCAATACAGAATCACTTACCAATACAGAAGCGACTAAAGATAACCCCAAGCAGGTCATCCGCGCTGAACTCGCCGGTAATTTCATTCAAGGCCATCTGAGCTAAGCGTAGGTGCTCAGCCAACAACTCAATATTGTGGTAACCATTGACCGCTGCATTCTCTAACTCTGTCTGTGCTTCTTGCAGCGCTAATAAGTGACGGGTCCTGGCCAAGAACAAGCCTTCGCTCTCACCCTGCCAACCCACACGACTTAATAGTTCTTGCTTTAATAAATCTAAACCTAAAGATTTCTTCGCGGACAAGCGAATCAATACAGGCGCTCCTGATGCACTGAATGCTAATGCTTGTTCATCACGCAATACCTCGGGTTCGCCTTCTAATAAGTCAATCTTATTATGGATTTCAATTTTTTTAAGTTCAACTGGAATGCTTTCGAGGATGGCCCGTGTCTTCTCGTTCAAGCCTTCGCGTGGATCAATCAAAACTAGGGCAACATCCGCGTCTTGCAAGGCCTTATGGCTGCGCTCAATACCTATTTTCTCCACCACATCATCGGTATCACGTAAACCTGCCGTGTCGATAATATGTACCGGCACACCATCCAAGGTAATTTGTTCACGCACCGTATCACGTGTGGTGCCAGCAATATCCGTGACAATCGCCACCTCATCACCCGCCAAAGCATTGAGTAAGGAGGACTTACCGACATTCGGCGCTCCCACGAGAACCACGTTCATACCCTCACGCAGGATTGCGCCTTGGGTTGCCTGTGCAAGCACAGCCTCTAATTTCTTACGCACATTCACGAGTTTGCCACGGGCGTCCGCCGCTTCCAGAAAATCAATTTCTTCTTCTGGAAAATCAAGTGTAGCCTCAACTAGCATACGTAAATTAATCAGTTGCTCTACGAGCTCATGAATCAAATCAGAGAACTGGCCTTTCAAGCTGCGCAAAGCCATGCGTGCAGCAGACTGACTGCTGGCATCGATTAAGTCGACAACACTTTCAGCTTGCGCTAAGTCTAATTTATTATTTAAAAAAGCGCGCTTAGTAAACTCGCCAGGCTCGGCCAAGCGTGCCCCTAAAGCCAAACAACGCTGCAGCAACATATTCATGACAACAGGGCCGCCATGTCCTTGAAGTTCAATCACATCCTCACCGGTAAAACTCGCAGGCGCAGCAAAGTACAACATCAAGCCATTATCAATCGGCTGCCCTTGTTCGTTCAAAAAGTCGGTATACAAGGCGATTCTGGGCTTGGGTGTTTTGCCACCGCTTAAGGTTTGCGCCAAACTCAAGAGATTCTTACCTGAAAGACGCACTACCCCAACGCCACCACGTCCTGGTGCCGTTGCAATCGCCGCAATGGTTGGTGAGTTTTGCATATCCACAGCTCTGCTTTACTTCCTTAAAATCAAACTTAAATTACTTACTTTGTACAAACTTATACCATCTAGCCTTATATGGCCTGTCTTACACACATACACATTTACGCTAATACCCTTGCTCTTGGGCGCTTATGGTGTATCTACCTTAAGCAGCTTTATTGCTCTTCGGGTTTACGCTGATACTCTTGCTCAACCACAACTTTCGTTTCAACTTGAATCATATTGCCGACACGAATTTCTTGGTGTGTAAACTTAATCTGCTGTGTACTATGAGTCGCCATCTTTTTGCCCGAAACACGCTGAGACTTATCCGTAGTCTGCCCATGCACTGGCAATTTGTCCGATGGCTTTTTCCCCATTGCGTTCGTCACACCCTTAGCATTGTCTGCTTGTTGAACAACAGCCTCAGACGGTTGGACTGACTCTGCCTCAAATAGCATCACAGAGCCCTCAGAATCAGACTCTTGAACGGTACCACGTCGCTTGTTCTTACGCTGACGCAAAAAGCGAGTTTCTGCCTTGGGTTGCTTTAATAATGCGGACAATTCACGCAAAGCCTGTGTATAGACACCGCGCTTAAACTCAATTACTTGCTCGAGTGGAACCCAGTACGTACTCCAACGCCATGCATCAAACTCAGGATGCATAGTGGCGCGTAGGCTAAGGTCTTTGTCCTTGCCAACCAAACGTAATAGGAACCAAATTTGTTTCTGACCCTTATAATGACCTCGCGACTCTCGTCGCACAAAATGTTCTGGCACGTTATAACGTAACCATTCTCGCGTTCGCCCTAATATTTGTACATGTTCAGGTTTTAAACCGAGTTCCTCATGCAATTCACGAAACATGGCTTGAGCAGGGCTCTCACCATATTTAATGCCACCTTGTGGGAATTGCCATGATTTTTCTCGGATTCTTTTGCCCCAAAATACCTCATTCTTGTGATTTACAAGGATAATACCAACATTAGGACGGTAACCTTCGCGATCTAGCATGCACCGCCCCTTCTTTCAATATACAATTTAGTTTGATTATACGTTTCTATTTATAAAGTAACCATGTTAGCTTCCAATTTCCACTTAAATACTTCCAAAGAAGCTCCTGCTGATGCAGAAGTGATTAGCCATCAATTGATGACGCGTGCGGGTATGATCCGTAAACACGCCGGTGGCATTTATACTTATATGCCCTTGGCTTTGCGTGTGTTGCGCAAGATTGAACATATTATTCGTGAAGAAATGAATAATGCCGGTGCCATTGAGATCTTAATGCCTGTGGTGCAACCCGCCGAACTCTGGATGCAGACAGGTCGTTGGGATGCCTATGGCGCTGAGCTCTTGCGCATCAAGGACCGTCATGGTCGTGATTTTGTTTTGCAACCAACTTCTGAAGAAGTGGTCACCGAAATTGCGGCGAATGAAATCCATAGCTGGCGCCAATTACCCGTCAATTTCTACCACATCCAAACCAAGTTCCGTGACGAACGTCGCCCTCGTTTTGGTCTTATGCGTGGTCGTGAGTTCACCATGAAAGATGCGTACTCATTTGACCGTGATGAAGCTAGCGCCTTAGTGAGCTACGACAAGATGTTCCAAGCTTATAAGAACATTTTCACACGTCTAGGTCTAGTGTTTCGCGCCGTGAATGCGGACACAGGTTCGATTGGTGGTTCACGCAGTCATGAATTCCAGGTAATTGCCGATACCGGTGAAGACTTAATTGTCTATAACCCAGATTCAGAATATGCTGCAAATATTGAGTTGGCTGAAGCACCATGTCTTATCGCTGAACGTGCCGCGCCACAACAAGCACTTGAACTACGTGACACACCTGAAATGAATAAGTGCGAATTGGTGGCTGAGTTCTTAAAGCTCGAGCTCACCCAAACCGTGAAATCAGTCGTCTTTACGGTGACAGACGCCGAAGGCAAAGAGTCTATCTATCTATTGTTAGTTCGTGGCGACCATGAGGTGAATGAAATCAAGGTAGGTAAACTGCCCCAATTCAAACACGGTTTCCGCTTAGCCAATGAAGAAGAGATTAAAGAACACTTCGGCTCTACCCCTGGCTATCTTGGCCCAGTCAAAACGGCTAAACCTATCCATATCATTGCGGACACCACGGTCGCCAATATGAGTGACTTTGTCTGCGGTGGCAACCAAGAGAATACGCACTATACGGGTGTTAACTTTGGCCGCGACCTAGCTGAGCCTGAAGTCGCCGATATTCGTAACGTTGTTGCAGGTGACCCCGCTGTTGGTGAAGCAGGTACCTTGGCCATCGAGCATGGTATTGAGGTGGGTCACGTATTCTTCTTAGGTGATAAGTATTCTGAGAAACTGAAAGCGACCTACTTGAACGAACAAGGCAAACCTGAAATTATTCAAATGGGTTGCTATGGCATCGGTGTTAGCCGTATTATGGCAGCCGCGATCGAGCAAAATAACGACGAACGAGGCATTATCTGGCCAATGCCAATGGCGCCTTTTGAAGTCGTTATCTGTCCAGTAGGTTGGGGCAAGAGCGAAGAAGTTCGTCAAACCGCCACGCAGGTGTATGAATTCCTGAAAGCGCAAGGTGTTGAGGTGATTCTTGACGACCGTGATGCGCGACCAGGCGTGATGTTCTCAGAGTGGGAGCTGATCGGCGTACCTATCCGCATCACGGTGGGTGAGCGCGGTCTTAAAGAAGGTCATGTTGAGGTGCAAGAACGTAGCAAGGGTGAATCTATAAAACTGTCACCTTCTGAAGTAAATGCTTACGTCTTAAGCCTATATAACAACCTTAAAAGTACGCTATAATCTCATGATTTCATAGCACTTTTAAATAGTCCAATTCATGACAAACCAAGCCTTATCTAAGGGATCAGCGCAAGAGTTTAGCTTTCCGATCCGTGTCTATTATGAAGACACGGATGCTGGAGGCGTAGTTTTCTATGCGAATTACCTCAAATTCTTCGAGCGCGCACGTACAGAGTGGCTGCGCTTTTTAGGGGTCAATCAATCAAACCTCGTAAAAAGTGAAAAAGTCATCTTCGTCGTGGTCGGCACGCAAGTTGAATACAAGAGCCCTGCCCATCTTGACGATAGCTTAATGATTCGTAGCCGTCTGACTAGAGTAGGCAATGCTTCTGTCAATTTTGAGCAAGTTTGCGAACGTGATGGTCTTGTCTTGGTTAAGAGCAACATCCAAGTGTGTAGCGTAAACACCGAAACTTTTAAAGCGATGCCGATTCCCGCATCAATCCGTACCCTTTTACTTTCAGTTCAGGATAATCAGTAATATGCCTCCCGTCCAAGAAGAGATGTCAATTTTCTCATTGATTCTCAATGCTAGTCTGCCCGTACAACTTATTATGTTGCTTCTCGTCGCGATTTCAGTCGTGTCATGGGCCTTTATTTTCAGCAAGTATGTCACCTTAACCCGCACCATCAAACAAACTCGTGAATTCGAGCAGAGCTTCTGGCGTGGCGGCGATCTTGGCAACCTCCATCAGAATGTGGCGCGCGACCTTGAGCAATCTGGTCCCCTTGCACGAATTTTCGATGCGGGTATGAATGAGTTCTTGAAAGCCCGCAACAATGAAGCCAATGGCGAAACTCAGATAGAAGGTGCGACACGAGCGATGCGTGCTACTTATCAACGTGAAGTGGACTCTTTAGATTCAAAACTCAGTTTCCTAGCCTCTGCGGGTTCAGTCAGCCCGTATATCGGCTTATTAGGTACGGTGTGGGGGATTATGCACTCCTTTATCGGTCTAACCACTGACACAACAGCAACACTTGCCGCAGTAGCCCCTGGTATTGCTGAGGCTTTGATTGCCACAGCGATTGGCCTATTTGCTGCGATTCCCGCTGTGTTAGCCTATAACTACTTTTCAAATCATATTGATAAAACCGCTGGTCGTTTTGACAGTTTTATTGATGAGTTTTTGAATATCCTTCAACGTCAAGTTCGCTAAGCTATGGCTGCTAATCGTTACGGTCGCGGTCGCTCGCGACGCATGAAAAATGAAATGAACGTCGTGCCCTATATCGACGTTATGTTGGTGCTCTTAGTGATCTTTATGGTGACAGCACCGATGATTACCCCTGGTCTGATTAATCTACCCTCGGTGGGGCAAGCGGTTGAAGTGCCTGCGACACCTGTAGAAGTGCAGATTGAAGAGAACGGCGACGTCTCTGTGCGTCTACGTAAACCAGGTGAGAACTTTGAGCTCATTCCTAAAGAAGAGGTATTAGCCCGTGTTCAATCAATGGCCGCAACGGATACACCAGTAGTGATTGCTGCTGATGGCAAGGTACCGTATGAAGAAGTCATGAAGATTATGGACACCTTACGCTCTAATGGTATGACCCGCTTAGGTTTGATGGTAAACCAAACGAAAGCGACACCGTCTAAGAAATAGATGCGTCTTTAAGTACCGTGTATTGAATGAAAAAATTTGAAAATCCCAATGATTTTTATGAGCAAAGTGATGACCGTAAGGGTCTCACTGGCTCCATCATGCTCCATCTTGCCTTGGTCGCAGGAATCATTGCCAGCGTCTTAAGTCAGCCCGAAGCCCCTTCTGGCCCTATCCAGTTAGAGCTATGGGCAGAAGGTACCGAGCAAATTGTTGCTCCTCCTGCAGAAACTCGCACACCGAACCCTGCCGAGGAGGACACGCGTGCGCCTGAAGAAGAGCCAGAAGTAGTCTCTGAGCCTGATCCAGAGCCAGAGCCGACACCTGAGCCAGAACCAACTCCCGAGCCTGAGCCACCTGCCCCAGAGCCGGAACCAGAACCCGCGCCGCCACCGCCACCGCCTCCACCACCGGAGCCTGAGCCTAGCGTAGCTGCGCAGCAAGAGGATCCGGAAATTGCTTTAGAGGAAAAGCGCAAGCAAGAGCAAGAGGCGAAGGCTAAAGCTCTCGCTGAGCAAAAAGCAAAAGAAGCCAAAGAGAAAGAGCTCGCCGAGAAAAAGCGTAAGGAACAAGAAGCGAAAGAATTAGCTGAGAAGCAACGTAAAGAGAAAGAAGCGAAAGAACTCGCCGAGAAGCAACGCAAAGAGAAAGAGGCCAAAGAACTTGCTGAGAAAAAACGCAAAGAGCAAGAGGCCAAGGAAAAAGCCTTAGCCGAACAAAAAGCTAAAGACGCTAAGGCTAAAGCGGACCGCGAAGCCAAGGCCAAAGCTGATGCGCGCTTAGCGGAACAAAACCGCGCCAAGGCAAACTCTCAGGGCGATGCATTACGCGCTGCCATGCGTGGTGATATCAATAGTCGCGCCGGTATTAAAGGCGGCCAAAACGATCGCAACCAGGTCGGTGGTGGTGGTGGCAGCTCTGATTATGCTCGCCGCGTGAAAGCCTGCGTGGAGCCACGTCTGCGATTTAGTGGTAATCAGCGCTTAAAGCTGACTTATCGGGTCGAATTCGATGGCAACTATAAGGTCACCAATGCGCGAGTTACAGTTACATCTGGGAATAAGGCCTTTGATACTGCGGTAGTGAATGCACTCAAACAGTGTAATCCATTCCCTAAACCGCCAAATAATGACAAGTTCGTGACTGGCCCTTATGACTTTAGACCGAGATAGGGTAAAGTTACTATACCGCTAGGTATTGCAGTCTTCATCAACTGCAATGCCTAGCCGTTCCACTACACTGAAAATCTTTGAAACACTCGAACAGATTAGTAAAGCATATCACTGTCAGAACTTGCTAAACTGTTCTCACTTTTTACGCACACAAGGAGAAGGCAGAAATGTCTAAAACTCAATCTTTATTCCAAACTCAAGGCCATCAGAAATGGTTTGCTTGGATGAGTTCCTTAATCGTCGCTATGGCCCTCATGTTGAGTCAATTGGCTCATGCGCAAGTTGAGGTTGCCTTATCGGGTACAGGAGTTAATGCCAACAAATTCCCAATCGTCGTGGCTGATTTTGCGGGCCCTAATGGTACCGAAATCGCTAATATTATTGCTGCTGACCTTACTCGCTCTGGTCAATTCGAAGTGAAACGCGTTGGTGTGATGTCAATTGACGCATCAGGCAATCCCAACTGGGACGCCATCAACGAAGTCGGTGCTGGTAATAATGTTGCATATGGCTCTAGTACAGGCGGCAGCGTAAATTACAACCTAGCCGATACTTCACAACAAATTAATCTACAATCACTCACAGTCAGCGATGCCAATATGCGTCGTATCGCCCATAAAGTTGCGGATGCGATTTATGAGCAATCAACAGGTATTCGTGGTATTTTTACAACACGCATAGCGTATGTTTCTGGCAACACTTTAGTGGTCGCCGATGCCGATGGTGAAAACGCCAAAACAGTTGCTAGCTCGTCCTCTTCCATCATTTCACCAGCCTGGTCACCAGATGGATCACGCATTGCCTATGTCAGTTTTGAGACAGGTAAACCTGTTGTTTATGTGCAAAACCTAAGCTCTGGTCAACGTACAGTTGCGGCAAATTTCAAAGGGAATAATAGTGCTCCTGCATGGTCTCCCAATGGTTCTCAGCTAGCAGTGGCCTTAAGTATGGACGCTTTATCGAATATCTATATCGTCAGTCCTAATGGTGGCGGTACCCCTCGTAAAATCACAAGTTCACCTGAAATTGATACCGAGCCTTTCTTCTTCCCGAATGGTAGTGGTTTAGTCTTTACCAGTGACCGTGGCGGTAGTCCTCAGATTTACCGTACTGGCTTAGGTGGTGGTGCGGCCAGTCGAATTACCTTCAATGGTTCACAAAATGTTTCAGGAAAAATTTCACCAGACGGCTCAAAACTGGTATATTCTAGTTTAAGGGGAGGAGGGTACTCAATTGCGGTAAATGCATTGGGCACAGGATCAGATCAACAATTAACTTCTGGCCCTAACGACCTAACTCCTAGTTTTGCACCTAACGGAATGCAAATACTTTACTCCTCAAGTGGTAGCTTAGGCATCGTGAATGCGGACGGTTCATATCAAACCTATTTACCTAATGCTCGCGGTGTTACGGCAGCTGCCTGGGGTCCGTTTACAGAGTAATTTTTCGTTTTTTCGTTTTTTCGTTTTTATAAAGGAAATGTCATGAGTTCTCGCTTAGCGAAAGCCTTGTCTGTTGCTGCTTTAGCTGCTGCATTAGCTGCGTGTAGTTCTACTCCTTCTGACACCACTGGTGGTGTAGGCGTGGGTGGTCAAGGCGGTGCAGTTATGGATCCATTTAACCCAAATAGCCCACTAGCCCAACAACGTTCAGTGTACTTCGCATTCGACAGCTACGTGGTTGAACAACAATACCAACCATTGGTTCAAATGCACGCTCAATACTTAGCGGCTAACAACCAACAACGTGTTCGTATTGAAGGTAACACTGACGTACGCGGTAGCTCAGAGTACAACTTGGCTCTAGGTCAACGTCGTTCAGTAGCTGTTGCTCAACACTTAGTTCAACAAGGTGTTAACGGTGCACAAATCGAAGCAGTTAGCTTCGGTAAAGAACGTGTTAAAGCAGCCGGCTACTCTGAAGAAGCCCACGCTGAAAACCGTCGTGCAGACATCAACTACCTACGTTAATCTTCTAACGTTGTAGTTTAGGCATATGTCACGCCGCAATGGTTTCTAAAGCTGTTGCGGCGTCGTAATTTTTAACGGGATAATCAATCAATGACGCTTAGTAAAAAATCTACCGCCCTTCTTATTTCTGCTGTCTTTTTAGGGATGGCGCAGCCCGCATTTTCGGCTGAAGACGAACAAGCTCGTCGAGCGATTCTAGAGTTACGCTCTCAGTTAAAACAAAGTGATATCGTGCGTAACGATCTGGCCAAACAAGTCCAGGACTTGCAAAAGCAAGTCAGCCAATTACGCGGCCAAATTGAAACCATCAGCAACGTCTCTCAGTCTCAATTACAAGAAACCCGTGCGAATGATGACCTAGGTCCATCGGCACAAGTCGGTGACCCTGTTGAGCAACAAGCTTATGACACCGCTTTAGACTTATTCCGCCAAGGTAATTACCCTGCAGCCGCAAGTGCCCTCGGTAATTTCTCGAGTGCTTACCCAAACAGTCCATTGACACCAAGCGCACGCTTTTACGAAGGCAGTAGTCGCTATGCAAGCCGTGACTTTAAGGGTTCAATTGATAACCTCGAAAACCTGGTGAAAACTTACCCTCGTGACTCTAAAGCAGGAGATGCACTCTTAGTGATTGCGGGTAGTCAGTTAGAATTAAATGATATTGCAGGCTCGAAAGCAACCCTAGAGCGTACGATTCGTGAGTACCCAGGCACACCGGCAGCGGATACGGCGGCTGAACGCCTAAAAATGTACTAATAAATCAATGCGGCATATACTCGTCTGTCGGGCGAGTAAATTCACTTGATGCGTGATATTTTGCGTCTATTGAGTGCATCCATTCACGCTCTACCTATTTCAGCCTGACCTATCGAGTCAAGCCATTGTTTTAAAGCAGAATCAATGTCACAAATCGCTCTTGAAGCGCAAAATCTAACGATTAAGGGTCAAACCTTCACCTATCAAGATGAAGGCTCTGGCCCTGTTCTACTCCTTATTCACGGCTCTTTATGCGATTATCGCTACTGGCGTTGGCAAGTACCTGATTTAGCAGCACAATGCCGAGTCATCGTGCCGAGCTTGCGTCACTTCTGGCCAGCGACAATTGATGACCCAGCCCCTTTCGATTATGTGCAACATGCACAAGATATGGCCGATTTATTAGCCCATCTGGGCATTACTAAAGCGCATGTGCTTGGGCACTCACGTGGAGCTGCGATTGCCATGCAGATGGCGCTGGCGCATCCTGAGTGCGTTGAATCCTTGATCTTGGCTGACCCTGGTTTGCGCACCAATGAGCAACTCAGTGACAGTATTCAGTTTAAACAAGAATCTTTACGTCTGATTCAAGCTGGACAACTCGATGAGGGTTTAAGCTTGTTTATTGACACTGTGAGTGGTGCAGGTACTTATAAGCGCATGGTGCGTTGGTTTCGTGAAATGGTCAAAGACAATGCGAACACCTTATTTAAGCAACGCTATGAACCGCCCTTCTTATTGGATGCAGAGCTTTTTGCATCGCTTCAATTACCGATCACTTTAATAGGTGGCTCCCATAGCCCAGCACCTTTTCCAGAAATCAATCGTCTATTATCGGCGCTATGGCCACAGGTGCAATCGCATGTCTTAGCCCCTGCTTCCCATGGCATGAACTTGGCCCTACCCCATGAGTTTAATCGCTGTGTCTTGAACCATATTCAAACGGCTGAAACTGCCTAAGTGAATTTCACAGGATCTCGGCAAACATGGCGCTATTTATGAGGATTGATGGCCGATATTCAGCCTACTTGGTCTATTAAAGCGTACACATATTAACTGAACATGAACGGTTTGGGACTGCTACGCAGTCCGCACCTTGTATCTCCGCCGTGAACGGTAAAGTTTTACAGCGCAACTCGATAAATAGAAAACCCACTTAGTCATCTAAGACGCTAAGTGGGTCTGTGTCGTACTCTCTAGCGTGAAATATCAGGCAGTAATCTATTTACCTTCACACGAGCAGACTGGTCTGCACAGTTAATCTTCAAATGTCCTTGCAGCAATCGACTTCATCAAGCAGCTCGTGGTGACTTTATGACCATTGCTGAGAATCAAATCCACCTCAATCTGCTCACCAATGCGTAAGCCCTCTTGAGGTTTCTCCATCATCACATGGTAAGAACCCGGTTTAAAGGCAAGCTGACTTGCAGGCGCGATTGCCACTTCGGCTACATGCCGCATGCCTGCCATACCATTGACCTCATAGCTTTCATGCAGCATGACATCGCCAAATGAGGCTGAATTTGCAGCCACTAAGTAGGCTGCTTGCTTGGCATCTTTATTCTCTAAGGTAAAGTATAAAGCAGAGGCTTGGTTCGCACCACGCAAGCGCCCCCAGCATTGACTGGCGACAATATCAGTAGCACTTTCTTTCGTGGTAACACTTGTGTGACCATGAGCATGATGCCCAGTCTGTGCCATAGCCACCGCTGAATAGCCCATTGCTGATACCATGCAGAGTGTGGATAAAACGGTTTTTGTTAACATTACAACTTTCTCCTGTAGATACGATTTAACTCTATTACCTAACGGCCTCTTAACGTTATGGAGAAGAGCAAACCTGAACCCTCTTAGTATAACGGATTATATATGCGCCCAGTAGGGTCTTTAAACACTTCATCTTCGCATTCTTGAGCGCTAGCTCCTGTAAGCAAACTAAGTCGGTCTTTCATCTATATGCAAATCTCGCTTCATATCTAACCCCTACGAGCTAACTAAGTGAGCCATTCGTCTATGTACAAAGCTCGTTTCATATGCGTCCGCCTGTAAGTAAGCAAAATGAGCATACAATTGCACTCCCTTTTTCACCATTACTGAGGATTCAATGCTAGTATTAATGAATACTTATTCCTATTAATCAAGTCGCATGTATTTCAGTTTAAGACTATTTCTATGCATATTTTATTAATCGAAGATGAGCCTGATTTGGCCCATTGGCTAATTCGAAGTTTGCATCAGCATGCGGGCTTTAATATTGAATGGAGCAATGATGGTCTGCTCGCCTATAAGCGTCTAGCCTTAGAGGAGTTTGATGCGATTATCTTAGACTTGGGTCTACCAGGAATGGATGGTCAGAGCCTGCTGAATAAATTACGCGCTGACGGTAATCGAACACCGATTCTCGTATTAACCGCTCGTGACTCCTTGGCCCAGCGCGTTAATTCTCTGGATTCTGGTGCAGATGATTTCTTACCTAAACCCTTTATGGTAGAAGAGTTGAGTGCGCGCTTAAGTGCCTTGGTACGCCGTAGTCATGGAGGTAAGGTATTTACGCTTAGTTGTGCGAGTTTAAGTTACGATTTAAATACGCATATATTTATGCTTCATGACCAACGCTTAGTCTTAACACCGCGGGAGTCCGAAGTATTACGCTTGCTACTACAGAAAGCAGGAGACCCCATTAATAAACAATATATTCTAGACCGTTTAAGCAATCATGATGATGAAATGACGGCTGAAGCAATTGAGGTCATCATCCATCGCTTAAGAAAAAAACTCAGCGAATCTGATGTTCAAATCACGACCTTACGTGGCATAGGCTATTGTTTAGAGCCAATTGCTGATGGTGCTGATAGCGTCAATTAAAGGCAAATATCAAGAATTTAAATCCTCCTAAGATAAGCAAATAGAGCAAAAAACACGCAATGAATTCACTCTCCAGTGTTAAATCCACCCTACTCTGGTTACTAATTCCTGTCATGCTAATGATCATGGTAGCTTCGTTGCTCATTTCTGCTGAAGAGTTAAAGCAACATGCCAATCACGCTTTTGACCGTACACTAGCGGGGGCCCTGCGCTCAATTGAAGTGAACATTCGTACCGAAAGCGGTGGCTTATCGATGGAGCAGCCATTCTATTTATTGGAGTTTCTAGAACTTGCGACACAAGGCAGTGTGTATTTTCGTATTGCTACGGACGACGGGCTCACCGAAGTAGGTTATCCTCGAATTCCCATGCCGGAGCAGGAGTTAAGTAACACTCCAGTATTCTATAATGCGGAATATTTCGGGGGCTCAGTACGCGTCGCGGCTGTCGCTGTACTACCCAAGCAAAGCCTACACTACAACCCTGAGGCCAGAATCATTATTCAAGTGGCCGAAACCATGCAGGCACGTGATGATTTTATCAGTCAAATTTTATGGCAATCTTTACGTAAAGATGCCTTGGTATTAGGCCTATTTTTTATTCTTATTTACGCTGGCGTATTATATGCGGTTCGCCCACTAAATACGCTTAGCGGGCACATTAAAAATCGCCGAGTCAATGATTTACGTCCAATTCATGCACAAGACCTCCCCCAAGAAGTTGCTCCGCTTGTCTTGGCGATTAATAATCATATGGAGCGTTATGCTTTAAAGAGTCGTCAACAACAACAGTTCTTAGACGATGCTTCACATCAACTGCGCACGCCTTTAGCCGTTCTCATCACACAAGTCGATTACGCCAAGACGATTGCTAAGACACAAGAAATGCGTGAAGTGCTTAGCGCCATGAAGCAGCGCCTTGGCAACACGGTTGATCTCACCAATCAATTACTCGCCTTGGCTAAGGTACAAGATGCCGCCGAAGAGCTGTCGCAAGGACAGCGGCATGAAGAGTTTGATTTAACCATCGTATGTGCCGAGGTTGTGAGCACGCTATTGCCTGTGGCTCGCCGCAAGCGCATAGATTATGGTATGGAAATTCCTGAACATCCCGTTATGGTTAAAGGGGTCGCTTGGTTAATTCGTGAGGCCCTAAGCAATCTGATTAGTAATGCTATTAAGTACAGTCCAATTCAAGCGCAAATTACGGTCTCTATTCAAGAGAGACAGCAATATATTATCTTGCAAGTGGAAGATAATGGCCCAGGCATGAGCGAGGCCGATATTGCCTTAGCGGGCAAGCGCTTTAGACGCGGCAGCGCAGGACAAGCCCAGCATGGCACAGGTTTAGGCTTAGCCATTGTGCAAACCATTGCTGAGATTAATCACTGCGAATTTCTCATTCAATCTCGTCAGCCCGAAGCAGGTTTACAGGTAAGTCTGCGATTTACCCACCCGCATCGACATTCCTCTCTCTCCTAACCGTCAAGTGCTCCATTCTACGCGTCGACAAACCTCTTTTAGTCACGTAAAGCCTGAAAATAAGAGGTCTTAGAGCACGGTGATAGGGCATATAAACATAGACCCTATAATTTTCAGTTCAAGAAGCTGATAAGCAAGCTCATATGGTCCTATATGCCTAGAGCAAAATAATGTAGCCATAAAAATGACCGCCAAAGTGTTAGATTTTTTTAGTTATAACTTTTGGGAATCCCTTCATAAAGAACACTTTTTTCTTTTTTATTGTTGTTACAAAGCTTAAACTCAGCTGAATAAAAACCATTAATCTGACATAAAATCATCAAAACTCCCTAGGTAAAACCCTAGGATTGCTTAAAAAGTCCGTTTTTGAAAGCTAATCGAAAGGTAAGTTTGGGTACAACGTATCTGTACGCAAAAAACTTTCTTTTCCATAGCGTTATTAAGACAATTTCAACGGGGACACTTATGAAAATTGCAAAAAAATCTTATGCTTTATTAATGGCTGGTTTACTTGGCTTATCAGCTATGAATGTTACTATGGCCGAAGAGCCTAAAAAACCAGAATGCATCGCACCTGCTCAACCAGGTGGTGGTTTTGACTTAACCTGTCGTGTTGCCGTTAACGGCTTCCAAAAAACTCAGCTACTCAGCAACCCAATGCGCACCATCTATATGCCTGGTGGGATTGGTGCCGTAGCCTATAACAATATCGTTGCACAGCGTCCTGCTGACGGCAATGCCATTGTTGCTTTCTCTGGTGGCTCTCTACTAAACTTAGCGCAAGGTAAATTTGGCCGTTATAACGTCAATGACGTGAAGTGGCTTGCCGCCATCGGCTCCGACTATGGCGTTGCCATCGTTCGTGATGACTCTCCATACCAAGACCTGCCCGCGCTTATGAATGCTTTTAAAGAAGACCCAACCAAAATCGTATTAGGTGCGGGTGGTTCTGTGGGCAGCCAAGACTGGATGAAAGCCGCACTAACCGCAAAAGCGGCTGGTGTTGACTACAAGAAGATGCGTTTTGTTGCCTTTGAGGGCGGTGGTGAGGCAGTAACCGCCTTGCGTGGTGGCCATATCCAAGCTTATATGGGTGACGCAGCTGAAGCACGTACCATGTTAGATGGTGGCACACCGATCAAGATCTTAGCCGTATTTAGTAAAGAGCGCTTAGCGGGCAAGATGGGTGAAATTCCTACTGCCGCCGAACAAGGTTACGACATTAACTGGCCTATTATCCGTGGCTTCTACGTTGGGCCTAAAGTCTCTGATGAGAGCTATAACTGGTGGGTTGGTGCTTTTGACAAACTCATGCAAACCCCTGAATTCAAAGAGCTACAAGAACAGCAAGGTTTATTTGAATTTAATAAAACCGGTGCTGAGCTAGATGCCTACGTGAAAGAGCGTGTTGCAGCTTATACAGAATTAGCAGAATCATTTGGTTTAATTAAAAAATAAATTAGCGCAACTCATGGGATATCGAGTGGGTTCAGTGTAATTAATGATGCCTTAAATAATTATCAAGACATACGTCAACACGAACTTCGCTCGATTACACGCGCATAAAATCCTATCCCATGCGTTTATTCCTCACTTACCCTGACATCGGCCAGGGTAGTTCACCATTATAAAAAAAGGAACTCTTATGGTACTCAACGATAGAGTCTTAGGAATTGCGGCCATACTGCTTGCCCTCTTTCTGGCTTTTTTTGGTTACGACCTAGAAGCCCAATTCTCTTATGAGCCAGTCGGTCCTAAAGCCTTCCCTCTTTTAATTGCATTAATTATTGGTCTCTGCGGCTTACGTCTGGTATTCACCGCCGGCAATCCTGTGGAGCCGAATCCTAAAGGCGCCAATCTGCGTATCGCCTTAATGGTGGCCTATGTCGCTGCCTATGCCTTTATGTTCCAGTGGTTAGGTTTTATTATTGCCACCACATTAATGACAATTTTTGTGGCACGTCTCTTTGGCAGCCCTTGGATTAAAGCATGTATCGGTGGCGTTGTAATGGGCGTCTTTTTCTTCCTGCTGTTTGACAAAGGCCTAGATGTGGTATTACCAACAGGCATTCTAGGAGATTTACTATGAGTGCAGTTTTAGATCATTTAAGTTTAGGTTTTGGCGTAGCCTTCTCGCTGATGAACCTACTGGTGGCCGCGATTGGTTCATTTATCGGTACCATCGTTGGTGTACTGCCTGGACTAGGGCCCATTAATGGCGTAGCCATGTTAGTGCCTATCGCCTTCGCTATGCAATTACCACCTGAGACCGCTTTAATTCTCTTAGCCGCTGTCTATGTAGGCGCTGAGTATGGTGGCCGTATTACCTCTATCTTGATCAACGTACCAGGTGAAGCGGCGAGTGTCATGACGACATTAGATGGTTACCCATTAGCGCGTCAAGGCTTAGCCAGTGTGGCTTTATCGCTTTCTGCATGGGCCTCATTTGTCGGTTCAACTATTGCTATCCTCGGTATTTTGATGTTAGCACCGGCACTGGCCAAATGGGCAATCGCTTTCGGACCTGCGGAGTATTTTGTCTTAATGGTTTTTGCCTTCTGTGCGCTGACGAGTTTATTAGGCGAGCAACCTGTAAAAGGCATCTTAGCCGCCATGATTGGCCTAGCTATTGCGACTGTGGGTGTAGACTCTAACTCAGGCGTATACCGCTATACTTTCGATATTCCTAATCTATCGGATGGTATCGACTTTGTGGTTGTGGTGATCGGTTTATTTGCCGTCGCTGAAATGATGCAAATGCTGGAGAATCTTCTCTCAGGCACCGATATTGATGTACCGAAAAGCGAACGCAAACTATTCAACCTTAAAGAATTACTCTTTACCAAATGGACCGTCATTCGCGCAGGTTTACTCGGCTTCTTCGTCGGTATTCTTCCTGGTGCAGGCGCAAGTGTCGCCTCAGCGGTGGCTTATGCGAATGAGAAAAAACTCATCGAAGGTAAAGATCCTAATGCGAAATTTGGTAAGGGTGATTTACGTGGTCTAGCTGCTCCAGAGTCGGCAAACAACGCTGCGGCAATGGGTTCTTTCATTCCTATGCTGACCTTAGGCGTACCAGGCTCAGGCACAACTGCGGTGATGATGGGCGCCCTCACCCTGTATAACATCACACCAGGCCCTGT
This sequence comes from Pelistega sp., assembly GCA_030538255.1. Lineage (GTDB taxonomy): Bacteria > Pseudomonadota > Gammaproteobacteria > Burkholderiales > Burkholderiaceae_B > Taylorella. Next base: position 35,148 of record JAUNUI010000020.1, on the reverse strand, counting down.
TTTATTTGATGCGCAACCACAAATCGTCTGGGGTTTAATTGCCTCTCTATTCATCGCTAACCTGATGTTGTTCTTTATGAACGTACCAATGGTTCGTGTGTTTGCAGCGATGCTAAGCATCCCTCCATGGTTATTAGTACCAGGCATTCTATCCATTAGCTTTATTGGTGTGTATGCGATTAATGGTACCGTATTTGACCTGCTCATGGTAGTTGGCATTGGGGTAATCGGTTACTTCTTACGAAAATTTAACGTGCCCATGGCGCCCTTAGTCCTGGGTGTAGTCTTGGGCGATATGATGGAGCAGAACTTACGTCGTGCCTTAGCCATGACTGATGGTGATGTTGGCATCCTATTCCAAAGCAATCTCTCGATTGGTCTATGGATCGGCGCTGCTTTTGTCGCAATTGTGCCGCCTCTATTACGTAAGTTCCGTAAAGATGCACCACATACTCCTGCGAACTAGCATAACCTAGATAAGCAGTGAATACCGCTAGCTAAAATAGTCTTGGTACACAGTTACTACGGCTAAGCTAAGTAAACAATTGGCGTGCTATAAGGTAAAGAGATACAATATCCACCTTATGCACGCCAATATTGGTTTAGAGTGTTCCATAGAGCCACACCCATGATAACAAAACTAGCCCCCTATTTTTTTGGCTTTATCCTAGCCTTATTAGGCGCTCTTGTTGCGCAGTGGCTTAACGCACCCTTGCCCTGGTTAATTGGCCCACTCTTAGTGACGGCTATTTGTAGCATGCGCGGCGTCAAGACCCGCTCACATAATGTTTTTCGAAATATGGGTCAATGGGTGATTGGTACTACACTCGGACTTTACTTCAGTCCTCAGATGGTACAAACCATTGTGCAAAATACGCCCTACATTATTACTGGCTTACTCTTTGCCCTCTTGCTGGGTATGTTTAATGCCTTCTCCTTACGTCAATGGGGACGAATCGATTTTAAAACCGCCTGGTTTGCTGGCGCCATCGGTGGTGCTAGTGAAATGGCCAATTTGGCCGAACGCTATAAAGCGCGTGTTGATAGCGTGGCCTCAGCACATAGTCTGCGGGTTTTAATGGTGGTTATTATTATTCCATTTACGTTTAAGTTTCTTGGTATTCAAGGCAATAGTATTGACCCCAATGTCAGTAGCTATCATTTTGATGGACTTGGCTTTATCGGCTTGATTGCGCTTACTGTGTGCGCTGGCTACATGTTTAAGCGACTTAATGTACCTAACCCTTGGGTCTTAGGCCCTCTACTCGTAACTGCGCTGCTCACCAGTAATTCTGTACACCTTAGCCATTTACCACCTGAGGTTTCCAAGCTCGGTCAATTATTTATTGGTTGGTCTTTAGGCAGTAAATATGGCCCGGACTTTTTTAGTCGCGCACCGCGTTTTCTCAGTATCGTAGCCCTTGTGAATACGGTTTCTTTATGTCTTGCCGCAGGTTTTGCCTATCTGCTGTCTTTACTCTCTGATATACCCTTAAGCACCTTAATGTTGAGCGTGAGTCCTGGTGGCATTACCGAGATGACCATTACCGCTAAAGTCTTAATGCTCGGTGCCCCAATGGTGGCCGCTTTTCACGTGACTCGTATGGTGTTTATTCTCTTGGTCACGCAACCCCTGTATAAAATCATCTCAACCTACTTGGAGCGCCGAGCTTAAGTATTTTGCTATGTCCACACAGTGAGTAGCAAAATAGCGCAGCTGAACGGACACAGGATTTAGCTATAGGCCAAGACGATGAAGTCCCGCTAGCTCTAGCTATTGACTGCTGAGTTTAGAATAGGGATAGCGTAAAAGCTAAACTCTTTTAGCCAGGCGTACGATTTAAGCCATGGTATTCTTTATTGGGCATCATATCCGTACCAATCGCCATGCGGTTTGACATATTAAAGAAGGCCACGGTATCGCATAGGTCAAAAATCTGGCTATCGTCTAGGCCGAGTCTACGTAATTCTTCGCGGTCAGCGTCCACCACTAAATGTGGGGTAACTGTTAGCTTCCAGGCATAATCTAATAGGCCACGTTGGCGCTCACTCAGGGGCGCTACACGATAGTTCATCACCATCATCTCGCCAAGCTCTGGATCGCCTGATAATTGACGCACTGCTTGTCCATGGGCTACTAAGCAGTAATAGCAACGATTCGCACTGGAAACCACAACAGCCACCATCTCACGTTCTAACTTAGAGAGCCCCGAGGGTGCCAACATCAATTCATTGTACATCGCCATAAAATGACGCAGTTTATTCGGGTTGAATTTATAAGCTTGTAGAACATTAGGAATAAAACCAAATTTATCGACGCACTTATCGTAAACAACTTGGATGTCTTCATCGGTTTCTTGCGGAATATCGAAAGCAAAAATATGGTCGGGCTGTGGCATAACTATCTCCTTCAAGGAACGCAAAATAAGTACTCATTAGGACTCTTTAAAGAACCCACTAAACAAGTTGTTCGACACTACTTTTTCAAGACACCAAGCGCTTTATTTTAGATCGATAACTTAAAATTAATACTAACATTTTTTAGCTTAGCCGAAAATCATATTGTGTTTATGTCAATGGATTCTGCAACGACACTTAAAAAAGTCGGAACATTAAAATTCAAAAGTCTAAAGTCCTTTTCAATAGAGAAAATAAACCATTCTATCCACTTAATTTTAGACAACCCGAGTTTAAAACATAGATAAAAAACCAACTCTCTAGATGCTGCACACCCTACTACTTTGCATAACCCTAAGTAATTTACTCACATCTGTATTAGCATTATTATTTTTTAATGTATAATATATTATGCATAATTATTTTAGGATTCAATATGAATAATTTTCTTTTTGATGTTAGAGGCAAAATAGTCTTAGTTACAGGGGCAAGCAGAGGAATAGGTAGTGCAATTGCAGAGGCCTTTGTAAAAGCAGGAGCTAAGGTATTTATTTGTTCTAGAAAGTTGGAGAGCTGTCAAAAAATTGCTGAGGAGCTATGTAAAATAGGTGACTGCACCGCTTTAAGTTGTGATATTGCAGCCTCTCAATCACGTCACAGGTTTCTAGCGGAACTCAAGCAACACACTACAGAAATCAACGTTCTAATTAATAATGCAGGAGCAATTTGGGCCGCCCCTATCGATGAATATCCTAAATCTGGCTGGGATAAGGTTTATAACCTCAACGTTAAGGGAACTTTTTTTCTCATCCAAGAACTATTACCTTTACTTGAACAAGGGGGGAAACATGAAGATCCAGCAAGAATTATTAATGTGGGATCAATTGATGCTTTTCATGTTCCTCATCACGAAACCTATGCTTATAGCAGCAGTAAAGCAGCCCTACATCACCTCACTAAGCATTTAGCAGCACAACTCGCTTCTCGTCATATCACAGCCAATATTATTGCACCTGGCATGTTTCCAAGCAAAATGCTTGCTGAAACACTTAAGCAAAAAGGGCTGAAAAAAATCGTAGCACCAATTCCACTAAAGCGCCTAACGAATGATTCAGATATTGCTGGCGCTGCAATATATCTTGCATCTAAAGCAGGTTCATATGTTACAGGCGTAGTCTTGCCTGTAGATGGCGGCTATGCAACCACCCTTTAAAATATAAACCAGTATTCATTTTAAGATCATAAAAATAATTAATTTACGCTTGACCAAAAATAAAATATAATGCATTATGTATCATACATTACATAAGGAGATATATATGAAACCCATGCGTTCGATTCTATTTGTGCCAGGACATAAGGCTGATTGGCCTCAAAAAGCCATCAATGCAGGCGCTGACGGACTAGTCCTTGATTTAGAGGATGCTGTCCCGGCCCAATTAAAAGCTGAAGCGCGAAAAACTGTAGCCACTACTATTCGCACTATCGCAGCAGAGAATAAAAAAGTAGGCCTCTATGTCCGTTTAAATGCTTTAGAAACAGGAATTACAGGAGATGATCTAGAAAAAATAATCCAACCTGGATTAGATGGTGTGCTTTTACCCAAAAATTATGGCCCTAAAGACATTATTTCATGCGATGCATTGATCACTCATTTTGAACATCGTAACGGCGTAGCTCCAGGGACAGTACAAATTATTGTTTCCCTAGAAACAGCACAAGCTTATTCTAAATGCGAGGAAATTCTTGAATGTTCTCCACGGGTAGCAACTCTTTTTGCAGGTACAGCAAAAGATGCCGATGTATCACGTTCGATAGGTTTTCAATTTACCGCTGATGGACAAGAAACCTTGTACCTTAGAAGTCGTGCTTTACTAGCGGTTCGTGCTAGCGGACGCCAATCCGCCTGGGTTGGAATTTGGCAAGATTTAAATAATCCAGAAGGAGCAAAAACTTTTGCACTTCAAAATCGCCAAATCGGTTTCACCACAATGGTAATGATTCATCCGTCGCATATCCAGATTGCAAATGAGGTATTCTCGCCGTCGGAACAAGAAATCACTTTCTACCAAGGCATGATCGACGCATTTGAAGCTGCAGAAAAACAAGGCAATGCTGCTGTTACCTATGAAGGACAACATATTGACTATGCGCATGTTAAAACAGCCCGTCAAGTAATTGATTTTCATAAAAATTTAAATACATAAAATTTTTTAATCTTCACATTATTATTTTTGGAGGCTCAAATGGCTGGACTTTGTTATGAAGATTTCACCCCTGGACTAATTATTGAACACCCAATTCGTCGTACCGTCACAGAAATGGATAACACCTTATTTTCTGCTCTTACCTATAACTGTGCCCCACTACATATTGACGCTGAATATTCAAAAAATAGTATTTTTGGTCAGCGTTTAATGAATAGTATGTTCTTATTAGCCTTAGTGAACGGCGTCATCGTCATCGACACCACAATTGGAACAACTCTAGGCAATCTTGGATTCGATGAAATCAAGTTTCCCAAACCTGTGTTTCAAGGCGACACTATCCATGTTGTTACTGAAGTTTTGGATCGCCGTGAATCTAATAAGCGGACAGACTCCGGTATTGTATGGTTTAGGCACACAGGTTACAACCAACATGAAGAAGTTGTTTGTGAATGTAAGCGCGCTGGCCTTATGCTTAAACGAGCCGATTATGATGCATTACAAGCAAAAAATCGAGCCGAAAGTTTAGCAGCAAGAGCAACTGCAGCAACTAAAAAGGCCTAATCATGAAAGGCCGCGCAAGTTTTGGTCGGACGGAAGGGGCAGCATGGATTCCAACGACTACTCACTTTGACCGCAGTAGACTAGCTGCAATGATGAAACGCTGCGGATTTACCTCTTTAGAAGAGTTCCATCATGCCTCTATTGATAATCCCGAGTGGTTCTGGGCCGAAGCCGCCAAGGACTTAGGCATCCCTTTACGTAACTTACCAACGCCTGGCCCTGTAATAGATGAAACAGAGGGCAGGGCCTTCCCGAAGTGGTTTAACGGGTCACGTCTTAACATAGTTGAAAGCTGTGTCGACCGACACGCGGAAAACCCGTTGCTTGCAAACCGTATAGCGGTAGTTTACGAAGCAGATAATGGTATTCGTCATAGCCTTACCTTTGCAGAATTAAAGCAAAATGTTGATCAATTTGCTACTGGATTACTCCGTTTAGGTATCAAACAAAATGATCGCATCGCTTTTTTTATGCCCCCTGTCCCAGAAGCCACTATAGCGCTAATGGCTTGCGCAAAAATTGGAGCAATTGGCGTACCAACTTTTTCTGGATATGGAAGTGAACCTTTGGCTTCACGTCTGCAAGCAGCACAGGCTAAGGTGATTATCACAGTAGACAGCACAACACGCCGGGGGAAGACTATTCCGATGAAAGCCATTGCAGATGAAGCACTTTTGTCATCTTCATCGGTTGAGCATTTAATCGTTATTCGATTAAATGGTAATGATATTCATTTTACAGAAAACCGTGATTATTGGTGGCATGATATCTTATGCAATTTATCTGAACATGAGCCCCCTGTTCAACTCAATCCAAACCAACCTCTTTTAATTATTTATACCTCGGGCACAACAGGAGCACCTAAAGGTATTGTCCACTCGCATATCGGTTACGCGCTGAAGTCGGCTGTTGACTTTGGCTACGCTTTTGACCTCCAAGAGGGTGATATGTTGGCTTGGATTACAGACATGGGTTGGATGCTCGGCCCCTTAATGATCGTCGGAAGTCTTCAATGTGGTTCAAGTGTCACGATGATTGAAGGCCTACCTGACTATCCAAGTACGAGTCGTTTGTGGGACATCGTTCAACGCAACAAAGTTACTGTGTTAGGAATATCTCCATCAGCTGCTCGTAATCTACGTATTAGCTCTGCTATTCCAAACCCAAGTACAGACATTTCTACTTTACGTGCATTTACTTCTACAGGTGAGGCTTGGGATCTTACATCTTGGAACTGGCTTTTCAAAGATGTTGGTCAATCCAAACTACCCATTCTGAATTACTCTGGAGGGACTGAAACAGGTGGTGGAATTCTTTCTTGCTATACCATTACCCCTCAATCCCCTGGCTCACTTTCTGGCCCCCTACCAGGAATAGATGTTGACGTTCTGAATTCTGACGGGAATGCAACTCAAGACATTGGTGAGCTTGTTATTCACAATACTTGGGTGGGGATGACTCACGGCTTTTGGAATGATGACGAACGCTATATTGAGACCTATTGGAAACAATGGCCCAATACTTGGGTTCATGGAGACTTAGCTAGCATAGATGGGCATGGATTTTGGCATATTCATGGTCGTTCAGATGATACCCTAAAAATTAGTGGTCGCCGAATTGGCCCCTCTGAAATTGAAACAGCATTAATTAGCTTGCCATTCGTCGCTGAAGCCGCTGTTATAGGTGTGCCAGACGCCATGAAAGGGCAAGTCATTGTGGCATTCATAGTAATGAGATCAGAGGCAGATAAACCAAGTGATCATAAGATCTCTGAAGTAGTTAGTTCTACTTTAGGAAAAGCATTAGCTCCCTCAAAAATCCATTGTGTTAAAAGCCTACCAAAAACAAAGAATGGCAAAATTATGCGTCGCCTTATACGAGCTTATTATTTAAAGCAAGATTTAGGTGATATTTCCTCATTGGACCCTCTTACTCCGCTTGCTCATATACCACGACAAGCTTAATACATTAGTTAATATATAAAAAATTAGGAATTAAATTATGAATGAAATTAATAATTTAGACTTAAACATGATCCGTGAATCAGCACATGCACTAGCTTCTCGTTTTGATCTTGAATATTGGAGAAAACATGATGAAGAAAAAACATATCCTTGGGACTTTATTAATGCATTTGCTGAAGGTGGTTGGTTAGGGACCATGATCCCCGAAGAATACGGAGGACTTGGTTTAGGACTTGAGGCAGCTTCTGTCATGCTCCAAGAAGTTGCTTATTTTGGTGGTGCGAATGGGGCATCCTCTATTCACTTCTATATTTTCCCCCCTGGTTGTATTATTCATCATGCATCAGAAGAAATGAAAAAACAATTTTTACCAGACTTGGCAAGTGGTAAAAAAATCATGTGCTTTGGCTTAACTGAACCAACTGCAGGTGTAGATACGTCTCGTATCACAACCCGCGCAGAAAAAATTGATAAGGGTTGGAGAATTAATGGTCAAAAAGTCTGGATAACTAATGCTCAAAATGCAGATCTCATTCTATTAGCTGCCCGTACCTCAGCACGTAATCCTGACAATCCTCTAGACGGCATTACCTTATTTTTATGTGACTTTGATCGAAAAGCAATTGATGCAAGACCAATACCAAAACTTGCCCGCAATGCTGTAGATACAAATGAGTTATTTATTACTGACTTAGAAGTGTCTGATGATCGTGTAGTAGGGGAAGTCGGAAAAGGGATGTCCTATCTATTTTCAGGTCTTAATCCAGAACGAATTGTTGTGGCATACGAACAACTCGGCTTGGGGCGTCGTGCACTTGAATTAGCCACTAACTATGCTAAATCTCGTGTTGTCTTTAACCGCCCAATTGGTAAGAATCAAGCAGTTGCTCACCCACTGGCGGACTCATGGATTCGTATGCATGCTGCACAGATGGTAGCAACCGAAGCCGCGCGGCTTTACGATGAGAAAAAACCATGTGGCCCCCAAGCAAATGCGGCAAAGTACCTTGCTACCGAAGCTGCGTTCGAAATTTGTGACCGAGCAATGCAGACTCATGGCGGTTTCTGTTATGCCAAGGAATATCATATTGAACGTTTATGGCGTGAAGCACGTTTACTGAAAATAGCCCCGGTTTCACAAGAAATGGTTCTAAATTATATTTCTCAAAAAATTTTAGACTTACCAAAGTCATATTAAAAGCATCTTTCACAAATGAAAATAAGTTAAATCTTTATAAAAATTATACGGAGATAGTCCTATGGAACGTTATAAAAAATTTCCCATGCGTTTTGAACGCCACGAATACGGTATTTTAGAAATGATTTTTGATGGCCCAAACTTAAATGCCGTTGACGAAAAAGTTCACGCGGAATTACCCAAAATTTGGTCAGTCATTGAAAATGATCCACAGACACGCGTTGTTTTAGTTAGAGGAGAGGGAAGAGCTTTTTCAGCTGGAGGTAGTTTTGATCTAATTGATGATCAAATTAATGATTATGGCGTACGGATGCGAGTGTATTATGAAACACGAGACTTAGTCAAAAACATGATTGATTTCAAAAAGCCCGTCATTTCAGCTATTCATGGACCAGCCGTAGGCGCCGGTCTGATTGTTGCTATGTTATCAGATATATCAATTGCAGCACGTAGCGCTAAAATTGTTGATGGGCATACACGTTTGGGGGTAGCTGCGGGGGATCATGCATCTATGGTCTGGCCGCTCCTGTGTGGAATGGCAAAAGCAAAATACTATTTAATGACATGCAAACCAATGAATGGAGAAACAGCTGAAAGAATCGGGCTTGTTTCCTTATGTGTGGATGAAGAAAAACTCCTTGAAACAGCACGCGAAACAGCACGTGACCTTGCCAATGGGGCACAAGAAGCCATTACTCTGACAAAATACGCTATGAATAGTTGGTATCGCCAACAAATGCCACTTTTCGATGCCTCTCTTGCTCTTGAGTTTCTAGGTTTTGGGGGGCCTGAAGTAGTTGAAGGCGTGAATTCACACCGCCAAAAACGTCCACCAAAATTTGTCTAAATTCTCAAGTTATATCAACCACATCATTAGCATTTACTAAGGCATATTTCCTTTATTTGAGTAAATGTAGGAGACTACAGTTATGAAATCACAACCACTCAGTGGGATTAGGGTTCTTGAGATTGGCGCATATATATCAACCCCTTATGCAGGTGTTATTCTTTCTTCGTTGGGCGCAGAAGTAGTTAAAGTTGAACCAATAGAAGGAGATCCCTTCAGACGAGGTATGGATAATAAAAATGCCTATTTCAAACAATATAATAGTGGTAAGAAAAGCATTGCCATAAACCTAAAGAGCCCTGAAGGCCTTAGCCTTATTAAAACACTTCTCCCCTCTTTTGATGTGGTAATGGAAAATATGCGGCCAGGCAAAATGACCTCACTTGGTTTATCAGAAGAAGTCTGCCTGGCAATCAATTCTAGCTTGATATATGGCTCGGTCTCTGGTTTTGGGGCTGACGGTCCGTGGGCTAAACGCCCAGCATATGATACTATTGGACAAAGCATTAGCGGGGTCTATTCCATTTTAAATGATGCCAACAATAAGCAATTAACTGGGACGTGCATAGCTGACTTAATTACTGGGGTGTCAAGTGCAATGGGTATTATAACCGCCTTATTCGGCCGCGAACGTAGTTGTGATCATTTGGGAGGACGTATTGAAACATCTCTATTGGAATCAATGTCCTTACTAACTATTGATGCGCTTACACAAGCCTTTGATACAGGAGTTGATCCAGAGCGAGACTCACGACACCCACAGGCACAAAATTTCTGTTTAGAAACAGCTGACGGAAAAAATCTAACGATTCACCTTTCTGTTTCACAAAAGTTTTGGACTTCATTAGCACATTTGATTGGACGCCCAGACCTAATTACAAATCCACATTTCAGTGATTATGAAACTAGAATTCTTCGACCTCACTATGAAGAAATTGTTCAAATATTAAAAACTGAATTCTTGAAACACTCCTTAGAAGAGTGGGAAGTACTCTTATCTGCAGCCGATATTCCCTATGCTCCTTTACTATCAATGCATGAAGTTGCTAATCACGAACAAACCAACTGGCTTGAGCTCTTAGGTCCTCAAGTAGGTCAAATTCCTATGCAACGACTACCTTGGACATTTGATGGAGTACGTCCCCCCAGAAGCAACCACCCAGCTCACGTCGGCGAACATACACATGAGATACTCAGTTCAATATATTCAGATGAAAAAATCAAAGCCTTAGCTGAGCAGGGTCATATTAAGATTTATGAAAACATGGAGCCATAAGCCACCTTATGGCTAGCAACCCTCTCATTACAAGCAATTGGCTTACTTATAATCCTCAACTCAATGTTGCTATCTTTTATTTATAATCACATCACATATCATGCATAATAATATCGCCGACAAGTATTGATAAAACAACATATAAACAATGATATAAATGCCACAGCAACTGAATAAGATAAAGCATTGTGCGTCAAATTTATATTGCAAGTGAAAACGCATATACAGAAGCAAGGATTTATTGATCAGAATTCATTTATAATGTATTTAATATTTTTAGTAAGGCACAATACGTGAAAATTCCCGCAAGCTCTAAATCCAAAGATGTTGGGCCTCAACTTTCTGGGGCTGTAGCATTACATTTACGTGAGCAAATACTTTCAGGCAAACTAAAACCAGGTGATTTCTTACGTATTGACTCTATTGCTCATGAATTGGGGGTAAGCACAACACCTGTGCGCGAAGGCTTACTTTTACTTCAGAATGAATCTTTTGTTCGTCTATTGCCTAGACGAGGTTTTGTAGTCAATAGTTTCACCAAAAATGATTTGCGTGATATCGTTTGGGCTCAAGCGATGTTAGGAGCAGAATTAGCCGCTCGTGCAACTTTAAAAATGTCAGATGAAGAACTAAAGCAACTAGAACAACTTGACATTGAGCATACACAAACATTTAATAACAACGATGATCAGCATATAGAACTAGGCTACCAATTCCACCGTTTTATTAATTTGGCTGCCAACTCACCTCGGTTAGCGCTTTTGCTTGGTAACGTGGCGAAGCAATTACCCAACAAATTTTACGGTACGATAGAAGGCCAGGGGGATGATAGTGTAAAATACCACCCTATCATTTTAGATGCGATGAAAATGCGTGATGCTGAAGCGGTACGTACTTTAATGTTTCGTCATATCATGAGCGGAGCCGATCGTCTTATTAATGCGTTAGATGCTGAGGGTGTTTGGGATAACAATAAGTCCAGCAGTTAATATGAAGTTATAAATCCTATAGTGACCCGACCGCCAAAATATTAGATTTTTAAGTCTAACTTTTGGGGTCAGCTTACCCCTACTGCGCTTTTTCAAGCTTAACCAAGTACCCCAATTGCTTTTAAATAGTTGATATCTGCTTGCATATAGCCTAACTCTTGCATGACCTTGTCCGTATGCTCCCCGTGCTGAGGGGGGCGTAAATCTATACTTGCAGGTGTTCGAGAAAGAAAAACTGGCGCCTTAACTATTGGAATTTTATTGTTTACACCTGGGTGCTTTATCCATTCAAAAGGCTTTGTCACTCTAATAAACGGATCGTTTAACACATCACGTGGTGAATTAACTGGCCCTGCTGGAATACGTGCTTTCTCTAGTTTATCTAATGCCTCGCTCCTCGTGAATGCTTTACACCACTCACTCATAAGAGAACACAAAATTTCGCCATTTTCTCCACGTTTAAGATCATTTATAAAGCGCTGATCATGCACTAATTCAGGTCTACCAATCAAGTCTGCCCATCGCGTAAACATGTCTGAGCCAATAACTTGAGTAATAATCCATCCATCTTTTACTTTAAAAATATCTGATGGCGCATACTGAGCCGCTCTATTTCCAGTCGCTTGACGATTTATTTTAAGAGCAGCCTCTTCGATTAAACTCGCACTACTCAAAGTTAATCCCGTTTGTAATAAAGATGCACCGACCTCTTGTCCTGTTCCACTGCTTTTTCGCTCATATAAAGCCATCATAGTACCTAGGGCACAAGAAATGGCTGTACTATAATCAACCATGGGAACCATCGCTTTTATCGGTTGTTCAGGAAAACCTGCTAAATAAACTGCTCCACTCACGGCCTGCCCTACACCATCAAATGCCACTCTATCTTGAACCATGGGATCAATACCAAATGCAGATGAAGCGGTCAGAATAATATCGTCTTTTACTTTAATCAGGCTCTCATAATCAATACCAAGTTTTTTCAACGCTTTAGCTGGCATATTCGCGATTACAATATCTGAACGTTGGACTAGTTTATATAAAATTTTTTTTCCTTCGACACTATTAATATTTAAGGCAATAGAACGCTTATTACGATTGACTTGTAAAAATTGTGCTCCTTCACCCTGCTCAGATATAGGCAAAATAGAACGATCATCATCACCATTTGGCCGATCAACTCGTAAAACATCAGCACCATAATCTCCTAGCAAAGCAGCACAATATGGTCCCGCTATATAACGCCCCAAATCTAACACTTTAATTCCATCTAATACTTTCATCAGTTTCCTCCCTCATTATGATGGTTTTTAACCTTACTTAGATCATTAATGGTTTACAGAATTTCTTAAGGAAACTCTTTTTGAATGAATACTTACATAACAGCAACGATAAGTATGCATAATATATTATTTTGTATTTTTAATTTTGGCAAGAAAAACCTTAAGCATTCATAAATAATTGATTTTTTATCTTAAATCAATTAATACAATAGATATATATACACAAACTAATAGTCATTTTCAATTGACACCCAATAAAATTATGCATAATATATTATAGAGAAATGGATAGGAGAAATCCGATTTCTTGGCTTTCAGCTGTAGTCAAATAAATATAGCGTCATGATTATAAAAACCTCAAAAAACCATTTGGAGACAACGAATGAAAAAACATATTACCCACTTTATACTGGGTCTAATTGCATCAGCAACCACAAGCTCGCTTTATGCACAAACAATTCCCCCTGTTATACATATTGTTGTACCGTCTACCGCAGGAGCCAGCACAGACTTGAATGCACGCATAATTGCCAAACAACTTGGAGAGCGACTTGGTAATACTGTAGTTGTTGACAATAGACCTGGTGGCTCAGGTATGATTGGAGCAAGGCAAGTCGCACGAGGCGCCAAAGATGGCTCCACTTTATTATTTAGCTCTGTAAGTCTGTTCACAACGTCAGCCACTTCGCGTAAGTCCTCTGTCGATGTTAATAAAGAACTTACCCCAATAGCTATTTCTTCAGTTGGTCCGTTGGTCATCGCAGTATCTACTAAAACAAACATAAAAACTCCAGCCGACCTTCTTGCTGCAGCGAAAGCAAACCCCGACGAAATCACACATGGCACAGCAGGTGTTGGCACTATTGCTCATTTAGCGACGGAGCTATTGAACGAATCTGCACATATAAAACTAAAGCACATTCCTTACAAGGGAGCTTCTCTAGCAGTCACCGATGCTTCTGGAGGAACCATTGATATGGTCGTGGCATCAAACTCCACTTTCGATGCTCAAATAAAAGCTGGTCGGATGCGAGCCATAGCTGTAACATCAAATGAAAAAAGCCCATCTTTCCCAAATTTAGAAACCATGAACTCTGTTGTTCCAGGCTATACTGCAGAGTTATGGACTGCAATGTTCGTACCTACAGGCACCCCACCAGAGCTAATCACACTTTTAAACAAAGAAATTAATGAAATTTTACAATCAAAAGAAATACTTGATTATTTGAGCATAGACGGGGCAACTCCCTTAATCTTAACGCCAAAGCAAGTAAAACAATTTGTCGATGAAAAGTACGAAGATTGGAAAAAAATTGCTAAGGAGAAAGACATTATATTGGATTAATCTTTGTCCATAGGCTTATAAAAGCAGGTCAGGTTTTAAAATAGACTTGCTTTTACATTTAAATCTTTTTATTTAGATAAATCCTTGACTCATCTTTGAATAAGCAGTCAGTTATAACCCTTATTTATTTAGATATATTTCTGTTCTTGATTCATTCTTTGGTATAGTGAACCTTACTTTATCGTATTATCGTAAACACTAAGTCGAATATAATGAGGGGATTTCTCGTGAAAAAACTATCTTTAGCATTAGCCATGGCGGGTTTTGCCATGGTATCAACACAAGCACAAGCTGCTACATTGGATACCGTTAAGCAACGTGGTCATGTAGTTTGTGGTACCACTACGGGCTTTGCTGGCTTCTCTGCACCTGATGACAAGGGCGAGTGGCAAGGCATTGATGTGGATTTATGTAAGTCAGTTGCTGCTGCTGTGTTTGGTGATGCAACGAAATTTAAAGTGGTACCACTGAACTCTCAACAACGCTTCACCGCCTTGCAGTCAGGCGAAATTGATGTACTCACCCGCAATACAACAGTGACCCAACAACGTGATACATCACTTGGTATTATGTCGCCAGGCGTTAACTTCTATGATGGTCAAGGCTTCTTAGTTTCTAAGAAACTGGGCGTGAAAAAAGCCACCGAGCTTGATGGTGCGACTGTCTGTATGCAAACTGGCACCTCGAATGAGAACACCATGGCAGACTGGGCACGCGCCAATAATGTGAAATACACCCCAGTGGTTTTTGACCAATTTAATGAAGTGGTGAATGCCTTTGCCGCAGGTCGTTGTGATGTTTACACGACTGATGCCTCTGGTCTTGCTTCAATTCGTATTTCTAAGCTTTCCAACCCAGATGACTACGAAGTATTGCCGGATTTAATCTCGAAAGAGCCACTAGGACCTTTTGTGCGTCAAGGCGACGATCAATGGTTTAATGTGGTGAAGTGGTCTTTCCAAGCGCAATTGAATGCTGAGGAACTCGGTCTCACTTCTGCTAACGTGGATGAACACCTTAAGAGCGCTGACCCGAATGTGCAACGTCTTTTAGGTACAACACCTGGTACAGGTAAGAACCTAGGTCTTGAAGAGAACTGGGCCTATAACATTATTAAGCAAGTTGGTAACTACGGCGAAAGCTTTGACCGTAACGTTGGTGAGAACAGCAGCCTGAAAATTCCACGCGGCTTAAATAATTTATGGACTAAGGGTGGTCTACAATACGGTCTGCCGATTCGTTAAGCCTTATCGTTAAGTTTTATATAGCTTTATATCTAGCCTTATATAGCTTAACATCTAGCTTAACAGCGAATTATCTAACCATGCCCACACACCGTCGGCATGGTTTTTTATGCTTGCTTCCTGCGCTAGGCCTTAAGTTCCCTTCCACCGAAACTACCTCGAAATTGAATCATCAGCAGGCAACCCTTGTGCTAGGCCTCAAATCCCATTCGCATAATCACCTCCGTTCAAGCCTTACACATATAATCCCAGGGGCAGTCAGGAAATTGTACTAATTATCAACTATCCAGTCCTACACATATAATCCCTCAACTCAATCCACACCACCAATCCACGCCACTCAATCCTGTCCACGCCACTCCATCGCATTAGCTCATCACCAGCCCAGTCCAATCTGCACCATACTCTTGCGCATAATTCGTTGGACAAGATATTTTTTTTATCGCAGAATATTGATATGAATTTTCTGTCTAGGTGTTTCTATGATTGATTTAGATGCTTCACTCAGCGGTGAGATGTTTGCTCATGTACGCGTTATCCTAGGCATGATCGTGGCTTTGGCTTGCGCCCGTCTATTGAATGGTTTCAGTCAACTGATTCAATCTTCTGCAACAAGAAGTTATATGCTTATTCAGACTGGCTGGACAATCTATCTCTTCTTTAGTTTACTGAGTTTCTGGTGGTTCCAAGTGCAATTAAGTCAGTTAGACTTATGGCGCTTTAACCATTACATATTCCTTATCTTCTACGTGTCCTTATATTTTTTCATCTGCGTCTTTCTCTACCCAGACAAAGTAGAACCAGGCTCACAGAGAGACGAGGTCTTAATACGGCGCCGTAAAATTTTCTTTCTACTCTTAATTCTCTTAAGCTCAACTGATATTATCGACACGCTATTCAAGGGAATACATTATTTTCAATACTTAGGTAGCTACTACCTCTTACATGAATCGATGTTTATCATATTGGCGCTCATCGCCGTATTTGTACGCAACCGCTACTTCCATTTAAGCTTTGTGCTATTTGCCATTATCGAAGAAATCATTTGGACCGCTAGACAGTATTCCGTCATGTCTTAGTCTTAGCACTGTACCCCTTGTAAATACCAATGTTTGCACGCAATGATGATTGACGGCTGTAGAGGGATAATGACCTTGATTACAATTCGCTTATCACTAGATTTAGCCGAATCTTTGACTTTATAGGCTTAAATTTAGCCGAATCTTTGAGATCATAGGCTTAAATATTGATCGCCTTGACTTATCAATCATCGCTCACTTATGACTAGCTGACGCAAAATCATTGACCTTATCGCATCAGTCTTATTCAGCAATTGCCTATCAACGGTTTGAGCTTACACTTAAGCAACGCCCAAATAACGACTCCAAAGCGAGCGATGTTCATCTAGCTGGGCGGAGTTGCCACGCCAGACAATCTGTCCACGCTCAACAATCAGATGTTTATCCGCCAAACCGACAAGCTTCTCAATATACTTATCAATAATTAAGATGGTCTGACCCGCCTGCTTTAATTGACGTAGACAAGCCCAGATCTCGTCACGAATCACAGGAGCTAAACCTTCGGTCGCTTCATCCAAAATCAGTAATTTCGGATTGGTCGACAGGGCTCGCGCAATCGCCAGCATCTGCTGTTCGCCGCCAGAGAGTTGATTGCCCATATTCTGGCTACGCTCTTTAAGCTTAGGAAAAAGCCGGTACAAGCGCTCTACGCTCCAGGGTTCCTTGCTACTATTGCGGTTCGCCGCAAACGCCACGAGATGCTCATGAACCGTAAGATTAGGGAAACACATGCGCCCTTCTGGCACTAAGGCAATACCGCGGCGGGCACGCGCATCAGGCGCCAGCGAAGCGATCGCTTGCTCTTGGAAATAAATCTGTCCGCTCATCAACGGGATCGTGCCCACAAGACTCTTAACGGTCGTGCTTTTGCCCATACCATTACGACCTAATAGCGTTACGATTTCGCCTTCTTGAACGCTAAAATCCACGTTAAAAAGCACTTGGCTAGCTCCATAACCGGCATTTATTTGCTCGCAGCGCAATATACTCGACATCTCAATCCTCACCTGTGCTGAACTGCATTCGCCCTATCACTACCGTAGCACACACGATAAGCTTACTCGACATCTCAATCCTCACCCAGGTAAACAGCGCGCACCTGCTCATGCTGCTTAATGTGCGCCACATCCCCTGAGGTCAGCACGCGACCATTGGCCAAGACAGAAATCGTATCGGCCAATTCAAACACGGCTTGCATATCATGTTCAATTAAGACGATAGAGCAAAATTTCTTCAGGCTTCTAATCAGTGCAATCATGCTCGCACTATCATCAGGCCCGATTCCCGCTAAGGGCTCATCAAGCAAGAGCAATTTAGGGTAGGATGCCAAGGCTAAAGCCACATCCAGTTTTCTTTGCAAGGCATGCGGTAGTGTGCCCGCGATGGTGTGTAAGTACGGCTCTAGTGCCACATGCGCGGCTAATTCCAGAGCGCGCTCATAGAGCAGCAAATCCTTGGCACGCGGCCGCAGAAAGTGAAAACTTGAGCCCTGATGCGCTTGACAAGCCAGCAACAAATTATCAAGAACGGTACTTTGTGGGAAGATACTGGTCACTTGGAAACAACGAGAGAGACCTAGTTTCACGCGTTTATTCGCGCTTGCATGAGTGATATCCACACCGTTGAGCAGTATCTGACCATGGTCAAGCGTTAATAAACCCGATAATAAATTCACCAGCGTTGACTTACCCGCACCATTCGGGCCAATTAAGGCATGAATTTGCCCGACCGCGACTTCGAGACTGACATTATCGGTAGCGACTAGGCCACCAAACTGCTTGCGTAGGTCCTTCGCGATAAATAAACTCATGCCACCCTCTTTTCTAACAGAGCCAGGTTCAATACCGCAATGCCTTTTTTCACGTAATTAGACGCTAAACTCATGAGGTCCTCTTTTTAAATAAACCCACAATCCCTTGTGGTGAGAAGAAGACCAACACAATCAGAAGCAAGCCCATCGGCCAATGCCAGAAATCAGTGTAGAGTTTAAGCACTTCACTCAAGCCCAACCACACGGCAACACCAATAATCGGCCCCCAACGTGTCGCCATGCCGCCTAAAATAATCATAATCACCAAGGCAGCTGATTCGCTAAATGACATCATCTGTGGACTGACATAATTATCATTAATCGCTAGTAAAGCACCGCCTAGACCCGCCACTGCACCGGCTATCACGAATGCACAAAGATGGATGGCATACACGGGGTAGCCAAGTGCTAACATACGTGTACTATTTTCGCGTGTGCCTTTTAAAGCAATACCAAAGCGCGACTTAAGCACGCGTTCATTTAAGAGAAAAACCAAGCATAAAATAGCCAAGACCAAGTAGTAAAAAGTATGCTCGAATTCATCAAGCCAAGCACCAAAACTAAACGGCACATAAATGGCATAACCGTCTTCGCCACCAAGAAAACCGAGTGACATGGTGATGTAATACAGCATCTGGGCAAAAGCCAAAGTAATCATAATAAAGTAAGCGTCTTTGGTGCGGATACTAATGGCCCCAATCAGCAAGGCAAAGAAAGCACTCGCTAACAGAGCGTATAGCAGCATTAACCACACATTACTCTGGCCCGCATCTAAGGCGATCACGAGCGCATAGGCGCCGACACCCATAAACCCCGCATGGCCCAAGGCCACCATCCCTGCGTAGCCTAAAATAAAGTTCAAGCTAATTGCCACGGTCATCATAATCATGACGCGGCGCATAAAGCCAATATAGTAATCCCAGCCGATCTGCTCTGCTAACCAAGGCAAGGCAGCCATAAGTGTCAGCAATAAAACCATGATAAGGATTTGTTTTAAGCTTAAGGCGCTAGTGGCGAGGACATGAGCTCGTAAGCTGTCTGCATTTAACGCTTGTATGCCGCCCGCATCGTGCCTCTCCAAGCCTACGTTCTGCAGTTGTTCCTGATGAGCCGCCCCCCCTACTTGGGATGAAGCCCCCGACGAGAGTACTGATGCACTGGGTTTATATGCTGAGCCTGAGGGTGTATTCATGGAATTCTAGGCCCTAGCTGGAAATAAACCATTCGGTTTAAAGACTAAAATAATGGCCATTAATATATACATGGAGATGCTCGCTAAGGCAGGCCCTAAGTCGGCGGCCACCGAAGCAGGTAAGGTCATTTTCAATAAGGGTGGTAAAAAAGCGCGCCCTGAGGTATCAATCATCCCCACTAATAAAGCCGCCACTAAAGCGCCGCGAATCGAGCCGATGCCGCCAATCACAATGACCACCAAAGCAGGAATAATAATCGTGTTACCCATGCCAATTTGCACTGCGCTTAAGGGCCCCATTAAGGCCCCGGCAAAAGCCGCCAGCGCCGCCCCAATCACAAAGACAAAGAAAAACACCTGCTTGACCCGCACGCCCATCAACTCCGCCATCTGGCGATTCGATGCGCCTGCACGCACCACCATACCAATCCGCGTGTACTTAACCATAAGATACAGCAGTAAGGCAACTAACACCCCCATGGCAATCAGCATCAAGCGATAGCTTGAGTAAGGCAAGATATTTAAAAGCATCACCGGACCGCTTAAAGAAGCAGGCGCCGAGGACAATAAGGGGGCAGCTCCCCAGAAGTAACGCACTGCATCGTCGGCGATCATCATTAAACCAATGCTAGCAAGCACTTGAGCTAGATGACCCGAGCGATACATACGCCGCATCACCAAGACTTCCAAGAGCATGGCACACAGCATAATCGCCGCCATCGACGCCACGACACTAAGGACAAAGTTATTGCTCGCTTGCATGACACTCGCCGCCACATAAGCACCCCCCATATAGAGGGCGCCATGTGCTAGGTTCAGGGTATCCATTATCCCAAACACAAGGGTTAAGCCAGCAGCGAGTAAGAACAACATCAGACCATAGGCGATGCCATTAAGCAGTTGTTCCGCAATAAATACACTATCCATTAATCAGTAAGTATTAAGAAGTACGCTCACCTTATGGCATCTTGCAGTCGTTAACGTAGGCGTCTTGATGCTTCTGCATCACAGTTTTAACAAGCTTATTAGTGATATCGCCATCCGCATTCTTCTCAACCACACGTAGGTAATAGTCTTGAATCGGGTAGTGATTCACACCGAATGTAAATGGACCACGTACTGAATCGAAATCGGCCTTGCGTAACGCAGTGATCACCGCTTCTTTATTACTCACATCACCATTGAGTTCACGCACAGCTGCATCAAGTGACATAATCACATCATAAGCTTGTGCCGCGTAAACCGCAGGATAACGGTTAAATTTCTTACGGTAATCAGCCACGAATTTCTTATTCGCCACATTATCTAAATCATGGGTCCAGTGCGCGGTATTCTGTAAGCCGACCATCGCTTCACCCACGGCATTAATCACGTCTTGGTCCGCGGAGAAACCAGGAGCTACGAGTTGAATCTTATCAAGACCAGCAGCTTTAAACTGCTTGATAAAGTTAATACCCATGGCGCCAGGTAGGAAAAAGAACACCGCATCAGGTTCCGCCGCACGAATTTGCGCTAACTCTGCTGCATAATCCAATTGACCGACACGGGTATAAATTTCTTCCTTCACTTCGCCGGTATAAGTGCGCTTAAAGCCACCTAAGTGGTCCTTGCCCGCTGGGTAATTCGGGGCAATGATGACCATCTTCTTGTAGCCACTTTCATTCGCTACCACACCCGCAGCCTCATCATAGGTATCGTTCTGATACACACCAAAGAAATACGGGTTACACTGTACACCTGCGTATTGACTAGGCCCAGGGTTACTGGAGATAAAAGGCACTTTCGCTGCGAACAAGGCTTGGCCCACGGCTAAGGCCGCATTTGAAGGGATGGGACCGGTAAAAAAGTCAATCTTATCTTGCTTAATAAAGCGATTCACCAATTGTGAAGCTTGTTGTGGATTACCTGCATAGTCGGTTTGAATAAATTCGGCCTCTTGACCACCTAATTTACCACCTAAGGTTTCAATGGCGAGTTCAAAACCAGCGCGGGCCTCTTCACCCAAAGCTGAAAAAGGACCTGAAATATCCAAAGCGATACCCACTTTGATAGGCGCTGCGACCGCATTAGTACCCAAGGCACATAAAATACCCAATAAAAGGCCATTGATTTTTAACATACGAATCCTTAAATTTTGCAAAATAAAATTGGCGACACACGAATTTAAACATCCGTATGATAATCTAAACCATCTGCATTTCAGAGATAAATGCGCAAAGCATCATAGCATTATTTTTTATTTACGATACTCATTCTTACGCTAACTCAGGGATTCCCTTAGCGATTGGATACCATAATATGCCACTTAAATTAGGCCGTACATTGTTTAAGACGACTGAACGCTTACTCAATGTACAGAAAAACTTCCTAAAAGGCCCATTGAATCTTTTTCCATCGAGTTCTGTGCCTTTTATTGCTGCACCCAAGCGCCCCGATCCACAAACTCGCGGGCGCTGGAAGCGTCATGTCTTCATCTCGCCAGCGATGAATAAGCAACCCTTATTAAGTAAATTAGATTATTACACCTTCACACCATCGCCCACGAGCACTCGACCTAGCACCCAAGACATGCCTCTGGTCGTTATGTTGCATGGCTGTACTCAGAATGCGTATTCTTTTGCCCAAGGCACGCAAATGAATCGCGTCGCCCAAGCCAATGGCTTTGTTGTCGTGTACCCACAACAAAGCAAACGTTATCAGCTCAATAGCTGTTGGCGTTGGTTTTTACCTGATGAGCGACGGGGTTTAGCTGAGGCCGATACGATTATGGAAATTATTGATACTACGATTTCCATGTATCGTCTCGACCCTGAGAAAGTCTTTATTGCCGGACTTTCCGCAGGAGCGGCAATGGCTTCACTGGTAGCCATGCGCCATCCAGAACGCTTCTGTGCCTTAGCCATGCATTCTGGCCCTATTTTAGGCAAAGCGCATAGCCTCGCCACAGGATTAGAGATTATGCGTGCCGAAGAGCTAGAAGAAACTGAAGAACTACTTGAGCATCTCTCCGAATACGAGCCGCAGCACTTTAACCTACCCACGATGATTATCCATGGCGAACAAGATAATGTGGTGAATAGTAGTAATGCGCAGCAATTGGCCACGCAATTCTTGCACTTAAATGATATGCCGATTGAGACGGAGCCAAGTATTAGTCATCGCTACGCACAGACCTCGCGAGAATACATGCATAAGTCCTATAAATATAAACGCCAAACTGTGGTGGAGCTAGTTGAAGTGAAGCATCTTGACCACGCCTGGTCGGGGGGTGATGATAGCCTTGCCTATAATTCGCGTAAAGGGCCCAATTCCAGTAAATTAGTGTGGAATTTCTTCAAACGCTGCGCACGTCAATACGATATTCGCAAAATTGAACAAGAACCCTTGCCAGATATTGATTAATGTAGCACTTGGGCGAACACCTGATCGGTGAGGTCTTTTTGCTTGAGTATTGTGACTATTGATTAGGTGCGTCGGGTGTTAATTAGGCCTTGGGGTATCAATAATAGCGTGGTGAAATAATTCACGACGCTATTATGACTTTCATGCGATGTGCATCAAGCCTTGATAGGAACCAGAGTTTACTTAGCCGTTCGTGATACCCGTTGTTGCCGGCATTACGTTCATTGCTTTATCAAGAGCAGCAGTCGTATTGGGCTTATCACAAGCCGCTAAAGCAAAAACACTAAGAAGAGTAATAATTAATGGGTACACAAAATTGCGCATGAGTTCTTTTTCCTCGAGATTGCTGAGCACTAAAGCATTCTTGGCCTGTTAAGACTAGACCTTAGTGACATATTAAATACTTACTTTTTGTAATATCGTACAGCTTATAAATTTTTCGGCTACATGACCAGTGACTTAACAATGCTTTAATCTAAAGAAAGGTTAATTCGTTCTATCGCCCGTAGTTTGGGCAGAATCCGAGGACGATCATGGAGCCTCTTACCAATATTAAGTAGACTGACAAACATTAAAATCTTCTTGGGTACAGTATTTTCATCTCTGGCACATTGACGGCACTGAGCAGACTGACACTTTTCACTCCCCCTCCCACCCTCTTTTTTCATCAAAAATGTAACAAAGCGCCTTTTTGCTCTTGAAATGTGTAAATTCGTCCCTATAATTAGCACTCAAAGGGATAGAGTGCTAAAACCGCCCTTAAAGACTTAATTGAATTAATTGACTTAACTTAAATATAAATCAGGAGCTATTCATGTCATTGCGTCCTTTACAAGACCGCGTTATTATCAAACGCCTAGACAACCAACGTACTACTGCTTCAGGCATTGTTATCCCTGATAGCGCCACAGAGAAACCTGATCAAGGTGAAGTGATCGCAGTAGGTCCAGGCAAGAAAACTGAAGACGGTAAGAACATTCCAGTCGACGTTAAAGTGGGCGATAAAGTTCTCTTCGGTAAATACGCAGGTCAAGCTGTTAAAGTTGATGGCGAAGAATTATTAGTTATTCGTGAAGAAGAAATCTTGGCTGTTGTTGCCTAATTATTCACGATCTCTCTCGATAGAAAATTCATATTTTTAACTTTGCCTCAAAGCAAAGTCCCAACTTAAGGAATTATTAACATGGCTGCAAAGCAAGTATTTTTTGGTGATGACGCTCGTTCACGCATCGTGCGTGGTGTTAACACACTAGCTAACGCTGTTAAAACAACGCTTGGCCCTAAAGGTCGTAACGTTGTTCTAGATCGCTCTTTCGGCGCTCCTACTGTGACTAAAGACGGTGTATCTGTTGCGAAAGAAATCGAATTAAAAGACAAATTCGAAAACATCGGCGCACAATTAGTGAAAGAAGTTGCTGCTAAGACTTCTGACAATGCTGGTGACGGTACTACGACTGCTACTGTATTAGCACAAGCCATCGTAGAAGAAGGTTTGAAATATGTTGCCGCTGGCATCAACCCAATGGATCTAAAGCGCGGTATCGATAAAGCCGTTGCTGTTGCTGTTGATGAGTTACAAAAAATCTCTCGTCCAAGCTCTACTTCTAAAGAAATCGCTCAAGTGGCTTCTATCTCTGCTAACAGCGACACTTCTATCGGTGAAATCATCGCCAACGCCATGGACAAAGTGGGCAAAGAAGGCGTGATCACTGTTGAAGACGGTAAGTCTTTAGAGAACGAGTTAGATGTTGTTGAAGGTATGCAATTTGACCGTGGCTACTTGTCTCCATACTTCATCAATAACCAAGACAAACAAATCTCTGCTTTAGACGATCCATTCGTTCTAATCTACGACAAGAAAATCAGCAATATCCGTGATTTATTGCCATTGCTAGAGCAAGTGGCTAAAACTAGCCGTCCGCTATTGATCATCGCTGAAGACGTTGAAGGCGAAGCCTTAGCAACGCTTGTTGTGAACAACATCCGTGGCATCCTAAAAACGACAGCTGTTAAAGCACCTGGTTTCGGCGATCGTCGTAAAGCCATGCTTGAAGATATCGCTATCTTAACGAACGGTGTGGTTATCTCTGAAGAGACAGGTATGTCTTTAGAGTCAGCAACACTTGAGCAATTAGGTGAAGCGAAACGTATCGAAGTTGGTAAAGAAAACACCATCATCATCGACGGTTACGGTACTGTAGATCGCATCGAAGCGCGTGTTAAACAAATTCGCACTCAAATCGAAGAAGCGACTTCTGATTATGACCGCGAAAAACTACAAGAGCGCGTTGCTAAATTAGCAGGCGGTGTAGCGGTTATCCGTGTTGGCGCGGCAACTGAAGTTGAAATGAAAGAGAAAAAAGCGCGCGTTGAAGATGCTCTACACGCTACACGTGCTGCGGTTGAAGAAGGTATTGTTCCTGGTGGTGGCGTTGCGCTTATCCGTACAAAACCAGCTATCCAAGCACTTAAAGGCTCTAACGCAGACCAAGACGCTGGTATTAAACTTGTTCTACGTGCCATCGAAGCCCCTCTACGCACTATCGTTGCTAACGCTGGTGATGAGCCAAGCGTAGTGGTTAACAAAGTAAGCGAAGGTCAAGGTAACTTTGGTTTCAACGCGGCTACGGGTGAGTACGGTGACTTAGTTGAGCAAGGTGTTCTAGACCCAACTAAAGTAACTCGTACAGCACTTCAAAACGCTGCTTCTGTTGCCAGCCTATTGCTAACAACTGAAGTTGCTGTTGCTGAAATCGTTGAAGACAAACCAATGCCTGCAATGCCTGATATGGGCGGCATGGGTGGTATGGGTGGCATGGGCTTCTAAGCTTAGCTTCCAACCCTTCAAGAGAAGCTTAAATTTAATCGAATTTAAGCTTCTCGCAATACAAAGCACTACAAAATACGCCTGGATTTTTCTAGGCGTATTTTTTTGTTGATTTTGGGGGTAATGGCCGCATTCCAGATCTTTTGTGGGACTAAGATTTGTTTATTTTTAGCGCTAAGGCAGCAATTACGGCATCATGCTAGGACTTAAATTACAATAGCATATACCCTGAAGCACTGAGTCTATTCATGAAGTGCTAGGCCCAAGCATAAAGTTGTTGCGCCTATCCATGACGTGCGGGACACTGCGTAATGTACGAACATGCTTAACACAATAACGTTAAGCAAAGTGATTGAGCGTCTTACCATGTGCCCATATAGATACCATAGAGATAATAAGCAGCGCCTTCTTTAGACGATTTGTCCTCCTTAATGATGAATACCTCCAACGATTCCAAGCCTGATGCCTACAAAAACTCAGCTGACTTCAAAAGTAAGCCTGGCCTCAAGCGCATTTTTAAGGCAGGACAGTACTCTATGCAAGGGTTTAAAGCCGCTATTATGCATGAAGCGGCTTTTCGTCAAGAGTTATTATTATGTTTGGTCTTGGCACCATTGGCTTTTTTCCTAGGAACAAGCGGTTTTGAAGTGCTCTTTCTGCTCTCAACCTTGTTCCTATTACTCATTACTGAGCTGCTTAACTCCGCGATTGAAGCGGTAGCCGATAAATTAAGTCCTGACTTCGACCCCTTAATTGGGCGAGCGAAGGACCTCGGCAGTGCGGCAGTGTTTCTTTGTTTAAGCTTAATTGCTTTGGTGTGGATTTATTTTTTAATAAGAATATTGATTGAGTGATGTCAACGACTATGAAGTTTACTGAGAAATTACAAGAGGCCTGGGAAAGCCAAAACTCTTTATTGATGATTGGACTAGACCCAGATCAACAACGCTTTCCTGAGGATATTGCCCAAGATAAGAATGCCATTTATGAGTTTTGTATTGGTATTGTCGACGCTACAGCAGAATATGCTTGTGGCTTTAAACCGCAAATCGCTTATTTCGCTTCACAAGGTGCTGAAACACAATTAGCGAATATCTGCCACTATATCCAGCAGAAATATCCACACCTACCGATTGTTTTAGATTCAAAACGTGGTGATATTGGCACCACTGCCGAGCATTATGCACATGAGGCATTTAGCCGTTATCGCGCTGATGCGGTGACTGTTAATCCGTATATGGGCTTTGATTCTATTGAGCCCTACTTGGCGTGGGAAAATAAGGGAGTGATTATTCTATGTCGCACCTCGAACCCTGGCGGCTCGGACTTGCAGTTTGCCCAATTGGACAATGGCGAGCCCTTATATCTGCATGTAGCACGCTTAGTCGCCGAGAAATGGAATCGCACAGGTCAATGTGGCTTAGTCGTTGGCGCCACCTTCCCTGAAGAGATTGCTAAGGTTCGTGCGGTTGTTGGCGCTGACATGCCCTTATTAATCCCTGGCATCGGTGCCCAAGGCGGTGATATTGATAGCACCGTGAGTGCTGGTTGCAATGCCGACGGCACAGGCATTATGATTAATTCATCCCGTGCAATCTTATACGCAAGTGCTGGTCTTGACTGGCGTGAAGCGGCTGCAGAGACCGCCAAGGCGACGCGTGATGCGATCAATCTTGCCCGAAAAGCTGTCCTGCCTTAGTTAAGGCAAACTCTACTGCACTGGCTCGCACCTCAGCGCGTGAGCCAGTGAAATACTCGGTACATGTACTAGTCTGTACACCTTCGTGCGTACGCCATGAGAACCCAAAACATACCATGCCCACAGGCTTGATCTCTGTGCCACCCGTTGGTCCAGCAATCCCTGTGGTACTGATGGCGCAACATGAATGAATTGCATGCGCTAAGGTGCCCTCACTCATCTCCTTAGCCACCTCTTCGCTCACCGCGCCAAAGCGCTCTAGGGTGTTATTGTGCACGCCCAACATATCGATCTTCGCTTCATTGGTATAGGTGACAAAACCACGGTCAAACCATTGGCTAGAACCAGAAACCCCTGTCACCGCACCCGCCAACAAGCCACCGGTACACGATTCGGCCGTTGCTAAGAGCCAACCGCGGCGTAAAACAAGCTCACCCAACTCTTGTGCTAAAGCAAGTTCTTGTGTTGTTTCTCTCATTTAGCCCCCCACAATTCTAAGTAAAACAGCAATAACAAATAGACTATAGAGTGCGGCGATAATATCGTCCCACATGACACCAAAGCCGTTCTTCAGACGCTCGTCAAAGAATGCAATCGGCCAGGGTTTAATAATATCAAAGAATCGAAATACGCCAAAAGCCACTGCCTGCCAGATTAAAGGTAGTGGGGTAATGACGAAAAGGACCAGCCAAAAGGCGACGATCTCATCCCAGACTACCCCGCCATGATCAGCAACGCCCATATCTTGAGTGACTTTCTGGCAGATAAATACCCCATACACATACATGAGGAATAAGAATACGGCCATCCAGATATCATGGCTAATAAGACTACTCAAGGGCAACCATAAGGCCCATGCCATCAGGGTTCCCCATGTCCCAGGCGCAGGTTTAATTAAACCCGAACCAAAACCAAAGGCAAATAGGCGATGGACTGACTGCTTGACCCAAACAAAGGTAGGTGTCACTGGTCCTGTCGACGACATGGTTTGCGCAGCTTTTTCAGGTGTAGCATCGCCTGAGCCGCCCAGGTTTGTCATCGTTGAGGCTACATGTGCATCAACGAGCGTGTCCAGCGTAGCCTGGTCTGAGCCAGTCATGGTTGGGGCTGGGCTTTCTGATGTAGTGTGTTCTAAAGCGTTATTATTGCTTGGCGCATTCGGTTCGGCGGAGTTCATAGCATCATGGGTAATCGATAATAGCTAGATATTAACTGAAATGATCAAAGCCGGCGTAAAAATAATCAACTGTTTGATCAAAACTATCACGCACTTGAAGTAATGAAGTTTGACTGTCTGCTGGGGTCACGTGGCCAATGCGTGTGAGTGGCAAATTAAGTTCCGCACTAATCGCCAGAATCCGAGTTCTCTGATTGGGTGCCGCCGTAAAGCACAACTCATATACATCCCCACCGCCTAAGACAGCATCCCGCCGCTCTGCGAGCGATTGTTCAAGTAACGCCTCAGCAACAGGTAGTCGCTCTTCTTCAATAATCGCGGCAACATGACTTTGCTTAAGGATATGACTTAAGTCTTGTGCTAAGCCATCAGAAATATCTAAGGCCGCATGCGCTACCTGATGTAAGGCCTGGCCTAAGGCGATTCGCGGGTTCGGACGCTCTAAAGCATCCCGTGTTATAGCGAGAAGCGTTGCCTCAGCATCACTCAATACATTAGCTGCTGCCTGCTTACTTAATAGCCTTAAAGCAGTATGCGCGGCACCCAAGTGCCCACTAACCCAGATATCATCACCGACTTGGGCCCGATTTCTTTGTAAAAAGGGAGCACGAACTTCGCCAAATACCGTGACACTGATACAAATCCCCTGCTCACTGCGCGTTGTATCACCGCCAATCAGAGGACAGGCATAGGCATCAGAGAGCGCGTAAAAGCCAGAGGAAAATGCGCTTAGCCAGGCTTGGTCTACTCGAGGTAAGGCCAGGCCTAATAAGCAGCCAATCGGTTTAGCACCCATAGCCGCCAAGTCCGATAAATTCACAGCAAGCGCTTTATGTCCTAAAGCATAAGGGTCAACATCACTAAAGAAATGTCGACCCTCAATTAATAAGTCTATACTCGTGGCAATTTGGCTGCCTGGCGTTTGCTGGAAAATCGCGCAATCATCAGCCACGCCTAACAAAACACCTGATGCTTGCTTGGCCTTAGTCTGCTCACCAGAGGTGCGTGAAAAATACTGTTTGATAAGATCAAACTCACCCGCCATAAAGCCTGCCTCTTGCAATCAATTGGGGAATTAAGCTCAAGACGCATCGGCAAGAAAGTCTAGCTTGTATGCATGTCTTTAGCACTCGCCTTAGCACTTCTCTTTAGTACTTACCTTGGCACCTATCTTAAGCACTTGCTTTGACTCTTGCCTTGACACTTACCTTAGCACTTGAGCTACTACTTAATTTGCTGTGTTAAGCTCTAATGGACGAACCTCAGCAGCAACCTTGTCTAGTACGCCGTTAACGAATTTAAAGCCGTCTACACCGCCAAATTCCTTGGCAAGTTCAACCGCTTCATTGATGGCAACGCGATAAGGGACATCGAGAGAGTGCACTAATTCATAGGTGCCTAATAATAAGACGCCATGCTCGATAGGCGATAATTCATTGACATCACGGTCAAGAAAAGGCTGGAAGTGTTCGCGCAAACTTTCGTGTTGATCGAACACTCCATACAGCAAAGTCTTGTACCAGGTAATATCCGCCTGTCCAAACTCTGCTTTCGCTTCATTCTGCACATGCGCATCAATTGCACCTACTTCTTGTGGGCTAAAGCCACTAATAATCCATGCATAGACGCCTTGCAATGCGTATTCACGCGCCTGACGTCTTGCACTCTTTTTTTGTTTTGCCACTATATATCCTAATTATTCATCATCTTCGTCTTCGTCATCGTCGAAGTCGAGGTCATCATCATCGTCGTCGTACTCGTCCTCATCCATTTCAGGAATCAAGGCTTCGGCCAAATTCGCCATCTCAACGGCAACAACCGCACAATCCGCGCCTTTTTCAGCAGCACGCTCTTCTGCTTGTTCTTCAGTTTCGCAAGTTAAGACGCCGTTAGCAATAGGGATATTCATATCTAAGCTTACGCGCGTAATAGCAGCGGCACTTTCGTTGCTCACCACTTCAAAGTGGTAAGTTTCACCGCGAATGACTGCGCCTAGAGCAATCAAGGCGTCAAACTCATAACTCAGCGCCATTTGCTGTAAAGCTAAGCCTAGCTCTAAAGCACCGGCCACAGAAACCACCATAATCTGGCTTTCATCAACGCCTAACTCACCGAGCTGTGCTAAGCAAGCGTCAAGTTCTTTAATACCAATTTCGTCATTAAAACGGGCACAAACAATACCAATGTGTAGGCCTTCACCGTTACGATCAGGAGCAAGAGTATATGGCTTCATTTAAATTCCTTTAAGGTAGTTTACTAAATTGGAGTATGAGCACATAAATCAACGCTCACAGTAACTGCGCCTATTGTACAGCGAAACACCAACTCCAATTGTGTCAATTCAAGAAAAGGTGAGAGATATTTTTCTGACTCAAAACCACTCACTCTTCATAAAGCCAAGCGATTAATTATCTGACTCAAATCTCTCACTACCCATAAAGCCAAGCAATTAATTATCTGACTCAAAACCTGTCACAGTCAAGGAGTACCCCGCCATATTCGGCATCTTACGAGGCAATGAAAGTAAGCGCATCTTACCTACATTCAAATCACGTAGAATCTGCGCGCCCACACCATAGGTGCGTAAGCCGTAACGGTCGGGAGTGCGCTTCTCAGTTTCTTGCTCCGCATTCCATTTTTTAAGATTACTAATCAACTGCTCCTCAACGCCTTGCGCATTCAAGAAAACCATAACGCCTGCTGCACTTTGTTTGATGGCTTTCAAGGCTTTATCCACTGGCCAGCTGTGGCAAGCATTATCCGTATCAAGGAAGTCCAATACTGAAACAGGCTCATGCACACGCACTAGGGCTTCTTGTTCAGCGTCGATCTCACCATGCACTAAGGCAATGTGCGGCGCACCCGAGGCTTTATCAATATAAGATACTGCACGGAATTCACCCCATGGCGTATTCAGATGACGTTCACTTAAGCGCACCACCATCGATTCATGCTCACTACGATACTCAATAAGATCGGCAATCGTACCAATCTTCAAGTTATGCTCTTTAGCAAATTCAACTAAATCAGGTAAGCGAGCCATGGTGCCATCGGGTTTAAGGATTTCACAGATGACCGAAGCAGGATGAAGGCCAGCCATTTGTGTTAGGTCACAACCTGCTTCAGTATGACCTGCACGGATCAATACACCACCTGGTACTGCACGCACAGGGAAAATATGACCTGGGCTCACGAGATCCATCGTGGTGGAATTGGGGTCAACCGCCACTTTAATCGTGTGCGCACGATCCGCTGCAGAAATACCAGTCGTCACGCCCTCTGCCGCCTCAATAGACACGGTAAAATTCGTGCCAAAACTCGAGCCATTACGCGTAGCCATCATTTCTAGGCCTAACTGTTCGCATCGTTCGGTAGTTAAGGTTAAACAGACTAAACCTCGCGCATGAGTAACCATAAAATTAATTGCTTCAGGTGTGATAAAATCCGCTGCCATCACGAGGTCACCTTCGTTCTCACGATCTTCCTCATCGACTAAAATGACCATCTTGCCATTTTTTAAGTCTTCAACAATTTCTGCAATAGATGAAATTTTATGATCAAAGATTACATCATCTGCTCTATTTTCTGTTAGTATCATCTTAATTCCTACGCTAAAAACTCAGATTAACTCCAAGTCCAATTAAAATATTGAGGGTATTTTACTCTTTTACTGTCTATAAAATGCAACAAACTAAGGTTTTAGTAAATCATTTAATTTCTAGCTTGGCTTGTTTCAACTCTGTGTATTTGAGTGCTAGTGTCGTGGTTTTATACAAGATTTCTTGAAATTTCAGTGCATTAAGCTTTTTTTATATTTTAGTCCATTTGCTTTAAATCATAAATAATAGTTAAGAGACTGCCTAAAACTCGCTTAATACCATATGAAGATGCGATTTTTAAGTTTATAATATTAAGTTATATACTGCATACTTTAAATTGTATTGCTTTTTAATTAGTAACGAATTCCATCTGGAGCAACTATGTCCTTTGATACAGAAACCCGTGTAAATGAGAGTTCTTCTGAAGAACTAAAATTATGGCTACGTCTTAACGCTTGCAATAATTTAATTCAAAATGAATTACGTAATGTGTTACGTTCTCAATTTCAGACAACACTACCACGCTACGAGCTTATGGCTCAATTAACTAACGCCCCTCAGGGCTTACGTATGGGTGAACTATCTGACCGCTTGATGGTGAGTAACGGTAATATCACTACCATCACTATGCAATTAGAGCGTGAAGACTTAATTGAGCGTATTTTAAACCGTGAAGATCGTCGCAGCACATTCATTCGTCTGACACCTAAAGGCAAAAAACTATTAACTAAAATGGTTAAAGCCTATGACAAATGCCTCAGTGATAGCTTTGCTAAGTTTTCTGAAGCCAACTCGAAAAAGCTCCAAAAATCATTAGCCGATTTCAAATCAGCTATTATTACCCAAACCGAAACTCCTGCTGAATAATTATCGGATTTTCTATGGCGTCTGAGCATGTATCCGCCCCTTATGACCTCTGTATCATAGGGGGTGGCATTAACGGAGTTGGCATCGCACGCGATGCTGCTGGTCGAGGTTTACGCGTCCTAGTATGCGAGCAGAATGACCTCGCCAGTGCCACATCTTCAGCCAGTAGCAAACTGATCCATGGTGGACTACGCTACCTTGAACACTATGAGTTTCGTCTGGTTCGTGAAGCACTTTCTGAGCGTGAGACGCTCTTAAATATTGCACCGCATCTAGTCCAACCCTTACGCTTTGTTCTACCACACGAGCCTCATTTACGCCCTGCTTGGATGATTCGTTGTGGTCTATTTTTGTATGACCATCTGGCCAAGCGTTCAGACCGCCTGCCTGGTTCACAAGCGATTAAATTAGAGCGTGACAATAACTATGGCCAAGCGCTTAAACCACAGTTTACCAAGGGCTTTATCTACTCTGATTGCCAAGTCGATGACTCTCGCTTAGTGATTCTGAATGCGATGAGCGCCAGTCAGCTAGGTGCGACTATCCTCACACGATCTCGCTGCAGCGAAATTAATCATGATGGCAAACTCTGGAGTGTGCGCATTGAACAAGCTAGCGGCGCAAGTCAAGTTATCCAAGCCAAGATCCTAGTCAATGCCGCTGGGCCTTGGGTTGCTCAAATTGAAGACTATCTGCATAAGCCTGAGCACGGTAATAAATTACGCCTTGTCAAAGGCAGTCATATTGTTGTGCCGAAATTTTATCCTGGCGATCATGCTTATATTCTGCAGAACAAAGACAATCGCATTGTCTTTGCCACGCCTTATCGTGATAACTTTGCCATGATTGGCACAACTGATGTCGATTACACAGGTGACCCCGCACAAGTGGCGATTAGTGATGAAGAAATTGATTATCTGCTCAGTTTAATCAATGCCTATTTTGATCAGCCACTCAGTAGAGCGGATATGGTGTCTAGCTGGTCTGGTGTACGCCCCTTATACAATGACAATACAGGCACTGCCTCAGCGGTGACCCGAGATTATGTCTTTGACTTGAGTGGTGGCAATGGGCAACAACCGGTTTTACTCTCTATTTATGGCGGTAAAATCACCACCTACCGACGTTTAGCTGAACATGCCTTAGAGAAACTTGCGCCTTTTACTGGCAAATCTAAAGGCTGGACTAGCACACAACGCTTACCTGGTGGCGCGATTGATTCGCCTGATGCTTATGCCCAACAGCTAATTCAGCAATACGGTTGGCTAAGCCCTGCCCTCGCCCTGCGCTACGCTAAGGCCTATGGAAACTTAGCTAATGCCTTCTTATCCGCTAATATTGAGGAAATGGGCACTAACTTCGGCCATGACTTATATGCTAGCGAAGTTAACTGGCTTATCGAACAAGAGTGGGCACAAACCACGGATGATATTTTGTGGCGTCGCACTCGCTTAGGTCTCTTATTTGATACTCAGCAAACTGAACAACTTGCCCATTATTTGGACAAGCGTCCTCACTGATGGCGAAGATAGTCTCATCAGTAAATACTCGGAGTATTAAGCATTTACTTTGACAAGCGCCCTCACTGACAGCGAAGATAGTTTCATCAGTAAATATTGTGAATACAACGATGCGATTTCATGCGATCGCATCGTGACTTTATCAGAACTCACCGTAAAACCCAGTCATTTTAAGTAAACTCAAAACTCTTCGGTTTTCAGTCTGAACTTGGGGGGCACTTCATTTCCCCAGGCATATCTGGCACCAGCGCATCACGCCTATTCATTTATCAAGTTGCGCCGTAAAACTTCGCCGTTCACGGCGGAGATACAAGGCGCGGACTGCATAGCAGTCCCAAACCGTCCATGTTCAGCTAATCAAGCGTTGTCTACTGTTCTTCAATCAGTTTCTTTTTCCATTGAC
This sequence comes from Pelistega sp., assembly GCA_030538255.1. Taxonomy (GTDB): domain Bacteria; phylum Pseudomonadota; class Gammaproteobacteria; order Burkholderiales; family Burkholderiaceae_B; genus Taylorella. The sequence continues at coordinate 259 of JAUNUI010000020.1, read as the reverse complement.
CAAGTGTAGAATGTGGAATGTAGAAATGCCAAAAATCCTATTATTCATGAAAGAATGTTAATACGCAAAGCATTTAAATTTGAATTGATGCCAAATGGCGAACAAATCCGCAAGATGAAACAATCTTGCGGTTGTTCGCGTTTTGTGTTTAATCGTGCTTTGGCGTATCAAAATGAGCAATATCAACAGGATAATTCGTTTAAATTTAGTTACACCAAAGTCGCAAATTTATTGCCTGAATGGAAACGCGAGCTAATGT
>JAUNUI010000044.1 GCA_030538255.1 Pelistega sp. | reverse complement strand
CTTTAAACGAAAACCCCTTGTCCAAAAAAACAAGGGGTTAGTCAGCAGTCTGACCGCTCTAGAATTTCTAGAGCGGTATTTTTATGTTGCGCTTTAGCGCAATGCTTTGTGTACGATTCGCTTACTTATGCGTTAGGATCTGCTCATTCGCCGCTTTATTTAAATTGCGGGTAATGTACCATTGCTGCGCAATCGATAGCACGTTATTCACCACCCAGTAAAGTACCAGGCCTGCAGGGAACATGAACATCATGGCACCGAATACGAGAGGCATAATCATCATAATACGGGCTTGCATTGGATCCGGTGGTGTTGGATTCAATTTGATTTGCAAGAACATCGTGGCCATCATTACGGCAGGTAAGATGAAGTAAGGGTCGCGTACAGATAGGTCAGTAATCCAACCGATCCAACCAGCGCCGCGCATCTCCACACTAGCTAATAGCACGCGATACAAGGTTAAGAACACAGGAATCTGCACAAGAATCGGTAAGCAACCACCAAGCGGATTAATTTTCTCGGTACGGTACATCTCCATCATGGCGGCATTCAGCTTCTCACGGTCGTCGCCAAATTGCTCACGTAAGGATTTCATACGTGGGGCCACATTTTTCATCTTAGCCATAGAGCGGTAGCTAGCAGCTGATAATGGATAGAGGATCAGTTTGATAATGCAGGTTAGAATGACAATGGTCCAACCCCAGTTGCCAATCCATGAGTAAATCCAATTCATGAGGCTAAACATAGGTTTCGCAATAATTGTCAACCAACCATAGTCCACCACTAAGTCTAATGTTGGATCTACTTTCGCTAAGGCTTTCTGGTCTTGTGGACCAATCCAGAGTGATGCCGTCGTAGTTGTGCTAGCGCCAGGGGCTAATTCACCCAAGGCTTCAATCGTATTCACGGCATATAGATTATTGCCAATCTTACGTAGATTTACGCTGTGTTCCTTGCCTTGCTCTGGAATCCAAGCGGTCACGAAGAAGTGTTGAATAAAGCTGACCCAACCATCAGGAGCTTGCTTGACGAAATCAGCGGTGTTCTTATCAATCTCAGAGAAATCAATCTTCTGGAAGCGTTCAGCATCAGAGTAGACTGCCCAGCCCGAGTAAGTTGGATAGAACGATGAGCCACCAGCAGGTTCGTGATTATCACGGGTAATTTGTAGATACTGTGACGGTGTCTGTACTTCATTGCTGATATTCGTTACCTGCTCATTCACTACAATTTGGTATGAGCCCTTACTGAAGGTATAGGTACGCACTACTTGCAAACCATCTGCTTGTGCGCTAAAGACTACGTTCAGTGTATCGCCAGTCATGCTCGTTTCAGTCGAAGTCATGGTGAATGGCGTATTCTGATTGGGGTAGTTCTTATTTAGGTTCGCAGGACCGACGAGGCCGCTTTGTACGGTGTATTGGAATGCGCTATTATCCAAGAGAACTGTGGGGATTGAACGGTCTTCAGCAATAGGATGCTGTAGGAGTTCAGCGCGAACAATTTGGGCACCAAGCGTATCGAAAGTGAGTTTATACACATCTGTATTAATCACGATTTTTTCTGAGCTGCTCGCTGTGTTCGCAGCACCTGGTGTGACGGCTTGTTCGGCGACTAAGTTAGGGGCACCCGAAGCAGGAGCGCTAGTTGGTGCAGCCGTATTCTCAGCTTGAGCAGGAGCGGGAGGCGCATTATACATTTGCCAATTGCTCCAAACCATAAATACGGAAAAGATGAAAATCATCCAGAGGATGGTGCGTCTAATATCCATTTAGCTATTTATCCATTTAAGCTATTACATTAAAGCTACTATTTACGCTATTGTTTTTAGCGTTTAGTAAAACCAATAAGTTTACCTTAGAAATGCCTTGTTCACCTAGTATTTGAGAGATAACTCCCTAAAAATAATGGTGTTTTTAGTCCTTGGCTGGTTTTTTAAATTTCGAAGGTACGGGGTCATGACCACCCTTACACCAGGGGTTGCAACGACAGATTCGGTGCGTACCCAGATATAAGCCCTTGAGAGAGCCATGTTCCTCAATCGCCTGCATCATATATAAAGAGCAGCTTGGGGTGAAGCGGCAGGAATTACCGAGCCATGGACTTAAAAAATAACGGTAAAAACGAATTGGTGCGATAAGAATTTTCTTGAGCATGTGTCGAGCCCTCCGCAGTTTACAATCCAGCTCTCTTGGTCTAAAGCTAAGCCTTCGCTGCTTATTGTTGAACCTTCGGCAGTTTATGACTAAATTTTCACCGCTTACCTTTGAGTCCTTAGTAGTCAATCCTTAGTGAATACGATCGAACAGCAAGTCGATTTCTTGTCGTACTTGCTGGCGTAATTGTGTCAGGGAACATAAGGGCGCTGAGGCATGTAAGCGAATAATATAGTCCCGTGCAGGTAGGCTAGTGCGCCGATGCCGAAAGGCTTCACGGGCAACACGCTTAATGGTATTGCGCGTCACGGCACGAGCAGCGTAACGCTTAGCAATCACCAGGCCAAGGCGTGCACAGACAGGCTCTGTCTCAAGCGTTGGCTTGGTTTTACTTTGATGTAAAGAAAACAAAGCCCCTCGAAACACTCGCCTTGCCGTGAAGACGGCAGCAAATTCAGAGGGGCTATGTAGGCGCGCCTCTTTGGGATAATTGGCGCTTGACATGCAGTAACCGTTAATCAGTCGATACGGTTCATTTCAGCAAAAGTCTTGTATCGCGAAGTCTTAAACCGCTAGGCTTAAACGGCTAAGCGCTTACGACCTTTAGCGCGGCGTGCATTGATCACAGCGCGACCGCCACGAGTTTTCATACGAACACGGAAACCGTGAGTGCGCTTACGACGAGTAACTGAAGGTTGGAAAGTACGTTTCATGATAATCCCAGAAATAAAGAGCTATTAAAAAGAGCTTAGTTTGTTAATATTAGTGGCTTAGTACAGACAGCAGAGTAGTGCAACTTAATCCTGGCTGTTGTAATAAGCTGGCTAAAGTATGGACAAACTACTAATGTTTATATGTGCCAAACGTCAAATGTCTATGTGCAATATTCTTGATACGCTTCTTGATCTACTCTTATTTTACGATTCAAGACGCTAATTCAAAATCGTATAAACATTGGATGTTTATAGGTTTCAACTTGTGTACCTCGACTTATATATTCCACCGTATACACGAAATACAATTCGAATTAAGTATTCTCGATTTATGTATTTCGACCTATGTAGATTCGCACAGGTATCTTAAAGCATACAGTTTAGTATACAGCTTACTACATATCAGGCCAAAATAAGGCTAATTACACAATTTGCTTAGTAAAGCCGTATATTTCAACAAAAAAAATAGCATTAGTCAATAGCTTATTGATTTTAATCCAAAAATTAGAGAAAACTGTCTTATTTTAGCGAGTATTGAGGAGAGGCACCTGTGGATAACATTCCATAAACTCCTCAATCTGTGGATAACTTTTCTGATTTTAGGTACAATGGTGAATTGTGTCAGGAGAAGTGAATGAGAGAGTTTTGGCAAGTTTGTGTCGACCAATTGTCCGAAGGGATACCCGCATCGAATGTAAAGTTGTGGATTTCACCCTTGGTGCCTATCGGTTTTAATACAGACGAAACCGCCTTTTTAATTGCTGCTCCTAGTCCAATTAAGCTCAATTGGGCACAGACTAATTATCGCGACAAAATTCAAGCCTGTCTAAAATCTTACTTCCATAAAGATATTGACGTGGTCTTCCAGCTACGACGAGCAGACAAATTGGCGACAAATTCCCAAAGTGTGAGTACATCTAGTGCGAGTTCACCTAGTATGAATGCCATACCAAATATCGCGAATGCTGCGAATGCAGTCGCTACGGGGTCTGTCACGCATCTTTCTGCGCAGCCATCTGCACAAGGCGGGTCTGCAGCAAGTACGGCGGGACAAGGCATGCCGTTCGCGATGATGGGCGCGGCGCTAGCACAGAAAACTGGTCGTGAAGTTTCGAACGAAGGTGGTATTACCGTCGAAATTGATTATGACGGCGCGGCATCAGAGATGGAACAAGGGAGTGCGAGTGATTTGGCTACACCGCCCATGGTTGATAATAGCGCCTTCGTCCCTGCACACCTGCGTGATGCGTATGCACAGACTTTTATCAACCCAGTGCAAACCTTTGATAATCTTGTGGTGGGGCGATCGAACGAATTGGCTGAAGCCTCCGCGCGCCATGTTGTCTCGCACTCAGGGCAAGCGGGCTATAACCCCTTGTTTATCTACGGTAGCACAGGCTTAGGTAAAACTCACTTAATGCATGCAATCGGTAATGCCTTATTGCATAAGACACCAGGCCTTAAAGCCCGCTATATCCACGCCGAAACCTACTACCAAGATATGGTAAGATGTATGCGTAACAATACGTGGAATGCGGTGAATGAGCAGTATGCCACCTTAGATTTATTACTGATTGACGATATCCAATTCTTTCGCCGTCGTGTTCAAACTCAAGAGCAGTTTTTCTACTTATTTGAGAGTATGGTGGCGAAGAACCGCCAATTAGTGATTAGTTCGGATACCTATCCACGTGAGCTTGCAGATATTAATGAGCGTCTTATTTCGCGCTTTAGTCAGGGACTCACCATGCAGATTGAGCCGCCTGCCTTCGAGATGCGGGTGGCCATCTTAATGCGTAAGGCCGAGGAAAAAGGCCTAGTCGAGCTGAATGAAGACGTGGCTTTCTTTATGGCCAAGCATATTCGTAGTAATGTGCGTGAGCTTGAAGGGGCTTTGCAGCGCGTCACCGCCTATGCAATTTTTAAGGGATTAAAAATTATTACCCTTGATACGTGTAAAGAAGCGTTAAGAGACCTGCTTCGTGTGGCAAATGGTTTAATCACCGTGGAGAATATCCAGAAAACTGTCGCAGATTTTTATAAAATAAGAGTTCAAGACATGCACTCGAGGACGCGTCGAGCCAATATTGCTCTGCCGCGCCAGATTGCGATGTACTTATCTAAAGAATTAACCCGTAAGAGTTTGCCTGATTTAGGCGATTCTTTCGGTGGGCGAGATCATACGACGGTATTACATGCCGTACGTAAAATCGCTATGGCGCGTGCAAGTGATAGACAGCTTAACCATGACTTGCACGTATTAGAACAGACCTTAAAAGGATAATGATGCAATTATTCCAAGCAAGTACTGATGCCTTACTCAAGCCGCTACTCACCGTGGTTGGTGTGGTAGAACGTAAAAGCACTATGCCAATTCTATCGCATGTGCTCTTACGTAAAGAGGGCGCCAAAATGGCGTTTGTGGCTTATGATATGTTAATTCAGATCACGACCCATGCAGACTTTGGCGTGGGTGATGATGTGGAAAAAGTGACCGTTGCTGCGCGTAAATTACAAGATATTTTACGTGCCTTACCCGCTGCGGGTGAGGTTAGTGCGACAATTGCTGATGACAAGATGAGTATCCAATGTGGTGGCAGTCGCTTCTCCTTGCAGACTATGCCAGGCCGTGATTTCCCTGTATTAGCCGAGGTTGAACAGTGGAAACATGAGTTCTCTATGTCACAGAAAGCCTTGCGCCGCCTATTGAGTATGATTAACTATGCGATGGCGCACCAAGATATTCGTTACTACCTGAATGGTATGTTAATGGTGCTTGAGCCTGGTTTAGTGCGCGCAGTGGCCACTGATGGTCACCGTCTCGCGCATGCGGCTGAGGCAGTTGAGGGTCTAACAAGTGAAGACAGTCTGATTATTCCACGTAAAGCCGTGACTGAAATGTTACGCCTGCTGGATGATAGCGATGAACCGGTTGATATTCGCATTGCCGACACACAGATTTGCTTCCGCTTTGGCGATATTGAGCTTATTTCTAAATTGGTTGAGGGCAAGTTCCCTGACTATAAGCGTGTTATCCCAACCGATTACAGCTTACATCTACAGCTTGGCCGTGAAGAACTCTACAATAGCTTGCAGCGTGCAGCGATCTTAGTTTCTGAAGATAAGTTGCGCAGTATTAAACTGCACTTTGGTGAGAATCTATTACGTATTTCATCGTCTAACCTAGAGCAAGAAGAAGCGAAAATTGAAATAGATCTAGACTATGATGGCGAGCCGATTGATATTGGTTTTAACGTTACCTATTTGCTTGAAGTGCTGAATATGGCGAAGACCGATAGTGTTATCGTCTCCCTTAAGCAAGAAAGCAATTCATCAGCAGTGATTTCTCTACCTGATAATGAGCATTTCCGTTATGTTGTAATGCCATTACGCATCTAAAGGATTTAATGCCTTAACTTTCTGCCGTTGGCTTGCGCGCAAGTCAGCGGTGGTTTTATTGATATTCAAAATAAGTGTTTTTATATTATGTCTGAGACAGTCAAGAACAGCAGTGAACCACATTACGAAGCCGATTCAATCAAGATGCTTAAGGGCCTTGAGGCGGTGCGTAAACGCCCTGGTATGTATATTGGTGATACATCCGATGGCACAGGTTTACACCATATGGTTTTTGAGGTCGTGGATAACGCGATTGACGAAGCCTTGGCAGGCTACTGTGACGATATTGTCGTGACAATCCATGCCGATAACTCAGTTTCTGTAACGGATAACGGCCGTGGTATTCCAACCGATATCCATAAGGATGACGAGTTTGGTCGCAGTGCCGCTGAAATCGTGATGACTGAATTGCATGCGGGTGGTAAGTTCGACCAAAACTCCTATAAGGTTTCAGGTGGCTTACACGGTGTGGGTGTCTCTTGCGTGAATGCGCTCTCTGAGTGGTTACGCCTGACAATTCGCCGTCATGGTGAAGTCCATCAAATCGAGTTTAATCGTGGTGAGCGTCTTGAACCGTTGAAAGTCATCGGCAGTACCGATAAACAAGGTACTAAGGTGCACTACTATGCCGACCCATTAATTTTCGGCAATGTTGAGTACCATTACGACATCTTCGCTAAGCGCTTACGTGAATTGTCATTCCTGAATAATGGCGTCAGCATCCGTCTGGTCGATGAGCGTCAAGGCAAGGAAGAGAATTTTGCATTCTCAGGTGGTGTTAAGGGCTTTGTTGAATACATCAATAAGAGCAAGACTGTCTTGCACCCGAACGTCTTCTCCGTCAGTACCTCATCTGAGGCAGGTGGGGTCGAAGTGGGTGTTGACGTCGCCATGCAATGGAATGACAGTTATGCTGAACAAGTACTTTGCTTTACTAATAATATTCCACAACGTGATGGTGGCACGCACTTAACCGGTTTACGTGCGGCGATGACGCGCGTACTGAATAAATATATTGCCGATAATGAATTAGCGAAAAAAGCCAAAGTCGACACCACAGGCGACGATATGCGCGAAGGTCTGAGCTGCGTCCTCTCGGTTAAAGTGCCTGAGCCTAAATTCAGTAGTCAAACTAAAGATAAATTAGTCTCGAGCGAAGTACGTCCTGCGGTGGAAGAGGCCGTGGCACGTACGCTAGAAACGTGGTTATTAGAAAACCCAAGCGATGCGCGTGAGTTGTGCGGCAAGATTATTGAAGCTGCTCGTGCTCGTGAAGCCGCGCGTAAAGCGCGTGAGATGACACGTCGTAAGGGGATTCTTGAAGGCGCAGGCCTACCTGGTAAACTCGCTGATTGCCAAGAGCGAGACCCCGCTAAATCTGAACTGTACATCGTCGAGGGTGACTCGGCGGGTGGTTCGGCCAAACAAGGCCGTGACCGTAAGTTCCAAGCGATTTTACCCCTACGCGGTAAGGTTCTTAACGTGGAAAAAGCGCGCTTCGATAAATTGATTGCTAGCGAAGCGATTACCACCTTAATTACCGCCTTGGGCACCAGCATTGGTAAAGAATTTAATCTAGAGAAGCTGCGTTATCACCGCATCATTATCATGACCGACGCGGATGTCGACGGTGCGCATATTCGTACCTTATTGTTAACACTCTTATACCGTCAGATGCCTGAGTTAGTGGAGCATGGCCATATTTATATCGCACAGCCACCGTTGTATAAGGTTAAAGTAGGCCGCGAAGAGCGTTACCTTAAAGATGCTGTCGAAGAGATGCAATTTATGCAAGAAGTGGCGCTGAAAGAAGCGGGTATTGTGCAGGGAACACAGACAATTTCTGGTGCTGAGTTGGAAGAATTGGTGGGCCTGTATGTTGCTGCTGATGGTGTTATTCAACGCCTCTCACGCGTGATGGATGAAGGTGCCTTATCGGCGATTGCTGAAGGTGCGGCTTCAATTCAGATTGATACTGAAGAGAATGCTCAGAATAGTGCCAGACTTCTAGAGCAGGCCTTAAGCGATGATTTGAGCCCGAATGCGGTGATGGTCACCGCTGAGTATGATAGCGAGAGCAATTCACACCGCTTAGTCTTGCGTCGTATGCACCATGGTAATGTCCGTGTAACGATTTTCGGTAGTGAGTTCTTAAGCAGTAATGATTACCGTATTCTTGCACGTGCTTCAGAGACCTTCCGCGGCCTGATTCAAGAGGGTGCTGTTGTCTTCCGTGGCGAAGGAGATAAGCGTCGTGAACAAAGCGTTACTGATTTCCGTGAAGCGGTACATTGGTTACGTGATGAGGCCGAGCGCTTAGTTACTAAGCAACGCTATAAGGGTCTTGGTGAGATGAATCCAGAACAGTTGTGGGAAACCACGATGGATCCATCGGTGCGTCGCTTATTGCGCGTACAAATTGAAGATGCCATTGCGGCAGACCAGATCTTCGAAACCCTGATGGGCGATAAAGTCGAGCCGCGTCGTGCTTTTATTGAGTCGAATGCCTTATTAGCGAGTAATTTAGATGTCTAGAATGCCTTATTAAGGAATAAGGTAGGCGTCTAATAAGTGAGGTAATGACCATTAAATAGTGCGCAATAGTTGCCTAATGAATAGTTGTGTAATCGTCACGTTATTTAGCTGTTAGACATTAATACCCCTTAGATGATGATGAGCCCTAATAGGCTTACTGCTCTAGGGGGTGTTTTTTTCCCTTTGTGTATCAGGCACTTGGTGATGTTACCCTGCACTTTGCCAAGAGCTAGTGCGTGTTTTTGCCTTGTGTATCAGATTCACAAAGCCTTGTTTATCAGAACTCGCCGTAAAACCCGTAAGCGTCCGTAGAACACACATTGAAACGGTCCTGGAAATGCGTGAAGCTAAT
>JAUNUI010000019.1 GCA_030538255.1 Pelistega sp. | reverse complement strand
ACGATTAAACACAAAACGCGAACAACCGCAAGATTGTTTCATCTTGCGGATTTGTGCACCGTTTGGCATCAATTCAAATTTAAATGCTTTGCGTATTAACATGCTTTCATGAATAATAGGATTTTTGGCATTTCTACATTCTACACTTGGTCAATGAAAAAAGAAACTGATTTAAGACGTGAAAGACACGTTATTTTTAACCTTCATGTTCACTTAGTCTTTGTGGAAAAATATCGCCGAAAAGTGTTCACAAAAGAAGTTTTGGAGGATATGCGAGGTATTTTTGAAAGCATCTGCTCCGATTTTGAAGCGCAGCTCGTGGAGTTTGACGGAGAGCATGACCACGTTCATCTGCTGGTGAATTATCCACTCAAAGTATCTGTTTCCAAACTCGTGAATAGTTTGAAAGGTGTATCCAGCCGTATGATTAGGCGAAAAAATTACCCTAATATTCGTGAAAAACTTTGGGGCTGTGCATTGTGGTCTCCGTCTTATTTTGCTGGCAGTTGTGGTGGTGCTCCTATTACGATTATTCGGCAGTATATTGAGCAGCAAAATACGCCTGACTAAATATCAATGGTTTTAGGACTGCTTCGCAGTCCGCGCCTTATATCTCCGCCGTGAACGGCGAAGTTTTACGGCGCGACCCGATAAACCATGGCGCTCTTTTATTTCCTCAAGAGAATAGCTTATAGGATTATCTTGGTATTCTTTCAAGGCTTCGTCATATACCTTAAGATCGTACTCATCTTCAATGCGCTCTAATACAACGTCCTTAATGTATTGAGAAATGGTTTTCCCATGTAATTGGGCGACATCACCAATAAGTTTGCGCTCTGCATCAGTTGCTCTTAAACTAATTGTAGACATATAACACCCCTTTAATCTGTAATACAAGTGTATTACAAAAAGCATGAAACGCCAATAATCTGACAAACAGGACAATAAATATGCCACAACTCAAACTCCTTGCTGACCTCATGGCCTTAGCCAAGGCTGGTAGTTTTGTGCGTGCTGCTGAACTACGTCATGTAACCCATCCTGCATTTGGTCGCCGTATTCAAGCTCTGGAAAGGTGGGCTGGCGTTCCACTGATTAATCGCAACACAATACCTATTAGCCTCACTCCTCAAGGTGAGCGTCTATTACAAACTGCTTCTCAGGTCACTGAACAACTTGAGCGCACTCGTATTAATATTCAACAAGAAGTCTTAGGTAATCAGTCCAAAATTCGCATTGCTACTGGCCGCAGTTTAGCACATACCTTAGTCGCCGACTGGATTGTCAGCTTGAACAAAAGTAAGCCCTCTTTGTTAAAGCAAGAGGCTAAAATTGATATCGTAACAGGCATGATGGCTGAAATGGCCAGCTTACTTGAGCAAGGAAAAACAGACTTTCTATGCTGTTATGAACACCCTGCGCTCTCAAGTGGTTTACGCCTATCAGGTTTTCAACACATTACCTTAGCGACTGACAAATTAGTACCCGTTAGTAAAACCAATCGCCAAGGAACCGCCTTATTTGACTTGGATAATACGGCTAAGACATTGCCACTAATTAGCTATTCAAGCGGTCTTTCTATGGCGCATATTGTTAATGACCGCATTCAAAACTTACCCTACTCACTCAATCCCTTTATACGCTGTGACTCCTTAGATGCTGCACTCGGCGCTGTACGCAATGGTTTAGGCATTGCTTGGCTCCCTTGGTCAATGGTGATGGGCGACTGCCGTCAAGAACAACTGATTCTACTTGGTAGCCGCAATGAACAGATTGCCTTCGAAGTGCGCCTATACCGAGCCAAAGGACAACTATCCACGCTTGCTGAAGCAGTTTGGCAAAAAACACTGAACACTTAAAATTCCAGTATCTGTAATGCCATAAAAGCACCACAATGTGCTAATAAAGCACTATCGTATACGTTCACAGTGCCACAATAAATTGCAAGTATTAAATTCACGGTGAGTAATGGAGACAAGCGACTCACCCCCTATAAACATATATTAAGGAAGTCATGCCGTGAAACTATCAACATTCTTTCGTCATACATTAAGCCCATTAGCACTTAGCTGCGCCCTTTTCACCCCCTTAGTCGCACAGGCCCAAGACTATCCAAGCCGTGCCATCTCTATTGTGGTGGGTTATCCTGCAGGCGGTAGCGTGGACTTAACCGCTCGCCTGCTTGCTGAAGAACTGGGCAAGCATCTTAAACAAAACATTGTCGTCGAAAACCTAGGCGGCGCTGGTGGCACCATTGGTGCACAGCGCGTAGCCAATGCCAAAGCCGATGGCTACACCTTGCTTGTAGGTTCAACCAATGAAATGGTCATTGCTAAGATGATCAATAAAGCCGTCACCTACGATGGCGCCAAGGACTTCACCCCTGTCGGCATGATTGCTTCGCAGCCCATGCTGTTAGCTGCCTCTAAGTCCATGGGAGTGAAGAATGCACAAGAGTATTTGGATAAGGTAAAAGCCGCCGCACCTGGGCACTATAACTTTGGTTCTTCAGGTGTTGGTACCACCCTGCACTTGGCGGGTGAAATGATTAACGACTCCGCCAAAACCAAGGTTGAACACGTCCCTTATCGTGGCGTTGCCCCACTGGTTACTGATCTCGTAAGCGGTCAATTAAACCTTGGTGTCTTAGTCTTATCTTCAGGTCTACCACAAGTTAAAGCTGATACCATCATCCCGCTTGGCGTTACTGAAAGTAAGCGCTCTCCTGTGGCACCAGATATTCCAGCGCTTGCTGAGACTCCAGGCTTTGAGAATGTGGATATTAACGTCTGGTTTGGTTTATATACGCCAGCAAACTTACCAGAGCCTATTTTGACCACGCTTCGTAGCGCTTTAGATACTAGCTTAAAATCGGATACGTTCCGCCAGAAGATGGCTGAAAGTGGTGCGACCGTCTACGAACCAGGCATCGATCCTGTTAAGTTTCAACAAGACGAAACACAGAAATATGGCCGCCTAGTCGATCTCGTTGGTTTAAAGCCAAACTAAACTGATCTATGGATATATACGCGTTCGCCGATCATCAATCAACCACGCCTATATATCCAACGCTAGCGCAGACAACGGAACATTCTGAGAACCCATCACCTACAACAGGTATATTATGTTTTTACTACCGACTCCAGACATATCACAAGAACGCATTGGCAACACTGGCTCTCCAGGCATATGGTTTTTTGACTCTGGCATGCCTGGCAGAAACTTAATGATTTCTGCGCTTATCCATGGCAATGAATTATGCGGTGCTTGGGCACTGAAAAAAGTACTGGAGGCGGGTATAAAGCCACGCCGAGGTCAACTGACTCTTGTGTTTTGTAATTTGGCCGCTTTTGATTCCTTTAATCCTGAAGCACATGATAAATCCCGCTTTGTTAATGAGGACATGAATCGTATCTGGTCCGCTACTCGACTCCAAGGTACAAGCCAAGAAAGCCAGCGAGCTCAAGAAATCCTCCCCTGGCTTGAGCGCAGCGATTGGCTCTTAGATATCCACTCCATGCATGAGCCTAGTGCCCCACTATTACTAACAGGACTCTTACCTAGGAATATTCAACTCGCGCAAACACTTGGCACGCCTGAGCATGTGATTGTGGATGCAGGACATAAAGACGGCGTACGCATGCGTGATTATGGTCGCTATGGTGATGCCGATGATACTGATGCCCGTTCCTTGCTGATTGAATGTGGTTTCCATGGAGACCCTGCATCATTAGATGTGGCCTTAGATCAGGTAGCACGCATGATGCTTGCCGCCGATATTGTTGATAAAGATGATATCCCAAGTGAATGGTTTCTGCCCTTGCCTGAGCAGCAACGTATTCTTGAAGTCACCCAAGCCGTGGTAGCGCCCTCGATGGATGTTAAGTTCTCCCAAGAGTGGCAAGGCTTAGAGCGCTTAGCCCAAGCCGGTGAAGTCATTGCCTGGGCTGATGGACAAGCCGTCGTCACACCCTATGATAATTGCACCTTGATTATGCCCTCATTACGACAGTTATTACCTGGCGTAACCGTAGTGAGGTTGGCTAGGGATTATCAACTTTAGTTTTTTTCTGTGCCTTCATTGCTTCCTTAACAGGCGTCACTTTAAAGTCGACCCTCTGCTCAACTTGCCACAAATCATAGCTAGCCTGTTGATGCAACCAACTCTCTGGACTTGGACTATCCTTGCCTAACCAAGCATGCAGGCGTAAAGCCATCTCAGCGCTAATCGCTGAATTACCATTCAATAAGTTTGATAAGGTCACGCGATTAACGCCTAATTGCTTAGCCGCCTCAGTTACGGATAAGCCAAACTCTGGCAAAATATCTTCTTTGATCGTCAAAGCAGGATACGGTGGGTTATGCATTCTCATGATTGTTGTCATCCTTAGTGATAGTTCTGATAGTCGACAATTGAAGCGTCACCATCCTCTAGCTTAAAAAGTAATTCGCCAACTCGCGCTCACCTTCACACTCCAGTGATTTTTTAAAGTTCCTTGTAATTGGTGTAAGTTCCAACCAGGAATACTCATATCACCTATCTGAAAAGAACTGTCTAGCCTAGATAATATTTTGGCTATTTTTTCCGCATGAGAAGCCTGAATCCCAGACTTATCACCAGTAAGGTAAAACCTTTCAAGACCTTTATGATAGAAAGAAATAATCATGATAGAAATATATTAAATAGTGTAGTCTATAACACGACAGAAATCAACAAGCCATAACCCGCATTAAAACACCCTTGCATAAATAATTCGATACCATCTGGCTGCATTTATCCATGCGCATGTATCACATTAGGATTTTCACTAACTGTGGTTAACCCCAGTTTCGACTTATGCTTACTTATTTAATACAAAAAACTTGGAGACTTCCTTGAAATTATTCAACAAACTATCCCTTCTTTCAGCTATCGCTTTGAGCCAAGCATTCACTGCTCATGTTGCCATTGCACAAGCTGATGATTTTCCGAATAAATCAGTCAACTACATTATCCCTTTCCCTCCTGGTGGTCCAACTGATGTGGCTGGACGTGTGATGGCCGAAGCCCTGGGTAAAGAACTCAAGCAGACTGTGGTCGTGGAGAACAAATCGGGGGCTTCAGGCTCTATCGGCATGAATCAATTAATTCGCAGCAAGGGTGACGGTTATACCATCGCTAGCTTAGCGGCACCAAGCTTAACTGCCCCTTTCATTCTCGCCCAAGCACCTTATGATTTAAAAACCGATATTAAGCCTATTGGTCTCGCGTATATCACGCCATTAGTGATTGTGGTCAATCCTAAAACGCATCCTGAGATTAAGGATATGAAATCCCTTATTGAAGCAGCGAAACAAAACAAAGAGGGCCTTAACTACACAACCTCAGGTGTCGGCAGTACCGCACATCTTGCGGTAGAGATGATTCGCAAAGAATTAAATATTGACATGACACATATCCCATTCAGAGGCAGCGCGCCTGGCGTAACCGCTCTACTTGGTGGCGAGGTCGCTTTCATGTACTCTGATTTGGTAGCTGTCTTGACCCAGATTAAAGCGGGTAACTTACGCCCAATCGCCGTTAATACCGACCAGCGTATTGAGGAACTGCCTGATACCCCAACCCTCAAAGAGGAAAATATCCAAGCAGCTAAAGCTTCATCATGGGGCGGCTTAGTTGCACCGAAAGACACGCCTGATAGCACGATTCAAGTACTATCGAATGCCCTAAAAGTTGTCTTAGAAAATGAAGACGTTAAATCTCGTCTAAAAGCCGTCGGTGCCTATCCGAACTATAGCGACCCTAAAACCATGCAAGAAACTATTGCACATGACTCAGCAATTTGGTCGAGTGTAATTAAAGAAAATAATTTACGCCAAACCAATTAATGAGCATCCTCTTCATTAATTAATCTATAGCAATTGAACATAAAGTTCTTAGAGCGATTCTGTTCAGTCAAGCTGATAGACGCGCGACATAAAACAAGCCGACTATTTACTCTCAGATAGTCGGCTTGTTATTATGCTCAAAATATATTTTGTTTTGCTTGGTTTATTAACTCTTAACACATGAATGATGATCACGCTTTATAAAGTCGGCGATTTTCTCAATTCAAGCAAGCCATTACTCAACTACTTCTGTATCAATCCACTCTCAGCAAGGGGTGCGATCAACTGCTGAAACTCAGGGGCAGTAACCGCTTTCCGGACCAACTGTTGTACTGCTGGTGCGAATGCCTCAGCCACATCGCGACAGGCATAGTCTGCAAAGAAGCTAGCGCTAAATGGATATTTCACATCGGCGTTATAGCCTTGTGGCAAAGAGTCTGAAGCCAGATGTAAACCCAAGGCCCAATGTGCATCACCGACTGAGCTAAAGCCCAACGAAGTTAATTGCGCACGGATGCGATTCCTTGCCTCAGGAACATAGACCCCACCCATATACAGCTCCATCTTCAAGGCTTCTTCAATATATTGTTGTACTGTCTTACCAGGTGCGGGATTCACGGGCCCTGCAGCACGACAGGTCAGGCTAGGCGAAACAGTGTCTTTTAACGTTATTGTCTCTAAGCCCACTTTACCGCCATTGGCTTTTTTTGCCGCTTCTTGAATCGCATGCTGATTATCCGCTAAGGCGGTATACGGATTGGCATTATACGATGCACAACCGACCATAGAACTTAAGGCACAGATGCCTACTAGCGCTTTAATTTTCATTATATTTTCCTTCTTCCTGGTGATTAAGTTGTTATTACGTATAATTATTCTATAATCGCCAATAACGACATGTCGATGCTGTATACATATATAGGTCGCTTTTTCAAGCAGGTATTTTTGGTTTTTTCGCTGTCTTGCTTCTATATAGAGTTTATGTATTCATCCGTAATTAGCGACTTTTTTGCCGCCTCATATCTATATAGACATTAAATCACTATCGATATTGAACCACTTCACCTTTTCCACTAGGATTCTCTTATGACAACTCAAGTTCTCTGGCCAATGCGTTGGGACCTACTATTTCGCTACCGTATTATCGAAATCGTAGCCCAGTGGGAGGGGCGCCTCACCACCAACCACCTATGCTCAAGTTTAGGTATTGGGCGCCAACAGGCCTCAAAAGACATTAATAACTATCTAGCAGGTGAAGGTCAAGGCAATTTAGTCTATGACAAGCACCTCAAGGGTTACAAGCCGAGTCCAACTTTCAAGCCGATCTACACCACGGGCACGGCCGATGAGTACTTACACTTACTCAGCCGTGATAAAGACATCGCCTACGCCTTCGAGAATTTACACTTGGGTTTTGCCCATACGGAAGTGGTGGCTGTGCCAGTGAGAAATATCCAACCCGCTATTCTGCGTCCCTTAATTCAAGCGGCACGTCAGCGCAAACGTGTTGAAATAAGCTACATATCCCTATCCTCACCTGTAGCAGAAACACGTGTGATTGCACCACACACCTTGGTCTGCACACCCATGCGTTGGCATATCCGGGCCTATTGTGAGAAGCAAAAGGACTTTCGTGACTTCGTGTTAAGCCGTTTTCGTGAGGACGCCGAGCTATTAAATGAATCCGAATTCACGCAAGAGCATGATGAACTCTGGCAAAAGCGAATTGATATCATCATCAGCCCAGACCCTCGCTTGAGTCCTGAGCAACGTGAAATTATTGAAATGGATTATGGCATGCGCGATGGTGAATTACGCATACCAACGCGTGCAGCTCTGGTTAATTACACCTTACAAGCCTTCAATATCGACCCGCATAAGTATGATGTTAAGGCTGAGGCGCAACAAATCATCGTGCGGAATCGCAATGAACTGGATCCGTATTTGTTTTAAAGTATATTCTCAACTATGTCTCTGCAACCAATCCACGGCAAGCGGCCAGAGTACGGCATATTGGCGGCGAAAGAAGTTCATATGCCCTATTTCTTTAAACCCATATTCAGAAGGAATTAAATCAATGCGTTGTGAGGGCATCCGCTTATAGACCCGAATCATATCATCCACATTCGCAGAGCATGCGATATCATCATCAATCGCGCTGATCCACAAGCCTGGGCAGGCCAAGCTATCATAATGATGCGTCTGGATTGTGCGCCCAAAACCAGTCTCCGCATAACCACGCCCCTTACACCATGTCGCCCATTGTTGCGCAACATCCCGTGGCAAGGGCTCTCCCATGCCGACCCAATCGGCACGCGTAAGACCAAATACAGCATTATTCAAAGGGATATAGCAACGCATAAAAAAGTGTGCCTGCAAGCGAAACCAACCCCGCATATTACGCAAAGATCCTGAGGAGCTGGCATAGTTGAAGACAGAACTTAAGTGATGCGCATTGGGCATTAAGCCAATCAACTGCCCACCCGCACTGTGCCCGATCAGATGATAAAGGGCATCGGGGAAGCGTTGCATCAGCTCATTCAAGATCGCCGGCATATCCACTTGCCCCCAGTCTTGTAGACGCGTCGTGGACTGTTTCAAAGGAACCGATAAAGAATCACCGATGCCAGAATTGTCAAACGTCATTACCGCAAAGCCATGCCCCACCAAGTGTTGCGCGAAGGCCGTATAGAAGCGTCGCTTCACACCTGTGGCTGGGGCAATCATCACCGCCCCCTTAATACGCCCATGTTGCGGGGAAAAAAGCGTTGCCGCAAGCTCAGTACCCTGCTCTGTACGAACCTTAATTTCTTGCTGATATACCTGTGGATTCACGTCTTGCCCTGTGCCAAGATCTCGTGCTTGCTGGTCCATTAAGGCTTGAGCGTCATATTGAGATTCAATATCTATAGGCGCCCTACCATTCGTCTGCATACTCGTCATCAAATAACCCTCCCGATTTACGTCATTAAAATAATCGTAAAATGCGAGAGACGCAAGTTTCATGTATGAAACATTGTTTTGCTGCGTTTAGGTTTTAAAGTGAATATCTTTTTCAATTAAGAGACGAATATAACGCGTATAAGGGATCCCTTTTGCTTTCGCCTTAATCTTAAGTGCTGCCAGCAAAGAGCTAGGAATTCGCATATTGATAGACGCATCCTTCTCAACAAACTCAAAATGCATTGGTTGAAATGCTGACAAATCGTACTCCGACAAGTCAGCCTTAGCCACAAACTCTTCAGCCTCTTGATTACTCTTGAATGAAGGAATCGGTTTATTTTTTATAGTTTTCATAATGTTCAATTGCCATTGCCAATATGAGTCGGCGATTAGATCCAGAAATAGCCATAACAGTATAGCCTGATTTAAACCTCATGGCATATGGGTAATCACAATGTAAATATCGATTTTCATGTGGTCAATTTTCAATTGCCGGACCTCCCCCTTTTCAATCAGGGCTAGGTCTCAGAGAGCAGTCTGTTTTTTCGCGTATAAAATACAAACTAAAATTGCATAAAAAATTTAAGATCTTTTGAGTTACTATATAAACACAATAAGGCTTTTTAATGGAGGAGCTTATGGGGAATCGATATTACACAACTTCAGAACTCAGCCGAGCCATCAAACGTGCTCTTCGCCCCAGCAAAATTGAAGATATGAGCGAAGATCAGATAGAAGATCTTCTAGAAGAACTTAGGGAGGCAGAACAAGCCCGTCGCCATACCCGAAACGCCTGGATACTTATGGCGCTTATGCTTATTGCCTTATTAGTAATCCTTGAGTTATTCATTATGTTAGCTAGACCTTGAGTTGTTGCCTCCTCCCCACTTAAACTCGATACGCTGACTTCTTTCACAAAGCACCATTACTTACAGTAAACAGCGTAAAACAGCACAGATTTCTGTGATTTGTACCACACAAGACGCAAAATACTCGAACACCTAACGATACCGCGCAAAAAACTGCAGCGTACGTTCATAAGCAAGAGCATTAGCTTTTTCATTAAAAGACCCTCGCTGCTCGCAACCAAAGCCATGATCTACACCGGAGTAAAGATACATCTCGGCCTTAGGCTGAGCCTCGCGAATAGCCTTGACATCGCTTAGGGGAATTGATTTATCAAGCTCGGCAAAATGCATCTGAACCGGTATCTTCGCCTGCAAATCCTTATGCTGCGCAATGCCACCACCATACCAACAGGAGGCCGCTTTCAGCTGAGGGAAATGATGTGCGCTCAACCATGCGAGTGTGCCGCCCCAGCAATAACCCACAATACATATAGGCTTATCACCCAGCGCCTCGATCGCGCTCTGGATATCCAGTAAGGTCTGTTCGGTGCTAACACCAGCACGCAATTCAAGGCCACGCTGGATATCTTCAGGCGTATAGCCTAGCTCCACCCCAGGTTCTACGCGGTCAAAAAGCGCTGGTGCAATGGTATCGAAACCTGCGGCAGCAAAGCGCTCAACCACGCTGCGAATATGACTATTAACCCCAAAAATCTCTTGCAGAACGACTAAGCCAATGGCCTGTTCCTCACCTTGGCGATAAGCAGAAATCTGCTTACCATCTTGCGTAGACAGTGTTACCACCTTAAAACCCTCATCTGATGTCGTTAGTGTGTTGTGTTAAGGGCTCCTACTTAACTCGAATGTTGAACTATCGCGTTAAAGTAGGAGCCCCTGAAGCAGGAACCGTTAAAGCAGTTTCTTTAACAACCTTGCTAATGCAACTATTTAGTCTAAGGTAAAGCCCAATTTAATCGTGACTTGCCAATAGGCGACCTTACCATCAACCACATGACCACGCGTCTCAATAACTTCAAACCATTGAATATTACGAATCGTCTCGTGCGCCTTAGCAATCGCCGAGCTAATCGCATCTTCCATGCTGGTTGTTGATGAACCGACAATTTCAAGTTGCTTATATGTATGACCCATAACCAGTTCCTCCTATTGGTGAGAGTTGAACTTTAATCATAGGCGCTTTAAGCAAGAGATTCAAGAGGAGATACCCGATTTATTGATGGCTGAATTTAGATAGTCACAACTGTTTTACAACACTTTCATCCGTTTTTTCACAATATACGCATCCAAAAATTTATGAAGTTTTCTTAGCATAAGTGCATTTAGTGTGCCACTCAAAAATCAACTTACTAATTCTAGTAGTTTCCCTAGTACAAATTATCATTATACAAATATAGTATTCACAATACATTATTTCTATTTTGTATACAAAATGAAAAACCTAGAGAAAAAAACCCCAAATCAAATTGTTTTTGACAACGTCAATGAACTCTTGTCCAACATGAGACAAGAAATCACTGAGCCTGTACGTGTAAGAGAGGAAGAGCTTGCCGAAAGACTTGGCGTTAGTCGTACACCTGTCCGTGAAGCGTTAATACGCCTAGAAAGTACTGGCATGATTAGCTTACGACCTGGTAAAGGAGCTCTCCTCTTGCCAATAACAGATGAAGACTATATTGAATGGCTCCAGCTGCGGGAAGTACTAGAAGGATTTGCAGCTCACGAAGCAACTTTAAATGCATCACAGCGTGATGTTGAAAGACTGCAAAGTATCTTCCATCCTTTTGTAAATCCTGATACGAACCAAAAGCTCGACGATGTGGCGTATGCGCAAGCAAACGTAAACTTCCATAAAGAAATCATTGCGCTAGCTAAGAACAATCTCCTAGAGAAAGTCTGGAGCGCTTTTGGACACAGAACAATTTCTCATCGCAGAAAAACCATTCAACGGCTTCATCGCAGAGAAGACTCATTGAAAGAGCATCTACAGATGATTGATGCTATAGCAAGTAGAGATGCATCTCTTGCAGAAAAACTTGCCCGTGAGCACGTTCGTAAAATTCATGTAGCTCTGATCAATAGTAAAAATTAATTAAAACAATATCTGACCAATACTTTCTTAGGACTGTTATGAAATTTCTTAGTTTTATGTTTAATGACAAGCAACAGCTTGGTCTATTAAACGACACAAATCAAGTTGTGAATTTAAGTGCTTTATTTGATGAAGATTCTAACCATGGTTTCAATCCAACACCGCATAATGTGAGTCAACTCATTGAGCTAGGGGACATTGCTATAGAATTTATTCAACAGAAATTAGCGCAAGAAATTGATGAAAAGTATCTACTAAATCCACAAAACCTGGAAATATTAGCTCCCCTTAGTCCAAAGAAAAATATTTTCTGTGTAGGAAGAAATTATCGCGATCACATTATTGAAGGCAATATTGCCAGAGGCGTTCCTGCTGAAACTTTCCCTCAGGCCATTGAGTTTTTTACTAAACCAACAACAACGGTTACTAGCCATAATGCCGCTATTCCACGCTACGAATCTATTACCAATTCTTTAGATTACGAAGTTGAATTAGCTATTATCATTGGCAAAAAAGGTAAAAACATCTCAGTAGCAGACGCTCTCGATTATGTCTATGGCTACACCATTGTCAATGATATTACCGCCCGAAATTTACAACAAAAGCATGGTCAGTGGTTTAAAGGCAAAGGACTTGACTCAACCTGCCCTATTGGACCATTCGTAGTCCATAAAAGCGGAATTGAAGACGCTAACAATCTTGCTATCTCGCTTAAGGTCAATGATCAATTAAGACAAGAGGATAATACCACCTCTATGATTTTTAATGTTCAAACAATTATTGAGCAATTATCTCTTGGAATGACCCTTGAACCAGGCGATATTATCGCCACAGGCACACCTAAAGGTGTTGGGTTTGCAATGAAACCTGCTGCATGCCTTGAGGTTGGCGATGTCATTGAAGCAACTATTCAAGATATCGGCACCCTTAAAAACACCATCGTAAATTAACTCAAATCATTTGATTCACATCTAAGGAGAACAATGATGATCGACCAAACAGACAAAATCAATGCTTCGAATGTAAGTGACAAGCTATCACGCTATATTGACGTCGAGGCATTACCGTGGAAACCAACCCCTA
This sequence comes from Pelistega sp., assembly GCA_030538255.1. Lineage (GTDB taxonomy): Bacteria > Pseudomonadota > Gammaproteobacteria > Burkholderiales > Burkholderiaceae_B > Taylorella. The sequence goes on along the minus strand of JAUNUI010000019.1, from coordinate 50,337 downwards.
CCAAAGGCATTGATATGAAAATCCTGTTAGAACAACCAGAAACTGGTTTACTAACAGCCTTATTTCGCTGGCAACCTGGTACAACCCTTCCACTGCATGAGCATGTAGAAATTGAACAAACATACGTGTTAAGCGGCAGTATTGTTGATGCGGAAGGTGAAGCACTGGAAGGTAATTTCGTATGGCGTCCACAAGGAAATAGACATATCGCTCATTCACCAAATGGCGCATTAGTTATTTGCTTTTTCTTAAAACCCAATAAATTTCTTGATGGCGACTTAGCTGGACAAGAACTTAAATAAAGAACACCTATATATATTTAAAAGACAATGGAGACACCTATGTTAAAAATGAATAAAATCTTCGCTTGTGTGGCAACAGGCTTATTCTTAGCTCACGGCGCCGCTCAGGCTGAAATCCAAGAGCGCAATTTAAAGCTCAGTTATCCAGTTAGCCAATCTGACCCTATTGGTATGGCTGCAAACAAACTGATTGAAATCGTTGATCAAAAAACACAAGGTAAATTTAAGATCAAAGGCTATTCAGACGCTCAGTTAGGCAATGAAATTCAATCAATATCATCCGCACAAGGTGGTGTAATTGAAATGACAGTAGTTTCTACTGCTGGCGCTGGTGGTAATGTAAAAGAATTTGGTATCTTTGATCTGCCTTTCTTGTTTAACTCAGTCGAAGAAGCCGATGCACTTGTTGATGGGCCAGTTGGTAAAGAACTATTACAGAAGTTAGAAGGCAAGAACTTAGTAGGCTTATGCTACTGGGACTACGGTTTCAGACAAGTAACTAACAGTAAACACCCTATTAAGAAATTAGAAGACTTTCAAGGTCTAAAAATTCGCACATTACAAAATCGTATTTATATTGATACTTTTAAAGCTCTAGGCGCAAACCCATTACCGCTACCATATCCAGAAACCTTTACTGCGCTAGAAAGCAAAGCTATTGACGGTCAAGAAAGTGCTTATGTTGTAACGAAAAGCAGTGGTTTCCACGAGGCACAGAAATATGTCACAGAAACAAATCATGTATTCCTTCCTGCAGTCGTAATGGTCAGCAAGCGATTCTGGGACCGACTCGCAGATGATGAAAAGCAAGTTTTCAATGACTCATGCATTGAAGCCCAAGCTTATCATCGACAAATTAGCCGTGATATGTCTAAAGAAGTCGAAAAAGAGTTAGTTGCTGCTGGTTTGGAACTTGACAAGTTTGATGAAACAGAAAAAGCTCGCTTAGTCCAAGCCACTAATAACGTGACCGAGAAATACAAAGAAGAGTTAGGTAAAGAGCTTGTTGAAAAAGCTTTTGCTGAACTTGAGAACATTCGTAAGAAATAAAAGCCTGATGCACAGAGACCGCTTGTAGTTTGTTTATAAATAATAAGCCAACTAAGTGGTCTCTAAAGCATTGGCAAAATGTTCTCAGAAATAAAAAGTAGACTTAAACCATATTAGAGTTTTATATGCAAAAAATCATCAATCTCTATTTTAAATTACTAAAAATATCGATTGTTACGTGCCTAGCCGCAATGGTAATAATGGTATTTGCCAACGTAGTCATGAGATACGCTTTCAATTCAGGGCTCGCTGTCTCTGAAGAGTTGTCGAGATGGGCATTCGTTTGGTTGATTTTCTTAGGAGCCATCCTAGTTTTGCATGAAAATGCTCATCTTGGTGTAGATATTATTCTACAAAAAGTCTCCAAACCAATACGCAAAATACTACTCATCCTTTCAACATTCATCATGCTAGTGCTTACCTTGTTGATTTTAGATGGCAGTATTGAACAAACTACACTCAATATTGATGCATCAGCTCCTGCTACTGGCTTATCTCAAGCGTGGCTATTTGGGATTGGCGTAGTTTTTGCCATTTCAACCTTATTTATTCTTATGTATCAACTCTATCGCTTAATTAAAACCCCTAGTGATGATATTGATTCATTGATGGCTAAGCCGAGCCTAGGAGTAGAATAAATGACTCTAATATTATTTATTTCCGTACTCCTTATTAGCCTAGCAATTGGCATGCCAGTGGCATACGCCTTAATTTTAACGGCCGTTGCCTTGATGTATCACTTGGACTTCTTTCAGACTCAAGTGATCGCCCAAAATCTCCTTAACGGTGCAGATAGCTTCCCCTTAATGGCGGTTCCATTCTTTATGCTAGCTGGCGCTATTATGAACGCAGGTGGTTTATCACAGCGAATCGTCCACTTAGCTTTACTACTAGTCGGACATATTAAAGGCGGCTTAGGATACGTCACAATTTTAGCCGCTTGTGTGCTTGCTAGTCTTTCTGGCTCTGCGGCTGCTGATGCTGCTGCCTTGTCAGCCCTACTGGTTCCGATGATGATGAAAGCAGGCCATAGCAAAGCCAAAGCCGGCGGACTTGTAGCATCCTCTGGAATTATCGCTTTAGTAATTCCTCCATCAATTGGTTTAGTATTAATTGGCGTAACAGGTGGCATCTCAATTACCAATTTATTCATTGCTGGAATTGTGCCTGGACTTTACTTAGGTTTATCACTCTGCTTTGCTTGGTTTATTGTTGCCAGAAAAGATGACTCTGAGCGTTTACCTCGTGCAAAAATGTCAGAGATTTTAAAAGCATTCCGTGAAGGTATATGGGCACTTTTTTTACCTGTAATTATTATCGTTGGTCTAAGATTTGGAATATTCACACCTACCGAAGCTGGCGTAATGGCAGCTGTATATGCCCTACTTGTCTCAGTACTAGTCTATAAAGAGATCAAGTTACACCACCTATACCTTGTGTTTTTAGAGTCTGCAAAAATGACGGCTATGGTTATGTTCCTTGTTGCTGCAGCCCTAGTTTCTGGATGGATGATTACAATTGCAGGTCTACCTCAACAAATTACTGAGCTTGTGGAGCCTATCAAAGACTCTCCGACATTGCTGATGCTAGCGATCGTGGGCTTAATTATTGTCATTGGTACAGCCATGGACATGGTCCCGATTATCTTGATTCTTCTGCCTGTTCTTCTGCCAGCCGTAATTTCAGCTGGGATTGATCCAGTATATTTTGGCATCATCTTTATGATTGCTTGTTCTATTGGTTTAATTACTCCCCCTGTAGGCGCAGTCCTTAACGTCGTCGCAGGCGTTTCGAGGATCAAGATGATTGATATTATTATCGGAGTATGGCCCTTCTTACTCGCACAAACTATAACCTTGTTGCTACTAGTTATATTTCCAGAATTAGTATTAGCACCCTACAAATGGCTTGTGGGTGCAAATTAGAAACTTAATCAGTGAGGATTGGCATAATGTTTTTACATATTGTTTTGCTTAAATTCAACCATAAAGCAGATGAGCAATTTTTTAAGCAAGTTAACTTATTTGCTGAGCGGATTAAGCAAGCGTGTTCAGGCATTATTGTGTATAGCTTCGGAGAAAACAGCTCATGCAGATCCGAGGGCTATACACATGCTACAAGCTCAATATTTACTAGCAGTGCCGAACATGATACATATCAATCGCATCCTATTCATATTGAGATGAAATCATTCATGGCTGGATATATAGAATCTGTGATTGTTTATGATGGCCAGATAAAAAAATAAAGCAAGCTACCCTACTTTTTTATTAAGTAGGGTAGCAACAGAAAAATACACTGCTACGAGACAAACAGCAATTTATTTATTCCCGACTCGCCTCATACGCCTTCCAACGCTCAGCCGCTTGCTCATAATAAGTTTTGGCATTTAGCGCAATTTCTTGCTTTTGCTCGGGGCTCACTTTGAGCTCTTTCTCGAAGACTTGATACGTCTCGGCATCATAGTCCTTATGGTGACGCATAACCTCAAACCAGAAATAGGCATCCTCATCAGTGGCCAAGTTATCGGCCGTCAGGTCATAGACGAGAAAAAACAAATCATGCTGAGCATCCTCTAAGCCTAAATCAGCGGCCTTCTGTAGATACTCCCGCGATTTCTCCAGGTTCCTAATGGAAGGATCCGCTCTGTAAGTATCATACAGCGTAGCTAAATAATACATCCCATACGGATCGCCTAAGTCCGCGGCCTTTTTATAAAAATAAGCGGCTTTTGAAAAACTTTGCTTCACTCCCATGGTCTCGCCCCAATTGAAGATAGCACCCACATTGATCATGGCATCGGTGCTGCCTTGAGCCATAGCACGGGCATACCATTGCAAAGTCTTTTTCATGTCCTTATGGACTAGGTCACTCATATGATAAAGCATAGCCAAACTCAGTTGCGCATCAAGCTGACCTTGTTCCGCAGCCTTCCTTGCCCAGTTAATCGCCTGCTCAATATCCGCATCCACACCCTTCCCGTCAAAATACAGTTCAGAGAGCTGATATTGCGCATCCTTATCCCCTTGAATGGCTTGCCGTTGAATCTCTTCAAAGTTACTGGCTTGAGCCATAGCACCAACAAAACACAGAGAAAGCGCTAAGCTTAATGAGGCGATTGGTTTTAACATAAAAGTCTCGCAAAGAAAGTCGGATTAATAAAAAAGCCAATAGCCTAGAACGGCGTATGAAACTTAATACCCATAGTAATTCAGCTTAGCCATTGAATGCAAGAGTAGCACATAAAAAGCCCACTAAGTCAGCGCTGAGACAGGATATAATGCCCTTTTCAACTGCGTAATATTCGTATGCCAAGCCCTTACTTCGTTCTCCTTGATGATGCAACCCAACGCAAGGCTCAACTGTATGAGCACTTGGTGCAGATTGACACGTACCAGGTGAATGAGCTGGAGGGTTTGCAACTTAAGCTCCAAGAAAAGTGGGCCAAGCAATGGCATGCGGTGATCTGGGCGCCTTATGACTGGGGCCGCGAGCTGATGGGCTTAGGGAATTCTGAGGAAAAAGGCCGTGCTGATGAGTTAAGGGCGGCTGCGTCAAAAGACACCGTGATTGAGGTAGCGAATACCGCTCAAAAAGGCACCACGATTAAGGTAGCGAATACGGCTCAAAAAGGCACCGAGCTGACGACAGAACATGTGCCGAACAATGACCGGACTCAGTGTTTAGAACACACGCCACAAAACCCCTCTTCGGTGCTTGAAAACTCGTTACGGATATATTGGTTTGCACAGAAAACCGAATTACCTAGTGAGGCGGCGATTCAGGCCTGGTTAACACAGCAGACAGGCAACGATGCACCCGCTGGATTGGCATACATTCAGCTTGCGCAAGATAAACAAAGCTATATGCACAGCATCGAGCAGATTCGTGAAGATATTGCCGCCGGTGAGATGTACCAAATCAATTACACCACAGAATTTAGCTTTCAAGCTTATGGCTCACCTTTCAAGCTTTATCAGAAAATCCGCGACAAGCAACGAGTACCCTATGGGGCGCTGGCGCATCTTCCTAATAATTTGAGAAACAATGAACTTCGGATAGAGAAGCCACTGTCTAACATAAGGCCGGAGAGAGACTCATTAATCACACAGAACTTCACTGAGCAGCACAACAACTGTAGCGACACAGCTGAATTAGCAAGCGCAGTAGCATTAGCAGTACAATCAACCACCCACAGCAGCTCACACTGGACGCTAAGCTTCTCACCTGAACTCTTTCTCGATATTCGTCAGGATGGCACCATTCATACCGAGCCGATGAAGGGCACAGTACCCACTGCGGATGATGGCCGCAATGAAGAGCGTGCCGCCGCCTTGCGTGCCGACCCTAAGAATCGCGCCGAGAATGTGATGATTGTGGATTTGCTGCGCAACGACTTAAGCAAGATTGCCGTGCCGAATGGGGTACGCGTCCCTGAACTCTTTAAGGTCAGCAACTTCGGCTCAGTACTACAGATGACCACGCCGATACAAGCGCTGGCTAAACCTGAGACGCAAGTGGAAGATATCTTACACGCCCTTTTTCCTTGTGGCTCAATTACTGGCGCACCGAAGAAGCGTAGCATGCAACTGATTGATCAGTATGAAGCCCGACCACGTGGCCTCTATACAGGAAGCATTGGATTTCTTGAACCATGTAATAGTGGGCTGGGCTTCTATGGCAAGTTAAATGTGGTAATTCGCACCCTGCAGATGCGTGAGTGTGTGAGTGAAGAACAGCACGTGCCTGCAAGTACAGAACATGAGCGAGGCAGCGCGAAACAATATGAACGCATTAAGGCAGCAGAGCATGAACGCTTAGACGAGAGTTCACTTTACACACCCTCTCCTCGCCAATTTACAGGTGCAATGGGTGTCGGCTCGGGCATTGTGTATGATAGCGACCCTGCACTGGAATATGAAGAGTGCCATTGGAAGGCGCGTTTCTTGCGTCACCTACCCGTGGACTTTAGCTTATTCGAAACCATGCGCGTGGATATAGAGGGCGGCCTTGCGCAGTGTCACTTACTAGAGCAACATATGCAGCGCTTACAACGCTCCGCCAATGATTTAGGTTTTAAGTTTGATGCAGCGTATGTGCGTACTACCCTACAGAATTATTTCACTCAGCTTGTAGAACAAAGTCATGAGCTACAAGCAGAGAGTGCAAGCGATACGCGCCCAGCATGCGAGTTAAGCTATCGCGTCAAAGCCATTCTTCAAGGTGATGGCTCGCTGAGTATCCAACACGCTTTACTTGAACCATTAAACAAGTCAAGCGAGAGCACATGCCGAGAGCGACAAGGAGAGACATGTAGCGAAACGCAAGCTAGTACGAACTGCGCACAACAAGTCAGCACTCTGCTACTAGCTGATACCCCATTCGCTAAGCAAGACTTTTTCCGCCGCTATAAAACCACGCATCGACACAACTATGATGTGCAGATGCATAAGGCGATAGCATATGGTGCTTTTGATAGCCTATGCTTTAATGAAGACGATATCTTATTAGAAGGCTCCCGTAGCAGTGTTTTTATCTATTCCCAAGGACAATGGCTAACGCCAAGTTTAGACCTGGATATTCTGCAGAGCGTAATGCGGGCGGAGGTATTGCATAATCCTGAGCAGTGGCTAGGACCTTATACTCCTGGATACCTAGCAGCAAACGAGACGCTGGTAACTGAGCCCACATATAATCATAATGTGCTAGTTCAAGAATGTCATATCTCTCGCGAGCAAGTGCTTAAGGCCGATCAGATTGTGGTGGTCAATGCTTTAAGAGGGATTGTGCCTGCGTGCTTGGCCATATAGAAGTAGATCGGTGAGTCTACGATTGCTCATTTACGTTGTTCCTATGTACGTAGTGATGACATAAGCAAGGTGCGCTGGCATTAGCATAAAGCAAATAATAAGACGACAGCATACTTAAGACTCAGACAAAACCTGCAACGTGTGCAAGGCACCACTTGCAAGCTTGCCATCTATGCCAAAAACCATACGGTTCTCCATAATGAAATCATCTAGTCTTAGCTAAGCAATGATTAGCAGGACAAGTAAATTTAAACATTAAAGGAGAACATTATGCAATTAAGTCAACACGCCAAAATTCGCTGTCAACAACGCGGTATCGTACCTTTTATGGTCGATTTACTGTATCAATTTGGCTCTAGCCTTCCCGCAGGTGGTGGCACTGAGAAACTCTATTTCGACAAACAAGGTCGTAAGAAAGTTGAAGCCTATACGGGTGGCCTACTCAAAGCTAAAGCGGCTGACTTGGATATCTATGCGATTGTGGAAGGCGATCTGGTAATCACCACGGGCCACCGCACCAAGAAGAACCACCATCAGCAGACTTTGCGCGTTGAGATAAGACCAACCTCGTTGATGGCTGAACCCTAAGCGGCCTCACCCATCACAGACACCCCTCTTAACTGAGGGGCAATCAAATAACGCTGATAAGCTTGATGCCAAGACACCTGAATATCAATATCATAAGCACACGATAAATCACCGCACTGCACTAAGTTCTGAGCCGTATATTGACCCATCAATAATCCATCTTTCAACAAAACAATCTCGTCGGCAAACTGCAAGCTTAAATTAATATCATGAATGACCACAACAATTGTCAGGCCCAGTGCTTGCAAGCTTTTTAATAGCTGCATTAAGGCGTATTGATGGCGTATATCCAAGTGATTCGTCGGCTCGTCCAAGAACAAGACTTGCCCACTAAGGTCTAAGCGTGCATCTTGACATACCTGTGCAAGGGTTCGCGCAATCTGCACACGATGTTGCTCTCCTCCAGACAATAAGCCATAGTTACGTTCACTCAGACTCTCTAACTCCATCCATTGAATAATCTTCTGCACAATCAGCTGATTATCACGCATGGCCGCCGTATCACGATAGGGCTCACGCCCCATCTCAATAATCTGACTGGCCGTGATGGCAAATGGTACATGATCAAGTTGCGGCAATACGGCACGCTGACGAGCGAGTTCAAGTCGGTCTATGGAATGCAGTGCCTTTTGCTTAAAGAAAACCTGTCCCGCCTGCGGCACATTATCGCCATTTAATATATTTAATAGCGTTGTTTTGCCCGCCCCATTGGACCCCATAATTGCCGTAAACTGCCCTTGCTGAATCGCAATCGAGACGTCATCAAGAAGATAACGCACGGCTTTGCTACCGACGTGCACACTAAGTTGCTCGGCTTGAATAATCGATATCATGTACGCGCCTCCTCATTTTGCACGCTAAGTTGCTCGGCTTGGATTATCGCTATCATGTGCGTATCCCCCTCAACTTGCCCCTATTATGATCAGTTCGATTAAGCGGTATCATGTACGTAGACCTCCCATCTGGCGCCAAACCAGATAGCCTAGGAATGGCGCTCCAATCAAGGCTGTAATAATGCCAATCGGCAACTCGGCAGGCGCCACGACGGTGCGTGCCATTACATCCGCTAAGCACAGTAAAGTCGCCCCAAATAAGAAGGAGGCCGGGAACACATAGCGATGGTTGCTGCCGACTAAGCCACGAACGATATGCGGCACAACGAGTCCAATAAAAGCAATCCCCCCAGCAAAAGACACCGCAGTGCCGACCAGTAAAGCCACTAAAAAGATTAGGCGTTGTTTCGCTCGTTCAATATTAAACCCCAGATGCCCTGCCACTTTCTCGCCGAGCATTAAGGCATCCAAGAGTCTGACCTCTCTTGCCAAAAGCGGCAGAGCAAAAAGTGTCACAAAGGTTAATATGGCTAACTTATGCCAGTCGAAAATCGCCAAGCTCCCCATACTCCAGAACGTCAAGGAACGTAGTTGGAAATCATCTGCCGCGTACGTCAATAAACCCGTTAAGGCCCCCGCCAAGGCGCCTAGTGCAATCCCAATTAATAGCATGGCTGCAATATTCAAACTACCGCCTCGTCTAGAAAAGCGATAGAGAATTAAGGTCATTCCCCAAGCCCCCAAGAAAGCCACAAGCGGCAATGCATAATCACCTAAGCGGGCAAACAACACGGGCATGAAGGTGCCGCCCAAGACAATACTGAAACTAGCCGCTAAAGAAGCCCCCGACATGACGCCGACTATCCCTGGATCGACCAGAGGATTGCGAAACAGACCTTGCATAACAGCACCGCAAATCGCCAAGGTTCCCCCGACTAAGAGCGCAGCAAAAACCCGCGGCAAGCGGATATGCAGCAAAATCTGACTGCTATAGTCATTTCCCTCAGAGGATTGAGACCAACCCAAGAGTTGGAGAAATGCCTGAGCATTCAAACTTACGGCACCCGTACTGATACCGACCAGAATCGTGACTAAGAAGAGACTGGCTAAGATAATAAAAATATAGGTCCGCTGTGGCCTAGCTTGGATTGCTAAAAACATAAACTACTCTGCCTTCATTACCCTATGACTATCGCTTCGCCAAGGCAATCAATTGCATGCGTACATCATTCACGGACGTGACCACTTGCGTAAACGGCAAGTGCACCAGTCGCAGGCCATGACGTAAAGTTGCACCGAATTGATTCACGCCAACCATCATCATTGAGCGTTCATGCTCAATCGTCATACCGAGTGCTTGCAGATAGTGTGCAATGGCAGACTGATGATCTTCATTCATATGCGTAATAATCTGCTCTTCTTGTTCTTGGGTAAAAGGCGTAGGCACAGCAATCGTCTCCACATCTAGCCACTTAATCTGACCGAAGGTCTTAATTAAGCGCAGCTTCTTAGGGGCAAGACGCATAAATATAAAATCATGCACTTTTTTATAACCATTAGCATGGGGGTAAAAGCGATTGTATCTCAGCGAAACTCGCTCATAATCCTCATCAGGCACCAACTCTAGGTCGCCCATAATGGTTAAGCGCCAACTGGTTTCAATCGCATAGTTGCGCGCAACATCACGCACCAAGAGAGAAGCGCGACTATTCTTCTTGGCATTCTTTGTATGCTCGGCAATATTCGCCGTCAGAATCACTGGACTGCCCGTATGGTCTAGCATAAATGGCACAACCGAGCCCATAGGATAGCCTTCCAATTCACGGCCAGGGCGAACAATCGTCGCCAGATCACCGGCAAAGGAACTTTGATAAATGGATAAGGCATCCGCCAAACCTTGTTCGGTGGTATAGCTATCAAACCGTGAGAGATTGCCATCATTAATGAACTCTGTTGTTGTACTTGGCGCCGGTGTTGTGGCTGTATGTAACATAATTAATCCTTAAAATAATAGAGAGAATTTACTTAACGCTTCAACGAGAAGACGATCGTTGTGCTGACCTGACGATTGACGCCTGCAGGTGGGGCTGTATACTTGCCCAAGCGCTGTACCGTACCTAGAGCAGCCTGATCAAGACTATGATGACCACTCGAATGAAGCAGACGAATATCGCTAAAGCGACCATCATCAAGAATCTTAAAAGCCACTCTGGCACGGCCTTCATGACGCATTTGCCTTGCCTGCGTCGGATAACTACGTGCAGCACGCTGTGAAATCGTATGCAACAAGCTCGCTAAATAGCTGGCTCCCTGCGCTCGTCCCTGTGCTTGCCCTTGTCCCCCAAGTGATTGTGCGGCGGCGCCTTCTTGTCTAATCTGATTTCGTTGTGCTAAACCACTGCCTACCATGGCCTGACTCTGCGCCTGTTTTGCTGCCTGCTGAACAACAGTCTTATCAGCAGACTTAGCTGATTCTGTAGATGATTTCGTGACAGGTTTTACGGAGGGCTTCGCTTCAGACTTGATAATAGGCTTGGTAACAGATTTAGCCACGGCCTTCTTGATTGGTTTATCCTCAATCTTGGCAACTGGCTTGGTAACAGGTTTAGGAGTCTCCGCCACTTTCGGTTCAGGTTCAGGTTCATGCTCTGGCTCTGACTCTACGATAGGCGCATCGGCAGGAGTGGCTGCTTCTACCTTCGTAGGCTCAGGCTTTGGCTCAGGCTTAGTTTCGGCAATGGGTTCTACAACAGGCGCTTCCTTAGTTAGGGAATCCTCCACAGGATCGGCGGCCTCTTTTTCCCCATCACTAGCTTGTGCATCAAGCGATGCCAGGGCTTGTGATGCCTCTGAACTTGCGGATTGCTGCTGCTGACTCAGCACTTCCCCCTGTAACATGCCAATATCTAAAATCCGAACCTCTGCGGCCTGTGCGGGAGGTATATCATGTACGCTATACCAGAGGCTATAAATTAAGAAGGCACATAAGAGATGGATAAAGCTTGAACTTACCGCCGCATATAATTGACGCATTATGGTGTCCCCCGATTGGCTTTTTCCGTGATCACCGATACTTTGCTCAGTGCATACTTATTTAAAATATCCGTGACACTTAAAAAACTTTGAAAAGGCGTTGCAGCATCGACCTTGACCGTGATCTGATCCTCTTGCTCAAGCTTGGCTATCGTCTGCTCAAGCACGTCCAAGCTGACCAGCTCATCTTCAATAAAATAGCGCCCATACTGATCCACCAGCACGACGGTGCGTAGATCTTCTGCACTCACCACCGCACTACTCTGTGCTTTAGGTAAATTCACCTGGATTTTACCCTGGGTGATGAAACTTGCCGTCGCCAATACAATGGCCAATAAGACCAACATAATATCGATAAAGGGGACCACATTAATCCCATCAAACTTTTGCATCGAGCCCTCTCTGACAGCTTAGTAAACTCTTCTCCTGCAAAGCTTGCCAAGCCAGTTTGCCCGTATCGACCCGGCTTTGGTAGTGGTTGTAAATCATGACCGCCGGGATGGCCACCAGAATACCTGCAGCGGTTGCCTTAAGTGCCAGAGCAAGCCCTAGCATGATTTGCGTCGCCTCCATGCTGGCTCCTGCCTGCCCCATATCGAAGAAGGTAATTAAAATACCAATCACCGTACCGAGCAAACCGACATAGGGCGCTACAGCCCCAGTGCTATAAATAATGCTGAGATTTTTGCGCATCTCAATTTCTAGCTCATACACCGTGTTATAGTTAGCTACTTTTAAACTTAAATAAAATATAGCGCGTTCAATAGCGGCATAGACCATCATAAAACTCATAAGCGCTAAGACACCAAAAATCGCATAATCGGTATAGGCTTTCAGAAATTCCATTAACTGCATTCGCGACTCCGCCTAAGGTAGACAGCGATTAACGGCTTTCGCAATTTGCCAAGCTGATTGAGCGACTTGTGGCCCAAAGCCTAGGGCCTTACTCGCATCAATCCGAAAGATGCAGTCTTGCTTACCTGCTTGACTCAGCGCAATCGCAGGATAGTAGTCCTTAGCGGGACTTAACTCAGTCACCTTCTTGTCTTTAGAGAAGGTACTGAAGATAATCATATCGGCAGGTTCTGCAATCAATGACTCGCCAGAGATCGCCTTAATCCCTTGGAATTGTGCGGCAAAGACATTGTCCCCACCGACCAAGGCAACTAAGCCATCCCCTGCAGTATCCTTACCCAAACCTGTGAAGCGCCCTGTTGAGCCATCCATTAAGACAGCAATCTTGGGCTTACGCTTATACGCTTGCTGCTGTTGCTTAATCGCCAGCTCCTCACGGCGAATCTTAGCGAGCAACACTTTCGCCGGCTCTTGCGCATTCAGTGCATTGGCAATCAGCTCAATATCATGCACCACACCATCAATACTCTTATCATCCTTCAAGGTGATAACAGGCACCTTGGTGACACTGATTTGCGCTAAGACATTCGGCGGACCCGCATCAGGCGCAAGAATCAGCAAGTCAGGATTCAGCGATAAAATACCTTCCGCTGATAAACTGCGTCGATAACCTACCTTAGGAATAGCCTCCATCACATCTGCAGGCTCCGTACTGGTTGTGTCAACACCCACTAACACCTTACTCAGCCCCAGATAAGCAATCACCTCAGAGGCATTCCCCGTGGTTGAGACCACCCGTTCATACGCCTGAACAGCAGTACTGAGCGTAAGTAGACTTAAGGCGCAAATAAATTTCTTTATGTTTAAAGACATAGAATAAGCCCCCGCTCTACACTAAAACTCATAACGCACATTCAATGCGAACGTGCGACCAGGACGTGTCATGCGACTATACTGATTACCCATTAAGGCGGCCGATTGCGCATCGTTCCATGTCACATACTTACGATCACCTAGGTTATAAATGCCCGCATTAATATGTAAGTGTTTTGTGGCTTGCCAATAGCCTGTCAAATCCACCGTGCCATAGCCGCCAATCGGACGATAACCATTCCCTGCTTTCAGATTCGCCTCATCAATATCTTTCGCCTTCTTCGCTTTAGCAAAATTTAATATCGTTGACACACCCCATGTATCGCTCGGGTCGTCATAGCTAAGCTGCAGATATCCAGTGAGCGGATCTACTGAGGCCCATGGTTGGTCAAGCTCACGGTCTCGCCCTTTGGCATAGGCCAGACCCGCTGTTAGCTTCCAACCATCAGGCGTACCGAAAGCCTGAGCCAAGTTCAATGTGCCTTGGTACTCCAAACCGTAAATCACCACCTTGCCTGATTTGTTATACATCGTGCTGGAGTTATTCGGATAGCGACCGATAAAGGCCTTAGCTATCATATCCTTATAGCTCGTATGAAACGCGGTGATGGTTTGTGATCCTAAGCGCCCGTGACTGCGCAAGCCCAGCTCAAAGCCACGACTTTTTTCAGGTCTTAAATTTGGATTCGGTATACTTTTGCTATGAAAGCCCGCGGAATTCATCTCGGCAAACGACTGCGCGCGCAAGCCCTGACGATAAGAGAAGAATAGCTGATGGTTATCATTTAAATTAAAGCGCGTGCCCAGCTCTACGTCTGTATAACTACGACTACTTTGCTCAAATGGCGCTGTTGCCTTATAACCCTCGGTGGCTTTAGGACTGATCTTATAATGACCGAAACGCACCCCTGGCGTGATAAACCAGCGACCATCTAAGAGCGCAATATCATCACTGATAAAAAAGTCATAATTATTCACCACCGTCTTGGGTTGGAATTGAATATTGGAGACACCCATACCGAAGACACTAGCATCCCATAACCAACTCACATCCGTTGAAGTACGCTCATAATTAAGACCATATTGCAGATTATGTTGAACGGAACTCGTGTTTAGCTGTTTATTAAAAGCCAATTGTGCGCCCGAATTACGCACCTTGAAACCCGTAATACCATAACTGGGAATACCATAGGCGAGATCCTGCTCACGAATTTGCTCAGTCTTCTGAGTGTAGACAAGCCAGTGCCCGCTATCGAATAAGATGGAGTCCGCCACGAAATCATGTCGCAAGCTAAAGGCACTACGCTTATTTTTATTGTAATCCTCATAATCACCTGTCTTAGCATACTTCGTATCAAGCACATCGATTCGATTACGTAGATTAAAGCGCTCAAGTTTAAGCGTAAACTTATTATTATCATTAGCACGATAGACAAATTTACCTAAGTAGTTTTGTGAGTTCGCTTTAGCCGGGTTAGTGCGCGTACGCTCTGCACCTACTACATCAAGCCCATCCTTATTCTTTAACTCATGCATAGAGCGATGGGTGAATGAGAACATCGCCGATAGGCTATCACTTAAATCCCCAGCTACCGTACCACCAATAAACTTACTGCGATCTTGCGAGTCATAACCCGAACGGATATTACCCCCATAACGATGATCATCCCTATAGTAATCCTCAGGATCTTTCGTGGTGTAGTTAACCGTACCCGCCAAGCCACTCCTGCCAGCGCCGATAACACCAGGCCCCTTGATGACCTCAACTTGCTTGAGATCGCTCGTATCAAACGTGGCGCGCGTGTTACGCGTGATATGACCGTGGGTGAACGCATCATTTAAGGGGATACCATCGATATTGATGGCAACACGGTTCTGACCAGTACCATCATCACTACCCGCACCACCCATGCCTCGAATCATGATGTCTGAGACACCTGCTGTTGCACTCCGTTCAAAATGCACACCTGGAATATAGCGAAATAAATCCTTCGCACTCTGCGCCGTACCCTTATCGATCGCCTCCACTCCGATAAGTGTTATTGCGGTATTCTGCGCATTATTCGCTGCCACTGAAGCACTATCCGCGGTGGAAACCACATTAACTTGACCTAAATCCTCAAGCGCCTCTTGCGCATGTGCAGCCCCAGAAACTGCTGCTAGAATCGCACTGAATAAAATTGATTTTTCGTAGAGACGAAAAGACATTCACACACCTCAAAACAATTGATAAACAAAACCGTATACAGGAGATGTGGTGAACTTGATAGATGAGTATGCCGTGATAGATAGACGCAGGAAAACCACCTCTAAAATCTGATTCAGAGGAGCGATGTAGAGCACTGATGTTGAATACGTCCATACTTATCACAAGAAAATAATATAAAAAACTTGATTCATATCAATAAATCAATGTCGTCTAGATGATAATAGTTCTTATTCTCAAATGCAAGCATTAATTACAAAGAATTAATTCAATGGAGTGGGACTAAAGGAAAAGTCCTCAGTATTTCAGCCCTCATCCCCAAAGGGTCAATTCTCAACTGCCGTTAACAGCGTGAGCAGTTTGCCGCATAAGGATGAAATCAGTCCATCACCACTAATTCATTCCTAATTGGCGGCAAGCTTGCCATAACAGCCTTTACCCGATTCATCTTATAAGCTTACCAACATGACTCATCTCAACATGAGTCTATAGCGCACCATTCATCAATACGAATGATGCTATCTCTTATATTCATTATTTGGACTTATAAACTCATATGATTAAACTTATTGTACCGCTTACCCTTTGTGCCACACTCACCGCTTGCGCCTCAATTACACAAGATAAAAATCAACCCGTTAAAGTTGAAACCATTACAGCATCAGGCGATAAAGTCGAAGACGCCAAATGCCTGCTGAAAAATGACCGTGGTGAATTTCATACTGAAACACCGAAAACTGTTTTAGTACGTAAATCAGCTGGAGACCTCATCATCACCTGTCAGTCACCTAACCATCCAAGCGCAGAAGGCAAACTTGTCTCACGAACTGGAGCGGCAGTTTTCGGCAATATTATTTTCGGTGGTGTGATTGGTGGCGTACTCGACACCGCCTCAGGCGTAGCCTTCAACTACCCAGAATGGGTGCAGTTGGTGTTTGGCAAAAGCCTCACCTTTGATCGTCATCACTTCAAAGACAATACCTTACAAGTGGGCGTAGAGGGCAACACCGAAGGTAAAGCCGAGAAACAAGAAATAACTCAACAGCCAGCTCAAGAGGCAGAACAGCAGGTGCAACAAGCAACTGAGCCTATTCGTATTACGCCTAAGATGGATAGTGAAGTGGATACAACTGCTTCGAAGAGTTAGTTTTAAATTTGACAGTCTCAAGCTGATTGGCCAGTGTTGTCAGCTTGAAAAATTTTTGAAAATACATCAAACAGGACCGTTAGTGATGCTTTTCAGCAGTTCTATCAAATTATATTAAATGGATTACTGAAGTCGAATCAATCATAAATACTCAAACACCACCCAAAAGGGCATCATTCACTTAATCAAAAGCAGTCAGTACTGCAATGCAAACCTTATGGGTGGAGATGAAACCAACTTCGTCCCAAACCAAGATACTTATTAGGTATAGAAATCGAACTCAAAAGATATTAGACATAACTCCTCGCTGACAAATACAATCGCTCCTTATCGCTGAAAGCGTTTTGCTTGAAGTAATACAAAACGATTTAATAATATTTGAACCATTTAGGTTCTACAGGAGTAGACATGTCTAACAAGTATTCCATACCCGAATTGATTGACAATGCGCCTTTAACCCCTTTTCAGTGGCGCGTATTCATTCTTTGTTTTTTAATTGCCATCTTCGATGGTTTTGATACGCAAGCAGTAGCATTTACGGGCCCTGCTCTGATCCAAGCATTTAATTTAGGACCAGGTGCTCTAGGCCCCGTCATGGCTGCGGGCACCGCTGGGATGGTGGTTGGTGCCATGATTCTGGGCTTATTAGGTGATAAAACTGGTCGCCGCCCTGCCGTGATCGGTGCTGTTGCTTTATTTGGTGGCGCCACTTTAGCGACCGCTTTTGCAACATCAACCGAGCAAATGATTGTCTTGCGCTTTATTGCTGGACTCGGTATGGGTGGCGCAACACCAATCATCTTGTCACTTGCTGCAGAATATGGCCCCTCACGTATGCGTGGAACAATTATGACCACTGTACTACTTGGCTTACCTGCAGGCGCTATTTTGGGTGGTTTATTAGCCGCTAAAATGCTTCCTGTCATTGGTTGGCAAGGCATCTATATTGTTGGTGGTATTGTTCCATTAGCACTCTTAGTGATCTTAATCTTCGCTTTACCAGAGTCACTTCAGCATTTGGCAAGCAACAAAATTAAAAATAACACAGCAAAAATTTATCCTATCCTTCGTAAAATTGTGAAGACACCCATTGAAGACAATGCCGAATTTACCGTGCCTGGTCAAGCAATGAAAACTCGCTTGTCTTCACTATTTGCTAACGGTTTAGCACGCAACACAACGGCAGTATGGGCAATTTATATGTTTAACTGGATCGCTTGGTTTATGTTGCTTTCATGGTTACCTACCGTACTGAAAGCAGCTGGTCTACCTGCCGATCAGGCGCCACTAGGTACAGTTACCATTAATGCGGTCTTTGTACTCTGCGCCATTCCGTTGTCTATGCTTCTACCTAAAGTTAACACCCGCCTACTACTGCTTGTGATGTTTACATTCGGTATTTTATTAAGCTTCGGTTTAGCCAATAGCGGCACAAACTGGACATGGGTATTCATCCTAGCAGGTGCTGCAGGTATGGGTATTGGTGGACAACAAATCGTCTTAAACTACATGGTTGCGCAAGCATATCCAACAACCCTACGCGCCACCGCAACTGGCTGGGCCATCGCAGTGGGTCGTATTGGTGCCATTATTGGCTCTGCAAGCGGTGGTTGGGTGTTAGAGCAAGCTGGCGTGAGTGGTTTCTTTATGTCCTTAGCGCTCCCTCTAGCGATCGCTACAGCCGCCTTACTCATTATTAAGCCACAAGCTAAAACATCAGAAGCTAAATTAGTAACAGCCTAAGCGTTATACAAAAAGGGCAACAAAAAACGCCACATCAATTTACGATGTGGCGTTTTTACATTGCCGTTGACAGGGCTAGGTCTCAGAGATCCACAGGCTGTAGAGCGTCTTCGTGAGGCACTGTCTTAATCCCTTCTCAATCAGGGCTAGGTCTCAGAGGAACAAGTTCAAACAAGAGTTAGTAGTGTGGACGTCTTAATCCCTTCTCAATCAGGGCTAGGTCTCAGAGCCCTTGGCTTTTGTAAACTAACTCAGGAGATCGAAGTCTTAATCCCTTCTCAATCAGGGCTAGGTCTCAGAGTTCTCATCTCTGCCCAGACGATCAAAGATTTGATGTCTTAATCCCTTCTCAATCAGGGCTAGGTCTCAGAGAGTACTGTAACCTTGCAGTCCCAAACCTTGCCCTAGTCTTAATCCCTTCTCAATCAGGGCTAGGTCTCAGAGCACATAAAACAGCGACACTTGACAAGGGCAATTTGGTCTTAATCCCTTCTCAATCAGGGCTAGGTCTCAGAGAATCAAACATTAAAAACCAATTAAAAAAATGGGTGTCTTAATCCCTTCTCAATCAGGGCTAGGTCTCAGAGAAAGTAAATAAATTAAAAATGGATTAATAATGGTCTTAATCCCTTCTCAATCAGGGCTAGGTCTCAGAGGCAATGAACTTTGCTTACATTGTGGTTAATGGGTCTTAATCCCTTCTCAATCAGGGCTAGGTCTCAGAGGATTAGTCGATGCAAATCAAACGAAACAATGTATGTCTTAATCCCTTCTCAATCAGGGCTAGGTCTCAGAGATTGGAGGTACACGACAGATCTTACTTGGCCAAGTCTTAATCCCTTCTCAATCAGGGCTAGGTCTCAGAGAGATGGAAAAAGAGCTTGCCGATAAACGGAAAGGTCTTAATCCCTTCTCAATCAGGGCTAGGTCTCAGAGATGGGGCTATTACCATTATTCCTACTGACATTAGTCTTAATCCCTTCTCAATCAGGGCTAGGTCTCAGAGATATGATCAACCTCCAGTCTTGGGAGCACTCTAAGTCTTAATCCCTTCTCAATCAGGGCTAGGTCTCAGAGTCATACGGTGACTGCAACGATTTAAGACTTAATGTCTTAATCCCTTCTCAATCAGGGCTAGGTCTCAGAGAACAGCAGGTTCTAGGTTTGATTCGCTCTTTTGAGTCTTAATCCCTTCTCAATCAGGGCTAGGTCTCAGAGCATCAAAGAGCTATCAGCCTTACCGCCAGAGGAGGTCTTAATCCCTTCTCAATCAGGGCTAGGTCTCAGAGCCCAAGCTATTTGATAGTCGTGTCCAACAATCAGGTCTTAATCCCTTCTCAATCAGGGCTAGGTCTCAGAGCTTACTCAGCAGAGATCACATCTGAAGTATTGGTGTCTTAATCCCTTCTCAATCAGGGCTAGGTCTCAGAGCACATCAAGCTTTATAGATATGAATTCATATATAAGTCTTAATCCCTTCTCAATCAGGGCTAGGTCTCAGAGCAAGCCATAGCCGACCTAGCACATAAGACCCTTGTCTTAATCCCTTCTCAATCAGGGCTAGGTCTCAGAGAAACTAGCACAACCACTTAAGAGTAAAACAGAAGTCTTAATCCCTTCTCAATCAGGGCTAGGTCTCAGAGTGATCATGGCCTGCCCACAAACAGGTCGTGATCTGTCTTAATCCCTTCTCAATCAGGGCTAGGTCTCAGAGGAAGGCTTATGAGACTTGGGACTTGGAGGATGGGTCTTAATCCCTTCTCAATCAGGGCTAGGTCTCAGAGGACAATAAAGACGGCTCTAAAATCATGAACCGCGTCTTAATCCCTTCTCAATCAGGGCTAGGTCTCAGAGCTTGACTTAAATAAAAGCGAAGTCTTTCGCGCTGTCTTAATCCCTTCTCAATCAGGGCTAGGTCTCAGAGACCAGTCTGTTTTTTCGTCTTTAAAATCAATAGCTTGCAAGGGGGTTTGGCGGGTTTTTCGCTCATTGAAAAAAAAGGTCCCAAAAAACAGCTAGTTTATGTCATGTTTGTGACAAAATCACATTTACTCTCATCGCTTGTGATAAATCAACATTATCAAAAAATCAATTTATGCACTACGACATTTTAATCCATTTATCGGCCACAAAGCAAAGAAAAACTTTTCGCCGCCGTTTCCCTCATCCATAGTAAACCTCATCCACACTAGGCACTCCGCCTACTCTCTTACTCATCCATTCCCACCACCATCAGAATTTACGGATAGAAACTAGGTTTGTATCTGTCTGGTGAATAACAGTGGGCGAGTAGCTCGTTCTTTACACTCACTCGACTTGACCGCCCCACAGCTAAAACTACGGGGCGGATATGGCTCTTTATTAAGTTGCTCCACCGCAGTGAATTAGATTCACATTTGTTTTAATACCACTCCATACCTACAATTTAGGCACGGTCTTCTTCATGGAATCCCTTTCACTGAACAAAGCAAACCAGTCCCTTAAACCTGGAAAATTCGAACGCCAATCATAATCAGCAATCCTTACATCAATATAGCCTAGAGCCGCACCCAAGGTCAGCGTGGCAATATCTACTCGCTCTGCTAAAGTATCCACTCTATCTTCAAAATACTGTAGGCCCGTGTTGATTTTATCCATCTGCCCTGCTGTCCACTCAGACCACTGGAGCTCTGCTGGACGCATAAGCTTCTCATATCGGACTAAGATTGCCGCTGCCATAACACCATCAGCTGCGGCATGTTCGGTCAGAATTTTCCAACGCTGAGGACCACTACCAAATAAATTACCACCACCCTGCTCATTCAAATACTCACAGATGACTTTACTATCAAATAAAACCTCGCCGTCATCGGTAAAAAAGGTTGGCACTTGCGCCAATGGATTGTGCTTAAGAATGTTTTGGTCGCGATTAACAGGATTTGCCGCTGATGCTAGCTTTTCAATCTTATCGCTCAAGTTTAATTCCTCGGCAACTAACATGCATTTTCTGGCAAAGGGTGATAGCGCTGAATAAAAAATTTTCATATATACTCCACATTATTCAATATCAATTTATACATTCATATATTACTTGTTCGGCACGGTCTCTTTCAACAAGGCTTGCCAGCGCTGATCGGCCTGCGCGTAATACGCATTGGCCTTAGCGGTAATTTCTTGTCTTTGCTCAGCATTGAGTGGCAGTGTGTCCAGTTGCTCAGAGAAAAGATTAATGAAGTCTTCATTTTTATGGCGATTCACTTGTGCCCAATAGAATAAATCTTCAGCTGTTTTCTTCCCATCTGCGTAAAATAACTCATAGGTGATAATAAACAAGGCGTAATGCGCTTCTTCAAGTCCCTGGGCCGCTGCGTGTTCGTAGAGCGTCCACGCCGTTTCTTTATCAGATGCACCAAGTCTATCTGACCACTTTAAAGCAGCCAAGTAATACGTCGCATAGGGATTATTTAAGGCGTGAGCTTTTTCATACCAGTACGCTGCTCGATGCACATCTTCAACCACACCCGCCAGCTGACCTATTTTAAAAATCGAGCCTATATTCGTCATCGCACCAGAGTGCCCCTGTTGCGCAGCTTGCCCATACCAGTAAAGCGCTTTTTTCATATCGGCGTGAACTAACTCACCGTCGTTATACAAGACAGCAAGACTATATTGCGCCTGAGCATGCCCTTGCTCAGCTGCTTTCAGATACCAGTGGGCAGCCTGTGTACCATTAACTTCAGTCGCTTTTTCACCAAAATAGTACATCTCACCCAGCTCGTATTGCGCCTGTGCATCACCTTGTTCGGCCTTGGCGAAGAGCTGCGCAGAGGGCTTGGCGAAAGCACCTGTGGCAATTAAGGCTAGCATAAGTGCTATGGCTATGCTAAAAAGAAACTTGCTGGTTTTATGCTGGGCGTCGTTCATCATAAGTCAGACCATCCTGTCATTCGTTGAGGAGTTGTCATGAAATCAATGAGTTATATTACAAAAAACAATTCGCTATTCCTAAGCTCTCGTCTTGTCCTAGGGTTATCCTTAACCCTCAGCCTAAGCCTCACAACAAGCCCCACCACCTGGGCACGCCAATCCCCTATCCCCATCACTGCGCCAAGTGCACAAGCGGCGACGCATAACTATGACTACGAGATGAATGTCTTTCGCCCTGTGGAAGCGAAGAACGGCATGGTCGCCACCGAGCAACATCTCGCCAGTCAAATCGGCCTAGAAATTCTCAAGAAAGGCGGCAATGCCGTCGATGCGGCGGTCGCGATTGGCTTCTCTCTGGCCGTTAGCCTGCCGAACGCTGGCAATATTGGTGGTGGTGGTTTTATGATTGTGCATAATGCCGCTGAGAATAAGACCATCGCCTTAGATTTTCGTGAAAAAGCCCCTGCCGCTGCGAAAGCCACCATGTACCAAGACGAGATCGGTAATATTATTCCGCGCAAATCCTGGTACACCCATCAAGCGGTTGGTGTACCAGGCACCGTCGCTGGCCTAGCACATGCGCAAAGCCAATGGGGTAGCCTGCCTTTGGCGCAGGTTCTACAACCCGCGATTGATTTAGCCGAGCAAGGCTATGAGGTCAGCCCGACCCTTGGCAAACTCCTTCAAGTTGAAAAAGATAATCTCGGCCAATGGCCTAGCACCAAAGCGATTTTCTTTAAAGATGGCGCCCCCTTGCAGACAGGAGATAAGCTTGTGCAAAAGGACTTAGCCGCCAGTTTGAAGCTGATCGCTGAACAAGGCCCTGATGCCTTTTACAAAGGCGCGATTGCTGATGAAATCGTCCGTGACCAAACGGCCCACGATGGTTTAATTACGAAGGAAGACCTGGCTAATTACCAAGCCGTTGAGCGCGAAGTCGTGCGCGGTACTTACAAGGGTTATGAAATTGTGTCTATGCCGCCACCCAGCTCAGGCGGCATTCATATTATCCAGATGCTCAATACCCTTGAGCACCTCCCCATCAAAGAGTCAGGCGTGAATAGCGCTAAAACCATTAGCTTGATGGCCGAGACCATGAAGCGCGCCTATGCCGATCGCTCCGAATACCTTGGCGATAGTGACTTTGTGAAGGTACCGATGAAAGAGCTGATGAGTAAAAAGTACGCCAAAGCCATCGCGGACGAAGTCCTCAAGGGCGACATCACACCCGCCCAAACCATAAAACCTGCCAAACTTACACCCTACGAAAGTGACCAAACCACCCATTACTCCGTAGTTGATAAAGAGGGTAATGCCGTGGCTGTCACCTATACCTTAAACTTAAACTTTGGCAGCGGTATCGTGGCAGGCAATACCGGCATCTTATTAAATAATGAGATGGATGACTTTTCATCAAAACCCGGCACACCGAATGCCTTCGGGCTTATTGGTGGTTCAGCCAATGCGATTGAACCAAATAAGCGCCCCCTCTCCTCCATGTCACCTACCATGGTATTGAAAGACGGCAAACCTTGGCTCGTCACCGGTAGCCCAGGTGGCGCACGGATTATCACCACCGTGCTACAGCAGATTATTAATACCATTGATTTCGGTATGAACGCCGCCGCCGCCACCAACACCCCGCGCTTTCATCACCAATGGCTACCCGATGAACTGCGCTTAGAACTCGGTTTTAGCCCAGACACGATTCAGATGTTGGAGAATGCAGGCTATAAAGTCAGCATTAAGCCAAGCATGGGCCGCACCCAGACTATTCAAGTGATTGATGACACGATGTATGGCTATTCGGACCCTAGAAATCCTGATGGGGCGACCTTGGGATATTAAGTGCGTTTAGCGTCCTTACGCAAACGCCAACTCACCCACTTGCTGATAGGCACGATTAAAATACACCAGACTTTGCTCTTGCTCTGCGTACCTGACAGCCACGACACGGCAGAGCAAGATGGTGTGCGTGCCAACATCTTGAACCTCTTGAATCTCACAATCAAAATTAGCCAAGGCATCCCTTAAAACCGGAGCGCCGGTCTCCAGCATAGACCACTTGCCATGAGCAAAGCGTTGTTCTGGCGATAATTTAGAGGAAAAAGCCTGAGCAATTTCTTGCTGATGCGCCGCAAGAACATTCACCGCTAAGATCCTATTCTCCATAAAGTGCGCGTATGAACTCACTGACTGATTCATGCACACCAATAAGGTGGGTGGCGAATCCGTCACGCTACAGACCGCCGAAGCCGTAAAACCATAGCGACCGGCCTCACCCGCTGTCGTGACAATATTCACGGCACTCGTGAGCAAAGACATAGCATTGCGATACTCAACTGCTTCAGGCATTACCCTTCCCTACTAATAATGTTCTACTAAAAAACTGACTAAAAGTGCTCGACTAAAAATAATGTGGCTTAAATATAGTCATGCTCAAGCAAAAATAATTGAGCTTAATATGAGGCTTAAAATAGGCGACCATAAATAAGCGAAAAAATAAACGCGCAAACATTAGCCGCTAAAAAGTTAGCGTCTAAAACCACGAACTACAGAATCATATCAAAGCTTAAACCAATTCTTGCCGAATAATCGCCGCACCTGCGCTTAAGGCATGCAGCTTAGCACGTGCGACATCACGAGCCAAAGGGGCCATACCACAGTTGGTACATGGGTAGAGATTATCTGCATCGACGAACTGCAACGCTTTACGTAAGGTATCAGCAACCTCTTCAGGCGTCTCGATAATGTTAGTGGCAACGTCAATCGCACCCACCATGACCTTTTTCCCACGAATCAATTCGATCAATTCCATGGGCACATGTGAGTTATGACACTCTAACGAGATGATGTCGACTTTAGATTGCTGAAGTTTTGGAAAAGCCACCTCGTATTGACGCCATTCACTGCCTAAAGTTTTCTTCCAATCGGTATTAGCCTTAATCCCGTAACCGTAGCAAATATGAACCGCGGTTTCGCATTTCAAGCCTTCAAGCGCACGCTCTAAAGTCGCCACACCCCAGTCATTGACCTCATCAAAAAATACGTTAAATGCCGGCTCATCAAATTGAATAATATCCACACCCGCCGCTTCCAACTCAAGCGCTTCTTGGTTCAAGATTTTGGCGAATTCCCAAGCCAATTTCTCACGACTCTTATAGTGACCATCGTAAAGTGTATCAATCATGGTCATGGGACCCGGTAATGCCCACTTAATCGGCTGCTTGGTTTGGCTGCGTAAGAACTTCGCATCCTCAACAAACACCGCTTGTTTACGCGCAACATCACCAACCACCGATGGCACACTTGCATCATAACGATTACGAATACGCATGGTCTCGCGCTTCTCGAAATCCACCCCTTCCAGATGCTCGATAAACGTCGTCACAAAGTGCTGACGCGTCTGCTCGCCATCACTCACAATATCAATCCCCGCAAGCTGTTGCTCATGCAAGGATAAACTTAGGGCATCACGCTTGGCATCAAGTAAGGCCTCGCCTTCAAGCTTCCACGGTGACCAGAGTTTCTCAGGTTCAGCCAGCCAAGAAGGTTTAGGCAGACTACCCGCCGTGGATGTTGGAAGTAAAATTGTCATATCAATCGTTTCTCTTTAAATAGTTTAATCTTGTTGTATTCAATTACGCAGCGTGACTCACACTGGGATAATTCGCCGCCCATTGTTCCAGAACCGCCTGATACGGCTTAATGAAGTGCTCTTCAGTCCATTTCCCTTGCTTTACCGCCAACTGCCCACGCTCCACACGGTCATACACAATTTGCGTCAAGGAATAATCCTGATAGCTCAAGCTTGGCTGATAGACCACGCCTGCAGGTGAGTTCGTATTATAGATTTCAGGGCGATAAATCTTCTGGAAACTTTCCATCGTACTAATCGCACTGATTAATTCAAAATCCGTGTAGTCACGTAATAAATCACCCGAGAAGTAGAAGGCCAGCGGAGCCGTCCCATTGGCCGGTTGAAAATAGCGCACAGTGAGACCCATCTTGGCGAAGTAATCATCGGTACGCGAGTACTCATCGTTCTTATACTCCACCCCTAAGATAGGATGCACATTGGCCGTGCGGTAATAGGTCTTGGAGGTTGAGACACTCAAACAGATCACCGGTTGCTTAGTAAATTCCGCCTTAAAGACGTCAGAATTGACAAGATACTGATAAAGCTTCCCGTGTAAATCACCAAACTCCTCAGGCTTCTCATTCGTCTTGCAACCCAGTGCAGGTAAGACCACACTAAAGTCATAGTCACGCACGTAAGAAGAGAAACTATTCCCAATCATGCCCTCGATACGCTCGTTGGTTTGATGATCAATAATCGTGCTTTTTAGCATCTCGATAAAGGGGAAAGCTTTACCATTGCCTTCAATATCAATTTCAGCGGAAATAATATCAATCTCAAGCGAATAACGATCGCCCTTAGGATTATCCACATTGGCTAAGTTATTAAAGCGATTATTAATCATCGCCAAAGCACGACGAAGATTGTCCGCGCGGCTTTCGCCACGAGCTAAATTTGCAAAATTAGTAGTTAAACGCGTGCTGTCTGCAGGTTGATAGTTCTCATCAAAGCGAATGCGCTTGATAGAACATTGAAAAGCTGTACTCATGGAATATGACACCTAGATTTTATAAAAAGCCAAATTACGAATGTCGTATTAGACCATGCCTATCAATATGAGTAAAATGATAGATTTTCAGATTAACATGAATGAAATTCATGTTTGGTGGATAGGTGTTTATTGGGCAGCGGCCCACAATGTTCGGAGGGTTGTGTGATTAGAGTGATTAGCTTGCTCAACGAACGCTTGTTCATGAAAAGACCTAACTTGAGACCTTTGCAAAACTAAAACTCATGATCCTTGTTCATGAGTTTTACATGAATTTACAATCAGTTTACTATGTGATCGTATTTTTAGGTGAAATGATTAGCGCTTAAAACCTGGCTTAACCGCCCAATACCCACGAGTTCCACCAACACGCTCAAGACAGCCAGCGGCTTTTAAATTCTCAAGATGCTTTTGGATTGCCGACGTATTAATGCCGAGCTGCTCTGCCATCAGGCGATATGATATTCTGGGTTGATTTTGTAATAATCGTAAAATTTGTCCTTGACGTTCAGTTAAGGCATACTGTTCAATTGCACCTACGACCGCAGCACCTGAATCCTCGACTGAACCACCTTTATCACCACCTTTCTTACCGCCCACATTACCACCTACATCACCATCCAATGAACTACCTGCTACACGACGCTGAGACTCACTATCAGGACGATACAGTTTCACGTCGAAGGAATCGCCTGTTTCAGCAAATTCAGGCTCTGCCAAGCCTTCAGCCTCACACATTAGCTTAATTCGCTGTAGACCACTTCCCCAATGCTCAATATAACCCAACTCTCTGAACACACGGGCGAGTACACGATTACGAATTTCTGAGCGTCCATGAAGTAAATCATCCTCAGTTAAGCCATTGGGCAAACCACCTGGAGAAACGATATTGACTACATCATCATACACGGCCACTTTAATCGTACGACCAAAGTTGCTGTAGTCACGATGCACATAGGCATTGACCAAGGCCTCACGGATGGCATTCTCTGGAATTTCTAAATAGTCATAGCGCTTTAAACCATGAATCTCGGCCCGCAAAGACAAGTGATTTTTGATAAACATTTCTGTTTGTTCAAGTTGAGAAAACAAATCACCCGTATATTCCTTACGATCTAAAAATACGCTCATATTCGTACCCTTAAAGCGGGCACACTGGGTCAGCACATGTTCATACTCACCAAGTAAAATTAAGAGCCCATGACTCGCATAAAGCGTCCCCTGTTCCTCAATAAGGAGTTTCAAGCTCAACAACTTCTCAATGCCGAGCTCTTTATTAGCCGCTTTAAAAGCAGTTTCCAATACCGATAAATCAAGTTTTTCTATGGGGTATTGATAATTGGCCAAAGCATCGAAACTGACATTCAGGCGTTGCAGTTCCAATTGCTGTATATAGTCAGCTGATGCAACACGATTACTGGCGCCGAGGCGAATATACGTTCCTTGATCTCGCCCGGCTGATTTAAGGTAGTATAGAAACAAGCTACCCCTCGCCACCTCTACCACCAATAACTCTACACCCTCAATATTCTCAATATAAATTTGCGCCGCCAATTGTGGCGTGCACAACTCATAAATCATTGAGGTGATTCTATCTTGCAATTCAAAAATATCGTCTCGTATCCCCAGCAACTGCCGATCATCAGAAACACCAATAATCAACTTACCGCCGCTACTATTCGCAAAGGCAATGAGCGTCTTAGCAAGCTGCTGCCCTTTTGGTAGTTGCTGTTTGAATTCGAGAGTTTTACTTTCGCCCTTATGAATTTCAAGAAGCAAGGGGTGGGACGTACTCATAAACTAAGTTCCTGTGAGTTCACTAAAAATACAGCGTTATTCAATAGTAGCGGTATATCTGTCAAAAAGAAATTTAGTAAAAGCCACAGTAGCTAGATTTAGCCTAGGCAATACATGGCCAATGGTGCCATTCACTAAGAGATGCGTGCACTACAAATAGCATGCTTAAGTAGAATTAATTACACCACTCATTATACCACCAATAACCCAGATTACACCACCTATATCACCACCTATATTACCACTTAATGAACCACTGATTGACAAACATTAAAGAAAGTCATCCTTGTACTCTTTGAGCTTTTGCCATTTTCCTTCGGCTTTAATAAGAAGGAGCAAGCAGCAACTAAGGCAACTTTCCATTGACATTAATACTTGATACACTTAGCCATCAAACAGTCGTACGGAAAACTGCCGTACATGATATAATTTTAAAACAAGAGGAGATCTGATATGTCAACTATTTCTCGTGAGCGCATAGAGATGCGAGTGGATGTCGAAACAAAATTATTAGCAGAACGCGCTGCTGCTGCGTCAGGTTGTTCCTCGCTTACGGAGTTCCTGGTTCGCTTAATTCGCGATCAAGCCCCACAAATTTTACAAGAGCAAGCGAATATTGAATTAAGTAATACTCAATTTGACCGATTTATTGAAATCTGTAATGCACAACAATCAGTTCCGAACCGTTTAAAACAAGCTGCTCAACTCTTAGATAAAGAGGGTTTTTAAAATTGTTATTAGGAACAACATTTGAAGTTGCAGACGCTAAGACTCATGACCTTAAAAACTTTGATTGTGGCAAGCAAAACCTTAATGAATATTTAAGTCGATTTGCAGTTAAAAACAATGCGCTAGGATTGAGTAGAACATGGGTCTTACCCTGTCAATCCAATGAGAACAAAGCTCAGATAGCTGCATATTTCACCTTAGCAAGCAGTTCTGTACGACGAGAATCCTTGCCCAAGCAATCTAAATTGTTACCCGCCTACCCCATACCTATTGTGCTATTGGCAAGATTAGCTGTTTCTGTTGCTCATCAACAAAAACAGCTAGGGGTTAAAACCTTAATTCATGCATTGCGAACTTCCTATTCCATTAATCAACATGGCTTACCCGCTATTGGCGTAGTCATTGATGTTCTGGACGACGATGCAATGAAGTTTTATCAACACCTAGGCATATTTACGCAGTTTTCTGATGAACCCATGCGACTATTTATACATATGGATGTCATTAGGCAATTGTAGGGATTAGATATTGAGGCCTCGCTTGAGTTATTCAATAATGTAGGTGATGAACTTGTTGCTCCAAGTAAAAGTGTACGTTCCATCCTCATTTTGAACGATGGAATTAGGGTAGGTTTCAGTTATTACGCCAATCCCCTTATTAATCTTATTGACTCGTGACTTGAACTCAGGTGTATCGTTGAAATCCGTTTGCAAGCCATAAGTCTTTTCCTCCCTGCGAACAATGGGTCGGGGCTTCAGTAGGCAATTCATCGGGGTTCGCTTTTTACCCTCTAAAAACATACTTACGAACAAAAATGTAGTCTTGCCAATGACAAAGCCATCAAAAAACTCTTTTACATTAATCTCTTTCATTGGTTATATCCTCGGTTATGTTGTTCACGTGTAACCCAATTTTCAAGTAGGCTTGGAAATGGTTTAGCTGTCAATTTAATAATTCGGTCCAGAATCGGTTGATAAGCAACTGGTCTGGTTGTTGCCATACCAAAATGATAACGCTTATATTTAATTGTATTCCCCCCTAAAAATCCGAATGCTTAAAAGTAGAAAATTCTATACACTATCCAAAAGGAGTTTTCTATGAAAAAAACACGCTATAAAAAAGTCACTGCCTAAACGCTAGTACCACAAACCGTTCTACGATAAGATAAGTTTTTACCTTTTAAGGAACTGTTATGTCCAAAAAATTAGTATCCTCATTTACTGTTCCTAGCCAAATTAATAGATAGGCTGTTCCTCTAAAGCAACACAATAATGTTCGTCAAACTGAGTTGGGTTTATCCATACATTTACTGAATGACGTCGGATTCGGTTGTAATATACTCCAAGATATTCAATAAGCACTAGATTCAATAACTGTTTTGCATGACTCTTCATGAATAATGTGTAACTTCCCCCTTGGTAGCCCCCATAAACTTAGAAAATTACTCTACTTTTATATTCTCCTTTTTAATCCAATAGATTGTTTCAAAATTAATACATCAAAGCGGAAGAAGATAGCCATGCTGTATTCTAATATGCCTTCTTACTTTTTTTCTGTTCAATTTTGCACGACAATAGGGACATTGCAAAAGTTCTCTCTGACTAAAGAGTAATCCAATATTTTCATAGTTGCTTATGGAAAAGTCATAATTATATATTTTAAACTTAATGGATTTTACAATAAAATATCCACTATCTATTCCTACTAAGTTTGCATGTAAACCGATACTCACATCCTTCGCTTCGTTCACCAAGGAAACAACATTATTTTTCTTTTCTTTTTCCGAATTTTGTTTATATCTCGTGCTCAAATAAAAAGGGCATTCTTCTTGCTGCAAGGCAACTCTTTCTATGCTCACACCTGGACCATGCTCAATAGCATCTTTTTCAGAAGTAAAAACGGGTATATCGGCAACATACCAAGTCTGTTCATCTGGTTCAAAGTACAGCATTGAAGCAGAAAAAACACCATAACCAACTCTCTTAACTCTTACAATATCGGCAGTAATCACCACAGGAGAACAACAATAGAACACATTTATGCGGCCATTACTTTCTCCCCTGATCGAATAAGTGCGCTTACTTTCGCTTATTAGTTCAATATGAACCTTAGATAATGCCCTCCACTCGTCTTCCTGCCACGGTATTATACTAACTCTTCTGGGAATACTATCACTCGAAGTGCAAGGATGTTTCGGCCAAGGTGGCCCTAAACTATCAAAATATACACGACCGCCATAACGTGACCGAAAATAAAATACCGTCTCCCCGCACACTGGACATGATACATTTGGCTTAGTATAGTTTGCGGCTAGAAGATCGAATGTGCTAGGTTGTCTACCCAACGTTCTAGTTGTCCATGGTTTATTAAAAAGCCACCCGTCATTAGACGATGAACCACCATACCACACCCCACCCCACCCACAATTACAAGAAGGATGATGATTATACCCATTACACGCCACTGCACACTCCTTTCAACTTGTCTACGAATAGCCACGTCACACAAAACAACTACTTCCGCACCAACTCCCCAGTCGTATTATTCATCCGATAGAGACTAATCTCACCGCTCATTATCAAATTAGCGACTTGCTCAATAACATCTAAACTCACATCAAACCACTCTTGTGGTTTATAGGCGTTCCCATCTTTAGATATCAATGTTAGGTTCAGGCGCTGCCCATTTAAGAAGGTATGGATTAGGTTTTCAAATACTTGTGGATTCATATTCTGGCACTCGAAAGAAAGCACAGGAATTACTTTACTTTCCAAGAAAGCGATATCATTCTCACAATTGCGAATCCGTGCATTGATGTCGCTTGTGGTGAAGCCAATTTTATGTAAGTCTGTAAACTCTCTCAGTTGCTCATTGGGCTTCAAGAGTTTTAAAACATAAAGGTGACCCGTTGTCAGATCTGGGCTTGTCGCTTTAAATTTATTAACTAAATCATCATCAATCGATTCTTCATCAAGAAACAGTATCTGCCGTCCATTTTCGTCTTTATAGACGGCCCGTGCTAAGGAGCGCATCAACATATTCGACTCCATGCCATTCTCGAAGATTAAGCGTAAGCGAGCATTTTTACGGGTACTCTTACGTTCCTCTGTTTTAAACATATCGGTGATATAGCACAGCACCCCATGCAATAGGAAGGTATCGCCCACATGTAGGTTTTGTTCGGTTTGCAAGCGTCGCATTTCAGCAGTACCTGCTCTCAAGGCGTCATGCGTTTTTTTAAAGTAGGCTTCAAACTTCCAGAAATCCTTACATTCAAATCGAGTCCCCATCTCTTCTTCGGCATAAGGTCCTTGTCCTAGCTCAGGAACATTATCCAAGCGTAAGACGCCTATATCTCCCACGTCCAACAAGCCCAATGGATCGCTATTAAAAATATCATCCAGCGATGTTACTGCCTCTGGACTTATCGTGGGCTCAGCCGATTCTATGAAACCCGTGGACTCCGCTTCTAATTTAAATGCTTCCCCAGACTCAGGCTCACTTAGTCCTTCTACCTGGGCTTGATTGAAAAAAGGCGATGCGCTCTCCTGCGCCAAGGCACCATACATATCAAAGGGCCGCAAGGCCTCATGCTGTTCCTGATTTTCTTTGATGCTCTTAAGACGTCTTGCGAGGCGCCTCTCCTCCATACTTCCTGTCTCTAGTGGCCAACGATTATGCTGTTGATAAAAGGCATTGATCTCATTAAAGCCTTGAATCAGGCGCTCATCTGCCGTAATCGCCACCTGCGGAACAACTACCCCAGCGAGCAAGCCGAAAGCATCATCACCTGACAAAATATCATCTAAGGTAAGTGGCTCTTGCCCCCCTCTTAAGCCCTTAAGTTCCATAATGTTTAGACCTCTCCTGCGGCTAATCGTTGTGCCTTCTGATTACGTACATACACAATCGCTTGAGCCATGCGCTTTTCTTCTGTATCGGTAGAGGCAATTGATGGTGGGCGATTATGCGCTTTAACAAAGGCATTAATCTTAGGCCACAACATAACGGCTTCGGTTTCAGTCATTTGAATCTCATTAGCTAAAGCCACGTCATGAATAGTTTTCAGCACTTCTGCGGTGACGTTCTTCGAGAGAATCTCATACGCTTGCTGAAATGGATTAACCGCTTGAATTAAGTCAATGGGTAGATTGGACACATTAATAAATTTCTTGCCCAATAGGATAAATTTCCGATCTAAACCAGCACCTTCATTCTCACCACCTGTACCATAAGGCAAATCTCGCTCACGAATTTGTTTAGCTGGCGGAGTCGCCTGTTGCTCTTCTTCAGAAAGCGTCTTGATATCCACATAGCGACCATCCTTATACACATAAGTACGCTCACCTTCAATCTCAGCATCCTTAGGTATGTCCTTAATATCAACAAGACCACCTTCCTGAACAATTTTAATCCCTGTTAAATAGCCTTGCTGTACTTGTTCTATCTCAATTTGCGTGAGATCTGGGTAACGCTTAGCGATGATCTTCGGAAGTAAAATTTTATTCACCACTTCAGGATCGATGGTATCGGTGATTAAGCGTTCTGCCTCTTTGCTTTCAGCCAATGCTGCAGTAATTTCATCGCGCTCACCATTGAGGATTTTCATAACCTTATCGGATGGTTTATTGCTTGAATCATCAACGATAATCGTGCCAGGCTCTATTTTCTCACCAGCTTTAATATCGGAACGGCGCTTAAATTTAATATTCGGCGCTAAGACCTGCTCCATCATTAAGGATAGGGTAATCGCCTTAAGTAGGTTATTCACGGATACTTTCACATCCTCATCAGCGGCATCGGGCTGGGCAATAAGATTGGTAAATTGAGCATGTGATTTACCTTCACAGTCACGTGTTGAGCGACCAATAATCTGTACTACCTCAGTCATGGAACCACGATACCCCAGCGTAAGTACATGTTCGCAATACGGCCAATCAAAGCCTTCTTTCGCCATCCCAAGCGCCACGATAATATCCATATCGTCACGTGATTGAATATTGCGTAGATAGGCTTGAACACGTGGGCGGATATGCGGTCTATCATCCACTAGGTCAGCCACTTTAATGAGCTTACCTGCATGCGTGCGAACCGTAATAATGCCAGTCTCAGAATCTGTGCTCTCAATCTCACCAATCGTATCGATGATGTGACCAACCGCCGAATACTTATCAACCACGGCCTCACCCGCATTCACATTCGGGATATGGATAATTGTCTTCTTCGTCGGATCAATCACCTCGCCTAATGCATCAAGATAACGTCCTTGATAAAAGTGATAGCCTAGGCCAAGTGACTTTAGGTGCGTGTAGCCATTCAATTGCTCATAATAGGTATAGGTGACTTTCTCAAACTTCTCCTCATCCTCGGATAAGAGGATAGGCACACCATCACCACGGAAGTACGATCCCGTCATGGCAATAATATGTGCTGAGGAATCATTCATTAAGCGATCAATTAATACACCCAAACGATTATCCTGTTCTGCAGAGACATGATGAAACTCATCAATCGCCACCAAGACATTATCAAAGTCCTTAGCATCCAGCTGATCACAGGCAAAGCGTAGCGTTGCATGCGTACAAACTAAAGTCTGCTCATGCGGATTTGCCATAAAAGCTTTAAAGATTTCAATCTTGCCAGCATCATTCTCATCTGTGCATAAATTATTATGTGCTAGAACTTCCCAATCCGCAAAGAAACCATGCTCGGTGAGATTGGTATTTCTAAATGAACTACCAATGGACATCTCAGGCACGGCAACAATCGCTTTACGAATACCTTGATAATGTAATTTATCTAAAGCCAGAAACATCAAGGCACGAGATTTACCCGATGCAGGAGGTGCTTTAAGCAATAAGTATTGCGCGTTGCGCTTATCGTAGGCCTTAGCCTGCATCTCACGCATACCCATCGCATTACCTTGGGTACTCTTACCGGTTTGTGCATACTGAACTTCTAAGAGTTGGATAGCCATTCGATTGTTTCCTTACTAACTAAAGTGACGAAATTAAAGGATTACGGTGGAAAATGCTTATAAGTCTGTGTGAGCACTAGTTTTACGGGCACGACGAGTCGCTGGTCTATTAGCCAGTTGCTTTCTTTCAGCTTCAATTAATTGTTCATATAGACCAAATAAAAACTCTACCCGCTCGAAAGCATCGGCAAATGGTTTCTTACGATACAGTTGCTCTACTGCCCTATCCAATTCTTGATGTGCAGCAAGCAGCTTCTCTGGCATAGACTCAGGGTTATAAAGCTGCGCTAAGGTCATGGCAGGAAACTCTTCACGCACTAAGATCACTTCCTCAGCGAGGTCCGCAATTTCTTGTTTCTGCTTATCACTGGCTTCAGGCCAGGGGAAGGTGTTATAGACTAGCGTGCCTGAATAGCGGTAGCCAATCCCTAAACGACCTGCGACAGTGCGCATCCAATCATTATGCATTGTTGAGCTTATTAACCCAAACTCATACAACGAAGCATTGGGAATGATTGAGTTTAGGTTAGTTGAAATAACCGATGCGTTATAAAAACCTATTGGAACATACTGTCGTTTATCGGAAGTAACTAAAGGAACTAAAATATACTCTCCGTTAACTGGCTGCCTAATTTCACCAAACAAATGAGGGACTTCTGCCAGTCGTTGAGTAGCTATTTTACGACTTGACATTCGCATGCTTTTAACCCCATTTACTCGTTCCATTACTTTAGGCATAGACTGAAGTTCTTCTTCTGTGACGCCTACCAACCATAAACACCATCGCTCTTTGCCATTAATAAACTCATCGGCTCCTAATAGTTTTTTTATCCATTGTTTTGCATTCGGCTCAGCGGTAATAAGTGCATCCTTCTCTGCCGTTGTCATCAATAAGTGACCTCCATCTACTGGCTTATTTCCAAAGAGCATTACTGAAACATTTGCGAAAGGAGCACTTCGACTAGCCACAGCCAAATTACCGCCCTCAATTAAATAAGGGCTAATATTTTGCACCTCTTGACTATGCCATTGATCATCCAATAAGCGATAAATTGTTTTATCCCCTGCCGTCTGCATAGAAAGGCCAATAATGACCACATGCACCGCTGCATTATCTCGCGCATTATTGCGCCATGGGAAAGTCTGATAAGCAAAGTTAATTTCTAGTCCTAGGTCAAACACATAAGGCCACAACATAGCCACTTGCTCACCTTGGCAGATTGAGTTTGTTGAAACGAGCGCTAATTTAGCCTGGCTATTCTGAATATACTGTGCACCTTTCCAAAACCAACAAGAGACATAATCTAGAAATTTGAATTTAGCAAAACCATTGAAGACAATTTCCATATCTTCTGTTTGCGATTCTGTTCTATTGCCCGATCCACCAAACGGCGGATTGCCCACCACATAGACTTCATCCTGCTCAGTCTTAGGACAGACCTTATTCCAATCTAAGCGCAAGCTATTACCATGCACAATATTACCACTGGCTTTTAGTGGTAAAGTGGGTTGCACACTACCGAAAGCTTCTTTAAACTTCACATTCATCTGGTGCTCAGCAAGCCAGAGTGATAAGGTGGCAATTTCTTGAGCGGAGTCATCCATCTCAATCCCATAGAACTGGTCAAGGCTAATCGTACTCAATAAGAGATTGTCTGCCCTTGCAATAGCTTGAATCGCTTTAAAGATCGCCATCTCAAGTAAGCGCAATTCTTTATAGGCAATAATCAAGAAATTTCCTGAACCACAAGCGGGGTCAAAGACCTTAATCTCACCTAAGCGAATTGACAGTTGATGCAAAGCTTTAAGCTTCTTAGCGCTATCCTTTACGTTGATAATTTTATTTAATTCATCATAAAGAGGCTGCAAGAACAAGGGCTGTATCACCTTCATAATATTCGGTACTGAAGTGTAATGTTGCCCTTGATTACTACGTTGTTCAGGATCTATCACTGCCTGGAACATCGAGCCGAAAATATCAGGATTAATTTCCGACCAATTTAAGCGTGCTGACTCTAATAAATTACGACGAATTCGTGCGGTGAATTTCGGGATGGTAATCTTGTCTTTAAATAATCCGCCATTAACGTAAGGAAAATCACTCAAATAATTCGGCACGCGCTTACGCATAGCGGAGTTATCAGGCTCATTTAAAATATCGAACAGCGTATCTAAGCAAGCAGCCATATCACTACCATCGCGCAAAGTATTGTCTGTGATGGCTTTGGTGAATTGGCCTTTTTCAAAAATCCCCGTATCTTCAGCAAAGAAACAGAAGAGTAAACGCGTTAAAAATACATTAAGGTGGTGCGCTTGCTCTGTGGTTTCTATTGCATTATTGGTACGGATTAAATCAAATAAGCGTCCCATTTTCTCAGCAGCGCGTACATCAACCTCATTCTCGGTCCAATCGCGTGAACGCTCGTAACCCACTAGAGGTAAGAAGAACGATAATTCCTTATGTTGCTCACTGAAAGCGCATTCCAAGATGTCATCCATGCGCATATCGTAGGCGACTATATCGTTAAAGTCCGTCACCAATAAAAAGCGGATTTTATGTGTCTTAATTTTTGATTCTTCGCGCAATGTGTCCATCGCGGCAAAGATGTCTTGACCACTCGCCACGGGTAGAAAATAGACACGCTCTCTCTGCGCTACTTCGCCTGCATCTGGATTTGAGGCAACGTTATAGTCAGAGCTAGTATTGCGTAAGCGTGTAATGGTTGAGTCAGGCGCACCAAACAACTTCAAGAAGTCATAAATATAATTAGCGCGATCGTCTTCTTTAGCGATTTTCTCTAAACCATTATAAAGTTCTGTTTGATTGACTGACATAATATCTACACTTAAAAATAAAGATCTGATGGATACAAAAGAAGAGCTTTGTATTCGTAACTGATTGTTTCACTATTATATAGAGATAAGCTCGACTAGACAGCGCACAGCTATGCCATCTTAACGATATCAACGGCACTCTAAAATCCCCAGGTGGTCAATTTTCAATTGCCGTTTTTAGTGCCGTTTTTAATTACCGTTAACTGCACAACCCTAACACCCACCCATCACGTCCATTCCATCCCTGCCAAGACCAAGAAAAACTTTGCTGACTCTTTGCCTTCATGCTCTGTCATCTCTCTATCCATGGCTAATGAATAACTTACGTGATAATCGCGTAATCGGTCATAGGCCACCATATGATGATAATCCGTGACGACAATGATGCGTGTGGCGTGTATTTTTACTAATGGGTCAGCGAGGATGTCTGCTAGTGTTTGATCGAGATCCACGCCTTGTTTGACGCGTCGGAAGAACAGCTTCCCGGATTTAATCACTTCGCCCGTCTCGGGATTGGGTGACAGGTTCTCCTTATGGTAAACCTCGTCTAAGGGTCTCGGTGCTTTCGGATGATTGGAGCCAAGCACAATCAAGTCACTTAAAAACTTAACCATGGATTGTTCTTTCAATTTATCCAGATGCTCTTCACGCATGCGCATAAGGTTCTCGCGGCGTTCTTGAAGCTCGCGGCGCTCATGATTCTCATAACGTTCGTCATTGTTATCGTATATTTCGCTCATGACTATCTCTCCTGATACTGATGAAATGAAATTCGGTTTATTCACTTACTACTACGTTTCTTTCTTATCTCTATTACAGCAAACTCATAACGACATGTCGATACTGTGTGCATATATAGCTCGCTTTTTCAAGCAGGTTCTGACGCAAGGAGCAGTGATTTTTTGGCACACAATCTCTTTTTCAAGCTGATTTTTCGCTAGGTACGGTGCTCTTTTGGCTGGTAATCGCTTTTTCAGATTTTATCGCCTGCTCTATTCGCTCTACCATCTCATAATTTAGATATAATTTAAATTCAAGATTTCGATCACTTTCAGCGGGTATAACATGTTCGACCAATGTAGCCATTGTCAGAATAAGGTCGGTTATTTCAACTTAAACGATACTGTCTGTTCTTCATGTATTGATAACTATCTCATGTATACTCAAGACATGAAAATTCAAAAAGGGAATCTACTTAGGGTCTTCTCTGAGAATCTTTCTTTATCCATTCTCTTTATCCTGGCTGTCATTATTCACTTTTCGCTTCCTATGTTTTCAAGCGATGAGGAATTTACTGATATCGGCAGCCTAACTGGCATGATGCTCCTGTTGTTCTTCCTGGCGGCTTTCAGTCTTCGCTTCTATTTGCTACGCCGTTGTGTGCACTGGATGATTGCGGCTCTCTTCATGCTATTGCCTATCATCTTTTTGGGCTTCTTATCTTTCATGCTGCAAGAGGATGGCCGATTAGGATTTCTTAGCTTAAGTAGTATTATTTATTACTACTATATTCTCAGGACGCCTAACTGGCCTAGTCCGCAAAATTTCAAAGAAATTGAGGTTAAAAAGTTTAATGCGCCTGACTTTGGCCCTCGCTAAAACTCACGAGTAAGGGCCATGTCATCTTAACCGCACTCCCAGTACTCTCGGCTCGCCGTCATTCGATAATGTAGGTGGTGCTAGTTTATCTACGCCATCGCACTTGGAAACATCTCTCGCTCCAAGCCCATCAGCGTACAGAAAAACTTCATCGGTTCATTGCGCTCGGCTTCGCTCATGGCTTCAATCTCGGCCAGTGAATAACTCACATGTTCATCACGTAGTCTGTCGTAGCCGACGATATGTTGATAATCGGTGACGATGGCTTGGCGGGCATAGTGCTGTTTAATTAAGGGGTCGTCGAGCATATTTTCTAAGGTCTGCTGCAAATTCACCCCTGGCTCTACAGGCTTAAAGTACAAGCGACCTGGCAAGATCACCTCTCCCGTCTCTGGTTGAGATGATTTATTCTCCTCATCGAATACCTTGCCCAATGGGCGCTCAATAGATTCAGGCTCTCCGCCTAGGAAGCTAAGTGAGCTTAGAAACTCGAACACGGAGATGCCTTGTGAGCGTTCGCTTGTCTTATGGTGTGTATTAGTAGAATGCATAGTGTGTTTATTCTGTGATTTGTATTTACTTGTCATGTCAATTCTTCCTTATTATTGCTTAGTCAATTTCTTAGCCATTGCGCTGTGAGGTTCACTTTTTACTAGAGTCACCCAGCCTAGTGAAGTTAAATGCTGTTCTTGCACTAGGCTGATCTATCTCAACTAATAGTCTTCCTTGTTGGTCAAAGCTGTATTCCAGTTTGCTAACTCGTTGCTGCTACGACCCAGAATCCAGCGTTCAACCGCGGCAACAAAATTGCCTTCATCGTCCGCAAAATCAGTTAGCTCTGATAAGGGCTCTCCTAATGCGATGAGGACATCCTTCAATTTATGGGCTCTGATTGAGCGCACCTCAATCTCCAAATTTGGATTCTGAGTTGCCGATTGTTCAATATAAGGCCAGCATTGATTATGAAATACCTGCCTTCCAGGCATGCGCTCCATGGTCTTAGGGTCAAGAGCCGGCGACAAACGCCAGCGGTCTTTTAGCCTTGTTTTTGATTTTCCAATATAGCGAATATTGCTACCCTCCTGAACCATATATAAACAGGCGCCTCTTTCATCCCATGCTGCTTGATTAAGCACACTATACTTACCCTCTCTCCACGGTCCGATTCTTGAGTCTTTATTGCCCTTACGACCATTAGCCGTATTACGTTTCCAGTAAGTATCTGTTAACTCATGAATTTGTAGAACTGGGGTACTCGCTTCAAAGATGCTAAAAACATAATCGATATCTTGTTTCATTTAAATCCTCTTTATTTGCACGTATTTTTTATCTAGTTTAAGAATTACTTACTTTCTGGGATCATAAGGCCTTCACAGCAAAGGCGAAATTCAATCTCTACTAAAACTGCCATCTCTGGCACGACTAAAACTACTGAAACGCCTTATTTACTATTAAATCAATATATCAACGACATGTCGATACTGTGTACATATATAGGTCGCTTTATCAAGCAGATGTTTGTTGTTAATAGGTTTACTGTAGCTTGGCTTGGCTTGTGCTGTTTTGGCTCTATCGCTTACCTTAATGACAAGTCTTAGCACTTAGCACGTATCTCATGCCTTAAGCCTTAGCGCTTATGACGCGACTTGCCACGCTCGATGGTTTCTCGGGTGATGCGGCGGTTGTTTTCTTTAATACGAGTGCAATCCACGCTATTGCCTGTACACAGATAACGGCCGCCACCGACATAGGTGACCTTGCCAGCATCGCCTTTCTTAGCTTGTGCGGGTCCCGCTATGCTGAGTAATAGACCTAGACAGATCACACTGGTTCTTACGAATGGTATTCGCATCACTGACTCCTTACTCAAGCGTACTGATGAACGTCATGACTTACTTAACTTAATAAGTCATTGCTTATCTTCATTACAGCAAACTCATTACTACATGTCGATACTGTGTACATATATAGGTCGCTTTTTCAAGCAGGTTTTATCGTCAGGCGCAGTGGCCTTTTTGCACCCAATCGCTTTTTACAGGCTTTATTAGCGGATAAATTCACTCGACTAGTGCTTATTGCTCTCTCAATATGTTTAATTGAATGCGTCTGTCATGAATTCTTGCTCGACCCTCGTTGCTGTTCTATCAATAAGGGTAGTCTACGCAAGTGAGGCGAATAAATCTTATTTGGCAAGCTTGCGGTTTGTGTGACGATACTTCTTCATTACAAGCTAGGCGTCATAGGCAGCCAATATAGTTACCCACTCGCTAAAAAGGTAATTGAAGAAAAAATGCCCCATTATGTTTCACACAATGGAGCGCTATACGATCGACTAAACTAATTAAGCTTTATAAGCAAGGTCTTAAAAACTTAGTAACCCTTTCCAAATATTTCGGCCTTTCCAGTCACTCGGAAAGCCCATATATGACAGCTTATCCTCGTGTGCAAGCAACAAGGTAAACAGTTGCTTAGACCAGTTCTGATGATTGTTTAAAATAGAATTAAAGTACATTAAAATTATTAAGGTATTATATATTTTTCTTGTGCTAACAAACTGTTCAGCTAAGGCGCCTTGTGGTTTTGTGTAGTGTTTTGGAGTGACCGTGAACTCTCTATTCCACAGCCTGTTATGGTGAGCACATATATTTCTCACGACAGTCAAATGTTCTAACCAGGACTCAATCAGCGTTGAATCAACACTCCCAAAAGCATTAGCAATACTTTTTTTAGTTTTCTCTTCTGATAAATTTTTGTACAGTTTTGATAACAAACCTAGCGGTATTATTTCAGCTATAGACCAGATTGGAATTGAAGGTTCTTTGTATTTATTAAGATAATGCTTAATAAAATCTTCATTAGAACGCTCTATTTCGCGCTTTAATTTTTCATTATTTTTATCAAAAAGCTGAATATTTTTTGCAAATTTTGAATCTGTATATGCGAAACACCCGTGCCTCATTGCAACGATGTATGCCCACTTTGTTCGAAAGGCGATCTCTATTTGTTCAATAATTGAAAATACTATTAATCGCAGCTCCCTATCAAAGAAATATACTTCTGATACCTCTTTAAAGGTCGTACCGTCTTTGAATAAATGTAAATTGTGATCTTTCTCAAACGGTAGCCAATAACCACAAATTCGATAGTAGTTATGCTGTGATAAAAGTTTTTTGGCGAAAGAGATGTCATCAATAACCATCCCCCTAGACTGGAGTAACGCTATCTGTTCATCAATACTTTTAGCTGGTTTAGAAAAGATGATTTTTTGACATTATTATTCTAGAAAAAAGTAACCCGCACATTTTAGCATTGCTCCTTACGGACGGTCTTTCGACACAATTAAGCTAGAGGCTCGGCGAGTTTTGTCTCTACTATAATACTAGTTGTTAAACCGTTTTGTCAATTAAAATGAAAAACACAATCCAAGTTCTTTAAAAAGTCTCAATTTTACAAACCACCTTGAAGAATATAATCTAAGGATTGTTGTATGGGACTTATCATAGATTCACCTTTCTCTCTAGTTTTTATGTATTGATCTCAACGACTACCTGTGTTCATCAATAATCTACGCATCAGTAATGATGGTGCATCTCTGCGCACATCAACAATGGCGTGAATATAGATTGTCTCTTGTCTTATTTCATAGATTATCCGATTCATACCAACAATGAATTGTCTGTATTGCACTAAATTTAAGGTTTCAAGTTCTTGAGGAATTGAGCCAGATAGAGGGAATGTCATTAAGCGCTGCGTTGCTTGCTTAATTTCTGCATAGGTCATTGACCAGCTTGATGGCGAAAAGCTAGTACGCAAATAAGCTTTCAACTGCTTAAGGTCTTGCTCAGCGGATGCTAAAAAAACGACTTTATGTCGCATTATTCATCATCCTGCTCTAACTCGGCAAAGA
The DNA here is from genome assembly GCA_030538255.1 of Pelistega sp. Lineage (GTDB taxonomy): Bacteria > Pseudomonadota > Gammaproteobacteria > Burkholderiales > Burkholderiaceae_B > Taylorella. The sequence continues at coordinate 6,519 of JAUNUI010000019.1, read as the reverse complement.
CTTCTTCTGCGTCACGAAATTTACCCTGCTCAATTTCAGCATTCCCCATGGCCAAGAGTTTTAACATGGCAAATGTTGCCTCATGTTCTTCATAACTCTTAACATCCATAAGCACCATCTTAGCCTCGCCATTCTGAGTAATCATCATCGGTTCACGAATCTGATTTATTTCTGATGCAATTTCGGCGGCATGGCTCTTAAGGTAACTAATTGGCTTCACACGCGTGGAGTATTTCATAGTCTTTTTCCAATCCAATCATATATAGACTTATTTTAGTCTGAATTTGGTCTTCTGCATAATGCTATTTTACAGGGATGATTTTCATTAGCAAGTTTGAGGACATTACGATGGACGCAAGCAAGATCTTCCTTAGCACAGTAACAAAGTTCACAATACCTTACAACTAAAGTCATAAAGCTTTAATAATAAAATTTTAGAATTACGTAAAGTTTGCTTTTGCTTAATCTTATCTCTTTTCCTATTCAATCACCTTTTATAGAGGCCTTTATGTCCACTGACAACGGCATTCAAATCGCACTATCGCCTATCCAACTCGCGGCTATTTTAACGAACGCCTCGGTCAGTGAAGGTGAAATCATGACTAACCGTCTATGGGGTGGTGTATCACTTCTTGGTGGGGTATTAGAATTATTCGGTGCTGGGGTTTTATGCTTAGCACCAGAGCCGACGGCTATATCTAAGGTAGGTTGTGTGGTGATGGGTGTCCATGGGCTCGATACCATCAGCGCAGGTACTCTACAAATTATCAGCGGTCAGCAGACAAATACATCGACCTATCAGCTAGCTCAAGCCCTGGCGCAACAAGCTGGTGCCCATCAGAAAACCGCACAAAACATTGCGTTAAGCATTGACTTAGCGGTGCCTATCGCGTTCTCTGCCCTATATGGTGCTTCACGCATCAGCGCCATTCGCTCAGGTCGCATTAAACTTATTGAGCATGAAGCGATTGCAGGCTCCAAAGCAGGTGGTCATACACTGGCCATCCATGTTGGTAAAACTGAACAGGAATTGTTACAACGCTTAGCAAGTACCCAGAAGCAGGCGAAATATAGACCGTCTGCAGCTAGCTCTTTTCATAATCTCGATATTGCCGAAAAAGCCATCACAGAGGTCATCCGTGCTAATCAGCCACAGATCCAAGCATGGCTAAAGTCAATGCCGACCTTACGCTTGACGCTTGAACGAAGCATGAACGCGCCGGTGGGTATTGTGATTAAGCGTGGCAGCACTACCGCTGTGAGTAGTAATCGTGTTAGAGTAGTTTTAAAAGGCGAAGTCTATAATGGCAAACCTTATTTCATCCTAACCGCTTTTCCGATTTAAATATGTCTATGGCTTACCCTCATCTGCATCACCTCATCGGCGCCTATTTTAATCAAGACATGGATCTTCTCATGGACATGCCCTATGACACATGGTTGAGTGAAATCATGGCTGAGCATAGCCACCCAACGTTACAAGCACTGCTACAAGAAATTCAACAATTTAGTGCTGAGCATCACGAGCAACTCAATGCGGACTTTGTGGCAATCTTTAACCCAGAAGTGGAAATCGACGATGTGCCTGGTTTTTTGCAGGAGTTAAGTGGTGCTATTGAGGATCAGCTAGAGCGTTCGTAATGGTAAGCGTGCAGCGCCTAAGGACGCTTGTACTGGCATCTAATCGCCATCATTCTGTAAACAAAAACGCACTCTCTTATGCCCCTAGATCTCCCCCTTATCCCCAGTGCTCGCCCCCTTATCCCCTATTCTCCACCCATTAGTTCTCTCACCACTAAAGCACACTCGCATTTTCCACATCAACAATTTTTCATATCTCCATTATTTAAGTTGCGCTTGTAAATGTTATGTTATAACATTACAAAATACTTCAATAATGATTCTCACTTCTTCTCATTCACTTCTTCTCATTCGATTCTTCTCATGCCTCACTTCACTGCTTTATCCCCTCTTACTGGCGCTGTGCTCGTCAGTGCCTGCCTATTTCCTCTTAATGCTTTAGCGCAAGCTGTTGCGACGCCGCCGGTTAAGCAATTGGATGCCATCGTTGCCACTGCGACGGGTTCTGAGCAAGATTTGCGCAATGCACCCGCGGCCATCTCGGTCATTACGGCGCAGGATCTTCGGGACCGCCCTGTGCGCAATCTGGCTGATGCTCTGCAAGGAGTGCCTGGTGTCACGCTGAAGGGTATCGGTATTAATCGCAAAGGGGTCAGTATCCGAGGTATGGACTCGAATTACACCTTGGTCTTAGTCAATGGTCGTCGTATCAACCCTTCCATCAATGCTATTGCGCACTCGAATCTGGATCTTGGCTGGATTCCCACCGATCAGATTGAGCGGATTGAAGTGATTCGTGGGCCTATGTCTTCGCTCTATGGCTCTGAGGCTTTAGGCGGCACGATTAATATCATCACCAAGGGCAAGCGTGATGAGTGGTCGGGCGAGTTGAGCACATACCTCACGCATGCGACGAATGACTTAGCCGCGGATGGCACGATGTTTAGTGCTTCGCTCGCGGGGCCCTTGATTAAAGATAAGCTCTACCTCAATCTCAGTGGGGAGACGCAGTACTCGGGGGAGGTGCGCATGCCGCATGGTGTACAGACTCTGCGCCCTTCATATTTAGAGGGTAAGCGCTCGCATCAAGTCAACCTAGGCATAGACTGGTTAATCACGCCTGAGCATGAACTCAGTTTGCAGCATATCAGTGGTCAAGATGAGTCTAGGCGTCATGTGCTCACCACCAAAGTCAAGCGCCAACCGAATCGTCGTCCTATTCAGTATCAAGAGCTGTATAACACGGTTGATGAGTTTAATCGGGAGCAGAGTTCTCTCTCCTATAAGGGGCAATGGTCTTGGGGGCAGACTCAAGCCTCACTCTATCATTCAAACTTAAAGCGTAAAAATCAGCGTAGCGATATTGATGAAATTACACGGCAAAAGTTGCAGGAAACTGTCGCTGACGTGAGTGCACACATTCCTATCGGTGAACAGCACCTTATCAGTCTGGGTGGTGAATGGCGCGATGAGTCTTTGTATGACCAGGGATTTCGTGGCGCTGGCAAAGCCTCACTGACACATAAAGCGGTATATATTCAAGACGAGTTTACCGTGATGCCCAATTGGATTCTGACGGCAGGCACACGCCTAGATCATCATGAGAAGTTTGGCGCACACTATAGCCCTCGTCTGTACTCGGTATTTCATCTGAGTGATAATTTAACCTTAAAAGGCGGTATTGGGCGTGGCTTTAAAGCGCCTACGCTTAAGCAGCTCTCACCCAATTACCAAAGTGCGGGACGGGCTGGCTTCTTCACGATTCACGGCAATCCTGACTTACGCCCAGAAACCAGTACCAATTATGAGTTATCGCTCTTATATGAAACTGAGCGCTTATATTTAGAGGGCACGGTCTTTCATAATCGGCTGAAGAATAAAATCGCTTATCACTGCATAGACTTCTGCGGTCAACGTGGGCTTGAGCAAGGGACTTACCAGAATATTGAACGCGCTAAATACCGTGGTGCTGAGTTAGGTGCTAGCTACGCACTCACCGATAGTTTAAAGATGAAACTTAGCTATACCTACTTGGATGCACGCGATCATCAGCACAACATTATCACCAAAACTCCGCGCCACACAGGCACTCTCGGTCTAACTTGGCAGGCGAATGAGCAATTGAGCCTAGGCGCACAGATGCACTATATCGGCAGTCAATACTTAGCTTCGAGTACTGGCAAGGCGAAGCACCGCGCTTCTCAAGTCTATGCACTACAAGCTGCTTATCAATTAAATAAGCACTTACGTGTCTCAGCGAGCGTGGACAATCTCACCAATGAGAAATTCATTGATGAAAATACCGTGAATACCTATGCCGAGCCTGGACGCCGCGTGAATCTTGGCCTCACTTTATCGTACTAGTTTATGATGAGCTTATTAAAAAAAGCCTTAGGCGCCTTCTTTCACGCTTTACTACTCTTGCTAAGCCTACAAAGCTATGCGTATGCGCAAGTGAAGGTGCTGATTATTAGCACCCCATTTAACCATGCAGAGCAATATGTAAAGCTTCAAACACTTGCGCAAGAGACAGGGCTTAGTCTTGATTTTGCTTATGTGCGAGCGCCCACTCTCCAGGGTAAGAGTGCTAGTCAAAGCAGTGCTAGTCAAAGTAGTGCCCGTCAAGGAGTGACTTCAGCAACGAAGCAAGACCTGATGCATAAACTGGCTCAGGCCGATCTTATTATCCTCGACGGCCCTCGCCCCTCGGACTGGGAACTCTTGCAAGAAGAAGTGGTGCCGTTACTCGCTCAGCACAGCACACCTTGGCTACATATCCAAACTCGTTCAGGCACCAAACAAGATTCAAGCCTTCAAGCAAGACAGCCTCATACCTCGTCCCATCAAGAAAGACAGAAACCCACTCAAGCCCAACTGGCAACGCAAGAGCAAGTATTAACAGAAATAGCAATCCAACAACACGCCTCATCCAATCAAGCCCCACAGAGACAAGCCAACAGCACGCAGGCTATTGAGCCATCAAGCCTTGCTGAGTCGGGCCTCACGTCCGAGCAAGCGCACACCATCCGCGCTTATTATGAGAACGGCACCAAGATGAATTGGCTTGGACTTTTTCATTATCTTCAAGCTGTAATTAATCACACCAGCACCGCCGAAATTGCCGCCCCTGTGGTGTTTGGGGGGCATGGCTTTTATCACCCTGAGGCAGCGCAGCCATTCAGTGACTATGCCTCCTACCTGACTTATCTTGAGCAGCGAGAGCATTGGGGCAATACGCGGATTGGTTTTATTATTCATAAAGGCATGCTAGCTTCGATGCAAACTTCAGTCATCGACTATATAATTCACGCCGCTGAACTGATGGGTATTCAAGCGATTGTCTTCTGGAAGGAGCGTCATGATCCCGCAGATACGGCGCAGTTCTTAGCGAGTCTTGAATTGCAGGCCTTAGTAAATATGACGCATCTGCAAGGGCAAGATATGGCGAGCTTGTTTGAGGCGCTAGGCATACCTGTGGTGCAAACCTTCAGCTTTACGGCCACTGAGCAGCACACTTGGGAGCAGGCAACTTCAGGCATTACGCCGCAACAAGCCTCGACCTTCCTCGCTTTACCTGAGACGTGGGGGCTGATTGAGCCGACCGTGATTAGTGAAAAACTCATCGATAAAATTCGCCCTCTAGAAGCCCAGATTGACCGCTTATTAATGCGTTTACGTGCCCTGACTGCCTTGCAAACCACACCTAATTCGCAGAAGAAGCTAGCGCTGATGTTCTGGAATCATCCTGACAACAATAAGAGTATCTCTGCTTCAGGTTTGAATGTGCCTAAGAGTCTTGAACTCTTGTTGCAGGCCTTAAAGACCGCGGACTATCAAGTAGAGGCTATAAGCGAAGTGGCGCTGATTTCAACATTGCAAGAATTACTGAAAGCGCAGCATCAACCCAACTTACTGCCCGCACTCTTGGCTCAAGGTTTAGCGGACACCTATCCAGTAGCCGACTATCAGTATTGGTTTAAACAATTACCACAGTCCTTGCAAGCGAGTATAGTGCATGAGTTAGGGCCTGTTGAACAGGATGAGACCGTGTTTCAGATTGATGGACGAGCGGTATTTATCATACCTCGTTTACAATTAAAGAATTTAAACATTCTGCCGCTCGCAAGGCGTGGCAATGGTTCCATGCATGATTACCATGACAAGCACTCAGCGCCTTCGCATCATTATATGGCTAGCTATCTCTACTTGCAGAGCCAAGCACATGTGGACGCCTTGATTCACTTCGGCACGCACGGCACGCAAGAGTGGCTGCCGGGCAAGGACCGTGGGCTTTCAGTCTATGATTATCCGCACCTAGTCTTACAAAATTTACCCGTCTTCTATCCGTATATTCAGGATAATGTCGGTGAGGCCATGCAAGCTAAGCGCCGCGGTCGTGCCACCATGATTAGCCATCACACGCCAATATTTTCCCCCTCGGGTCTGCATGATGCGCTTAAAACCTTGCACGAACATATGCATGCGTATGAGCAATTGGAAAAAGGCCCTGTGCAAGAGCAAGCGATGGTGGCGATTAAAGACCAAGTGCAAGAGCTGCACCTTGATAAGGAGCTTGGTACGGACGCGGCAATGATGGATACGGACTTTGAGGGTTTCTTCACCCTCCTGCATCATCATCTACACACCTTAGCCGCACGCTCGATTCCTTTAGGTTTGCATAGTCTAGGACATGACCCTGATCAACATCTCTTAACCCTAACCGTTATGCAGCAACTAGGCCAAGCATGGGTTGAAGCACTCGGCAGTGATTATGCAGAACTCATGGCGCAAGATGCGCAAGCGATTCAAGCTTCCCTACCTTATCAAGTCTTATATCAGCACTTGATTGGGCAGGAAGGGATCGACAAGAGTAGTTCAACGAGCAAGACAGGTTCAATCAAGAGTACGGCCTTAACTGCTAATGCTGGTAATGCTGGT
>JAUNUI010000018.1:2470-65448 GCA_030538255.1 Pelistega sp. | reverse complement strand
GAACATCGCTAACCACCGTAGGAATCTCCTGCATTCATGCAGGGGAGGATGTCAAGATGAGATGATTTTGCTCTGAGTTGCATGATCGCTTCCTCATGCATATAGTCTATGCTTAATATAAAGCCTCTTTGTCAATCTGCGTAAATTAAATATATTCCCCCTCTAGGCAGTTTTGTCATATTCGTGTAAAGTTAAACGGATCATAATGCGGTATAGTTCTAAATACAGTTTTTTTACTCAAAGTCAGCGAGGATCTCATGAAGTCTAAATTACTCTTAAGTGGCTTAGTCGTTGCCACATTAACGGCCTGTAATGGCATGAATATTGCCGGTATGCTTGAAGCAGGTACTACCTTAGCGCAGGCAGCATCAATTAGCGACGCTGAAGTTAAAGCACTAGGTGTTCAATCAGCGAAACAATTAGATGGCGAAAACCGTGTCGCTTCTGCCAATAATAAATACACGAAGCGTCTCAATAAAATCACTCGCAACTTGAAAACTTACGAAGGCACACCACTGAACTACAAAGTTTATTTAAACAAAGAGGTGAATGCTTTTGCCCTACCAAATGGTGATATTCGTGTATATTCGGGGCTAATGGATATGATGACCGACGATGAAGTCTTATTTGTTATGGGTCATGAAATTGGTCACGTGATGGAGGGTCACTCAAAATCACAGGCACGCACCAATTTGCTTACGCTCGCTGCACGCCAAGCCGCAGCATCTAGTGGTCAAGGTGTGGTAGCGGCCTTATCTGCCGGTCAAATTGGCGAACTTGCGCATAAACTCATTGATGCACAATACTCACAATCACAAGAATACTCAGCAGACTCATTCGGTCTTAAAGTCCTAAAGGCGAATAATCGTCCTAAAGAAGCCGCTGTATCTGCTTTAAACAAATTGGCCGGCCTAGGTGGCGGTCACGGTATCTTCTCTTCTCACCCTGAACCCGGTAATCGTGCCCAACGCATTGCGAACAGCAAATAAGAACCCTGTAAAAGAGCGCTTGCTTTACTAAAAGTAAGCGCTCTAAATTAGCAAATGCACTAAAACGATTACAGCAAAATAAAACCCATTATAGGTATAAACTATAATGGGTTTTTAATTGGGCTTTAATGAATACCTAGCTATGTCTCATTGGCGCACGAGAGAATGCCTTGCATAATTTACACGCCCATCTGCTTTAATGAGGACCTAGATGCGTTTCATTAGAGCACCTCATAAGCTAAACTCAAAGCGATAACTGAAAGAGACATAAGCAGCTATGCACTGCTCATGTCCAGTCGTCAGCTTATAGTGCTTGCTCTAACTCAGGAACTGCGGTAAACAAATCAGCCACTAAGCCATAATCAGCAACACCAAAGATTGGGGCTTCAGCATCTTTATTGATAGCCACAATAACCTTAGAGTCTTTCATACCAGCCAAGTGCTGAATCGCACCAGAAATACCAACAGCGATATAAAGCTGAGGAGCAACCACTTTACCGGTTTGACCAACTTGAAGATCGTTAGCGGCGTAACCTGCGTCAACAGCAGCACGAGAAGCACCTACTGCAGCGCCAAGTTTATCAGCTAATTTATCTAATAAGTGGAAATTCTCTGCGCTACCTAAGCCACGGCCACCAGATACAATCACTGATGCAGCTGTCAACTCAGGGCGATCGCTCTTCACAAGTTCACGGCTAACAAAGCTGCTCAAGCCACTATCAGCGACTGCATCAATATTCGCCACTTCAGCGCTACCACCTGTGTTAGCAACAGCATCAAATGCAGTCGCACGCACAGTTAAGACTTTCTTCGCATCGCTGCTCTGAACAGTAGCGATGGCATTACCTGCGTAGATCGGGCGCTCAAATGTATCGGCATCAATCACGGCAGTAATTTCAGAGATCTGGGCTACGTCTAATTTAGCCGCTACACGAGGTGCTACGTTCTTACCTGAGGCTGTTGCTGGGAATAAAATGTGAGAATAGTCACCAGCTACCGCTAAAACTTGTTCTGCAACGTTCTCAGCTAATTGATCCGCTAAAGAATCACCATCAGCAGCTAATACTTTAGACACACCCGCAATCTGTGCGGCTTGCGCTGCCGCTGCAGAGACATCTTTACCCGCAACTAATACGTGTACGTCAGTACCGAATTTGGCAGCAGCAGCTACTGTATTCAAGGTTGCTGCTTTAACGCTAGCATTATCGTGTTCAGCAATTACTAATACTGTCATCTTAAATCACCTTTGCTTCATTTTTTAGTTTGTCAACCAAGCTTGCCACGTCAGGCACCACGATACCAGCTTTACGTGCAGCGGGCTCAACCACTTTCAGAACAGATAGACGTGGAGTTGCATCAACACCTAAATCATCTGTAGAGAAGGTGTCTAATTGTTTTTTCTTGGCTTTCATGATGTTAGGAAGAGTCACATAACGTGGTTCATTCAAGCGCAAGTCAGTTGTAACAACAGCTGGGAGCTTGATATTCACGGTCTCTAGACCGCCGTCCACTTCACGCACAACTTTAACGCTGTCTGCTGAAACTTCGATTGAGTTAGCAAAAGTCGCTTGTGGCCAGCCTAAAAGTGCTGCTAACATCTGACCTGTTTGGTTGGCGTCATCGTCAATTGCTTGTTTACCAAGGATGATCAGCTGAGGTTGCTCTTTATCAGCAACTGCTTTCAGCAATTTAGCCACAGCTAGAGGCTGTAACTGCGCATCTGTTTGCACGAGTACACCACGATCTGCACCAATTGCCATCGCTGTACGTAGCGTTTCTTGGCATTGTGCAACACCGCAAGAGACGGCAACAACTTCAGTTGCTACGCCCTTCTCTTTCAGGCGTGTCGCTTCTTCGATGGCGATTTCATCAAATGGGTTCATTGACATCTTTACGGTCGCGATATCAACGTCCGTATTGTCAGATTTCACACGTACTTTGACGTTAAAGTCAACAACGCGCTTTACAGGTACTAATACCTTCATCCAGTCATCTCCTACAATGGATTATAAAATAATAAAGCAAACAGAATATTCTATCATACACATGTTTGCATACAAGATAAACTAATTATTCCTTAAGTCACCCTTAAGCAGAACTAAATGCCTGCCAAGGTCTTCACATGTTCGACCGCACTGCGCCCTAAGGCAGACAACTCATATCCGCCCTCAAGAAAACTCACAATGCGTCCTTCGCAACACTCATCAGCAACATCCATTAACTGTTGTGTCAGCCAAGCAAAATCGCGTTCAGTTAAGTCAAGCTGCCCCATATCGTCTTCGCGATGTGCATCAAACCCTGCAGAAATCATAATTAGCTGCGGTTTATAGTCGCGCATCTTAGGTAGCCATTGGTCCTTAACTAATTCCTCAATCACCTTCATGCGTGTATACGCAGGTACAGGGATATTCACCATATTTTGGGCGACGTTCTCAGTGCCTGAATGTGGGAATAGCGGATGCTGAAAAAAACTGAACATCATAATATTCGGATGATTTTCAAAAATCTTCTCGGTGCCATTACCATGATGAACATCAAAATCAATTAAGGCAATGCGCTCTAGCCCATATTTCTCAATAGCATAGCTTGCTGCGACGCACATATTATTAAAAAAGCAAAAGCCTGTTGAACGGTCAGGTTCCGCATGATGACCAGGAGGACGAACCGAGCAAAATGCATTCTTAGCCTTGCCCGCCATAATCTCATCAACCGCCAAGATGCCCGAACCCGCAGCATGTAACGCTGCCTGAAACGTATGTGGGTTTAAGCATGTCTCTTCAGTATCAATATTGAAGTAACCACTCTCTGGGATATTATCCCGAATAAAAGAGACGTAATCAGGTTTATGGACACGTTCTAGATCCGCGACACTAGCCTTAGGGGCCTCAAGCTCACGAACATAATAAGCGACACCACTCGCCAACATACGATCATTAATCGCATCTAATCGTTGCGGTGATTCAGGGTGCCATGAGCGCATATTATGCATGCGACATGTGGGATGCGTAATAAATAATGTCTCCACGCTATTCCTTTATTTTCGTTAATACTTTAAGCAATAGACCACTCTTTAAATGGAGTAGCTTTCACCTTCTTTTATCTCTATCATAAACGACTTTAAGGAGTTTTGCCTTGAGTAGTATTGCCTATGTAAGAAATTGTTTTATTACGGTAATTTAGCCGCTTAAGTAGCGCTTGAAGAATTATGTTTTGTGTTTAGCCAACAATTTAACGGTACAATCTATCCGTATAAACTTAATGAGTTTGGAAATTCAATAAGGCCTCAAGGCGACCGTACAATCTATCCGTATAAACTTAATGAGGAGTTTTTTCGTGAAGCTTAATGTTCTATCCAGTTGTCTGCTCGTAAGTGCTAGTGTATTGCTCAGCGCATGTGCGAGCACGGTTACACCTAAAGCAACTAGCCAAACCAACTCAGCAGCGAGTTCAACATCCCCCAAAACTGGTTGGCAGGTAGAGAATTCCTCTTTGAGCGCACAGCCTGAGACTTTTATTCAACAAGTTTCTGAACGCTACAATATCCCTGCCAATTATGTACGTGATATGCTTAATCAGGCTCAGATTAATGAGCGTGTTATTAGTTTAATGAGCCCAACAACCACCGCTCGAGTCAAGCGCCACTGGCCAACGTATCGCGGACGTTTTGTTGAACCTATCCGTATCCGCAAGGGCACTGAGTTTTGGAATGCTAACCGCACAGAACTGGCCCAAGCTGAGCGTCAATATGGTGTGCCTGCAGCAGTGATCGCCAGTATTATTGGTGTTGAAACTGTGTATGGCGAACAACTCGGCAGCTTTAAGGTGCTTGATGCCCTATACAGCTTAGGCTTCCATCACCCTGACAGTAGCCGCCCTGAAAAGAGCCAGATGTTTCGTAACCAATTAGCCGCTTTAATTGAGTTAGATCACAAGGGGCTTTTTGATGGTAAGAATGCATTGGGCTCTTTTGCCGGTGCCTCAGGTCTACCTCAGTTTATGCCTATTAGCATTTTGCACTATGCCGTTGATGCCGATAAGAGTGGCAAGATTGACCTACGCAATAGCCGTAAAGACGCAATCTACTCAGTTGCCAATTTCCTTGTTAAGCATGGCTGGCAAGACAATACACCGATCTTCGCGCCAGTCAGCTTGCCTGCTAATCCTGCCCGCTTAGTTGATGGTGGCTTAGATGCCAGTACCTCATGGAGCACCTTACAGAAGCAAGGTGCAACAACGACTGCCCAAGGCGCAGCTTGGCAGCAAGGTCAAGGTATCGGCGTTATTGATTTGAAAGATGATGTACGAGGCCAGCATCAGTACCGTACAGCCACCAAGAATTTCTTTGCAATTACCAAATATAATCGCAGTTATTTTTACGCCACCTCGGTTGCTGACTTAGCACGTGAATTAGCGCAAATTCAACGCCAACAAGGACATCAAGTCACCCTGCCTTAACGCACTCAAATCGGCAAATATGCAGAGCAATATCCTTGCTTTGCATTGCCCAACGATTGAACGCTTAGAAACAATTCCACACCTGGTCAGCGACTTCCAACATAAAGCTAGGGTCACGATAAAGCATAAATATCGTCCCTAATGCCAGCAGTAATACTGCGCCCAAGAAGAATTTCTTTACGAAAGTCATGAAATTACTCTGCCTTATTGAGGTTCTGTACACCTATAGAATTAAGCTGCCGCTGTCTGACGCACAATCGCCGTCTCTTTCATCGGCACATGTACCAAGACCGATACAATGCTTAAGGCGATAGCGACATACCAAATCATATCATAGTTGTTATAGCGGTCATAAATAACCCCGCCTAGCCACACCCCTAAGAAGGCGCCGATCTGATGACTAAAGAACACGAAACCACTTAGCATGGAAAAGTGGCGCACCCCAAAGATCTGTATCACAATCGCATTCGTCGGTGGCACGGTAGAGAGCCATAATGTTCCCATCGCAATGGCGAAGATATAGACACTCCACACGCTAATTGGCATCGTAATAAATATGATGATAACGACTGCGCGAATGGCATAAATCCCCATTAAGAGATAGCGCTTAGGATAACTCTGCCCTAGTACACCGATAATATACGTGCCAAAGACATTAAATAAACCAATTAAGGCCAAGGCGGTACTCGCCACATCGGCTTGCATGCCGAAGTCTTTAATATAGCTTGGTAAGTGCACGCCAATGAAAACCACTTGGAAACCACAGGTAAAGTAACCAATCATTAATAAGCAGAAGCTACGATAAGTGAAAGCTTCTTTAATGGCTTGGAAAATACTCTGATCGTGCATCACCGCCTGCTGGCTCAGTTGCTTCTCACGTAGGCCGCGTGCTAACAGGATAATAATGAGCGTCGTCATGGCTAAAAAGACTAAGGCATTTTGCCAATCGAGCCAATTAATTAAGAGATTCTCAACAGGCATCATAAAGAACTGCCCAAAAGAACCTGCCGCCGCTGTGACACCCATGGCCCACGAACGCTGCTCAATCGCAATATTGCGACCAAGTACACCATAGATAATGGAATATGTCGTGCCAGCTTGCGCTAAACCTAATAAGACTCCTGTCGTTAAAGCAAAGCTCAGCGGTGTTTCACTGAATGCCATGCCTAATAAGCCCAAGCAGTAGGCAATCGCACCACCGATAATCACGCGATAAGCACCAAAGCGGTCGGCTAACATACCCGCAAAGATACCAAAAACACCCCAGCTTAGATTTTGCAATGCTAAAGCGAATGAGAAGACCTCACGGTCCCAACCATTCGCTGTGGAAATGGGGCTTAGCCATAAACCAAAGCCATGCCGTACGCCCATTGATAAGGTGACAATGAAGGCACCACAGATCAGAATTTGCTTTAGAGGTAATTGGGCTTGTGGCTCATTAGCGGCCTGACTGATTGAATTTGACACACAAACTCCTCGTGTTTTTTCGTCATTTACTATAGACGTAAACTTTATAAACGCCTTAATAGAAGCTTAGTTTCGCGCCTCTATCAGCCTTAAACTTAAGCCTTAAACCTATTATTTACCCTTAAGCAAAGGCCAGGCTTTATGCAAGTAATAACACATTGACCAGATAGTCAGAACCGCAGCAATATACACCAATACCTGACCAATCAAGTAAAAGTCTATGCCATAGTAAGTCTGTGCAAACAGTAAGCAAGGAATCGCACTCATCTGCGCTGCAGTCTTGAATTTACCTAACCAATGGACGGCGACACTATCTCGTGCGCCAATGGTGGCCATCCACTCACGCAAAGCCGTAATGGTAATTTCGCGGCCAATGATGATTAAGACAACGAATGAATCGACTCGACCCAAATCTAATAAGATCAAGAGTGCAGCACAGACCATAAGTTTATCGGCAACGGGATCTAGGAAAGCACCGAATGCCGTGGTTTGATTCCAGCGGCGTGCTAAATAACCATCTAACCAGTCAGTAATCGCCGCGAAGATAAAAGCAAATGCCCCAATCGTGTCACGCACAGATACCCCCATCCAGTCGGTTGGTAGGTAATACAAGGCTACCAGTAAGGGAATCATCGCCACACGGAACCATGTTAGTGCAATAGGAATATTAAAAGTGTTCATCATAGTTCCTTTATTATCAACGCAGAGATTCGTATATCCTCTCAGCTAATTGCTGTGAAATACCATCCACAGACCTTAAGTCATCAATACTAGCAGATGCGACCCCAGAAAATCCACCAAAACGCGCTAAAAGCTTCTGACGTCGTTTTGCCCCCACGCCTTCAATCTCCTCAAGGCGAGAAACATTACGCTGTTTAGCACGCTTGGCCCGCATCCCCGTAATAGCAAAACGATGCGCTTCATCACGGATCTGAGCAATTAAGAGCAAGGCCGAAGAACCAATCCCCAGCTCAAGCGGCTCTCGTTCATCGGTAAAGACCAAGGTTTCTAAACCGACTTTACGCCCTTCCCCTTTAGCGACGCCAACAATTAAGCGAGTGTCCAGGCCAAACTCTTCAAAAACTTGGCGGGCCACCTCAATCTGCCCCTTACCACCATCAATCAACACCATATCAGGCATTGCCATATCTTCCGTTTCACTGACACGCGCATAGCGTCGTTGCAAGACTTGACGCATAGCAGCATAATCATCACCTGGCTTAATTCCTGCAATATTGAAGCGTCGATAACGTGAAGACTGCATATCATGGTGTTGATACACCACACAGGAAGCTTGCGTGGCTTCGCCTGCGGTATGGCTGATATCAAAGCATTCAATCCATATCGCATCTAGACTTTCTGTATCCGTCGGCCAGCCCATCAACTGCGCTAAGGCTAAGGTGCGTGCTGCTTTGGCACCAGACTCCGATAAGGCACGTGCTAAGGCAAGACTGGCATTCTGCAGAGCCATATCTAACCAAGCTTTCTGCGTATCATTCAAGCGTGAAATTAAGCGTGTCTTACGGTCCTGCTCTTGCATAAGCAAGGGTAGTAAGTCCTTATCATTCAAGGGATGCGATAAGATCAATTGACTCGGTAATTGATTTTCTAAGTAATGACTAGCCACATAAGCACTGAGGATCTCACTTTCACTATCACCATCAATCTGCGTTGGAAAGACGGCTTTATCACCCAGATGCCGCCCCCCTCTTACCATGGCTAGATTAATACAACACTTACCGCCTTGGTAAACAGCGACGATAATGTCCGCATCGACCGCATTGTGCATTTCCATGGTCTGGCTATGCATCACCGTCGCAAGAGAATGCATCTGGTCGCGGTAGACAGCAGCTTGTTCAAAATCCAAAGCATCCGAAGCATGCAGCATCTTTTGCTCAATATTTTTTAAGATAGGCGAAGTACGACCATCCAAGAAGTCCAAAGCATTCTGCATATCTTCTTGGTAGGCTTTATGTGTAATTTTCTCTACACAAGGCGCAGAACAACGATTGATTTGATGCAATAAGCAGGGGCGCGTACGGTTATTAAAGACACTGTCTTCACAGGTCCTTAAGCGAAAGACTTTCTGCAAGATTTGAATTGAATCGCGCACCGCATATGAGTTCGGAAAAGGTCCATAAAAATGCCCTTTCTTATTGGTCGAACCGCGATAATAGGCAATCCGTGGATACGCATGCGCCGAGAACATTAAATACGGATACGACTTATCATCCCGAAATAGAATATTGTATTTCGGTTGTAAGGTCTTGATTAAATTATTCTCTAAGATCAGGGCCTCAGCCTCAGAGCGCGTCGTCGTCACCTCAATCCGCACTACCCGTTGCACCATATGCGCTATGCGTGGACTACTTAGATTTTTCTGAAAGTACGAACTGACGCGCTTTTTTAGGTCACGCGCCTTACCTACATATAAGACCTCGTCATTCTCGGCTATATGTTTATAGACACCTGGCAGATGCGGTAATTCACTTAGAAAAGAGGGAATGTTGAAATTCTCGTGCATCTTGATAACGGGCATCCGCTTGTAATTGTTCCCAATTCATAAACACATAGTGGGGCAGTAGTCGCAGCAATCGCTGAGTGGACTCAGGTTTAGGCTCTATATCTAAGCCATTCAATAGTTGATCGGCTAAATCAGGACGGTTGCAGACCAGCACCATATCACAACCTGCACTTAACGCGGCATTCGCACGGGCCACAATATCACCAGCCACGCTCGCCCCTTCCATCGTGAGGTCATCAGAAAACACCATACCCTTATATTTCAAGCGTTGGCGTAGAATCTTCTGAATCCAGATTTTTGAGAAGCCGGCATTCTTCTCGTCCACCTTAGGATAAATCACATGTGCCGGCATGACTGCAGGCAGAATCATATCGCTCAACCATTCATAAGGCATGGCGTCCTCAACCATGATCTCTTCAAGCTCGCGTTCATCGACAGGAATCGCAATATGCGAATCAGCGTCCACAAAGCCATGTCCAGGGAAGTGTTTGCCGCATGCTGCCATACCAGCTTGGGCCAGTCCTTGAATCAAGGCTCTCGCTAACATCGTCACAACACGAGGGTCGCGGTGAAATGAACGCGTGCCAATAACCGTACTCACACCATAATCCAAATCCAAGACAGGCGCGAAGGTAAAATCCACCCCACAAGCACGTAGTTCTGAGGCTAATACAAAGCCAATTTCCGTCGCTGCACGCATGGCCCATAAGGGGTTCGTATCCCAATACTCCCCCAAGGCTTGCATCGATGGCAAGGGTGTGAAACCCTGATTTCTAAAGCGTTGTACTCGCCCACCCTCATGATCAACGCTAATTAATAAAGGCCCTGAACGTGCAGCACGAATCTCATCGGTTAAGGCCCGTAACTGTTCAGGGCTCTGATAGTTACGCGAAAATAAAATTACCCCACCGACTAAGGGGTGCTTTAAGCGTTCGCGCTCAGATTCATCAAGCGTTAAACCTTGTACATCGACTAACACAGGGCCTGGTTGCAAAGGCAAAGGAATCTCCAATTGTTTTGGTGTTGCTGCGAGCTCTGGCGTAGCCTCCCCTTGCGGTGGCTCCTGTTGAGGAGGTTCCTCTGAGGGGGGCTCTCCGCCCTGATCTTGCTCTGACTCAGGTTGATCTTCTTTGTTCGACCATAACGAAAGCCATGACCAAATCGGATTCATCGGTGAGGGAAACATGGGCTACTCCATAACGTTGTTCGTACCAGGTTTTTAAGGGCTCAGCCAAAACGACAATTGGCTTGCCACTGATTTCATTTAAAGTTTGCATCGCTGACCAATACATGGGCATGCGCATACCTAAGCCAATGGCTTTGGAAAAAGCTTCTTTCGCCGCAAAGCGCGTAGCTAGAAAGCGTACACCGCGTCGTGGATCACGCGCAGCACGACGATGATATTTCTCAATTTCTTGTGGTCCCAGAATACGCTTGACGAACCGCTCGCCAAAGCGCGCCAAGGACAGTTCGATTCGATGTACGTAAATAATATCGGTACCAATACCTGCGATCGCACCCTGCACATTAGGTGTCAGATTAGCATGACTTGAATTCACGGCGATAAATATCCTTTCTTCACGATCCTATCCATCAGTGCAAGCCGAGCAAGCACAGCAAAAACTTCATTTTCAGCAATTAGAGCATTATACGTTTAAAAGCCAGCTTAGCAAAAAAGACATACGCACTGCAAATGCCAGTAATCACATTTGTCGCCAGAGGTCTAGCCGCTAAAAGCCATAAGGACTGCAAAGGCCACAATCCAAGTGCCAACAATTCTTAAAGCTTAATAAAATTCTCGCGATAGTACTTCAGCTCATCAATCGACTCATGGATATCTGCCAAAGCCTCATGTTTGCTTTGCTTAGCAAATCCTTTATAGACCTCAGGTTTCCAACGACGAGCGAGTTCTTTAAATGTGCTGACATCTAAGTTACGATAATGAAAATATTTCTCTAGGCGCGGCATATGTTTGTACATAAAGCGGCGATCTTGGCTAATCGTATTACCACATAAGGGCGATGCGCCCTCCGGCACATGCTCTTTCAGGAAGGCTAATAGTACGTCTTGAGCTTGTTCCTCATCCATGGTTGAGACACGTACTTTATCGGTTAAACCCGAACGACCATGCGTCGCAGTATTCCATTTGTCCATGCCATCTAATACACTATCGTCTTGATGAATCACTAACACGGGCGCTTCGGCTACAATACTTAAATCGGATTCAGTCACCACCACGGCAACTTCGAGAATTTTTTCTTTTTCAGGGTCTAGTCCGCTCATTTCCATATCGAGCCAAACCAGACGTTGATCATTTTTTGCCATGTACACTATTCCTATTGTTTAATATCGTATTTTCTCACAGAGACGCCAGCAAACTATGTCATTAATGAGTTTCACCCTTATTTTCGCCGCACTTCTCATCGCTCAAAGCCTAACACGCTTGTACCTAAGCTCACGCCAAATGCGTTACGTCAGCAAGCACAGGACACAAGTCCCGAGTGAGTTTGCTGAGAAAATTAGCTTGCATAGTCACCAACGCGCGGCCGACTACACTGTCGCTCGTCAGAAAATATTAATGTTCGAAATTGTCTTTGACGCTATTGTACTCATTGTCCTCACCTTAATGGGCGGCTTGAACTGGATTAATCAAGAACTCAGTGAGCTAATTAGTGCGGATATTTGGTATCAAGTGGCACTTGTGCTCAGTGTTTTTATGCTAAGCGATATTATTGGGCTACCGTTTACCCTGTACCGCACCTTCGTCCTCGAGCAGAAATTTGGCTTTAATCGCATGACACCTAAGCTCTTTATACTGGATAGCGTGAAAAAGTTAGTGCTTAGCTTAGTCATCGGCGTGCCAATTTTATACGCCCTCTTCGCCCTCATCAATTGGCTCTATAGCCCACAATGGTGGCTCTGGGCCTGGATTGCTTTATGCGTCCTAAGCATCGTCTTTATGTACGCCATCCCCAAATTTATTATGCCACTCTTTAATAAATTCACCCCCCTGGAGAATGCTGAGATTAATGAGCGCGTTAATGCCCTAGCAGAACGTGCCAATTTTGGTCTAGGCGGTTTGTATGTGATGGATAGCTCAAAGCGCAGTGCGCACGGCAATGCCTTTTTCACAGGATTTGGTAAAAATCGTCGGATTGTCTTTTTCGATACCTTACTGAATAAGCTTAAGCCAGCCGAGATTGAAGCGGTGCTTGCGCATGAACTCGGCCACTTTAAGCATAAACATATTATTAAGCGTATCGCGCTCTCATTTATAATGAGCTTTATCTTTTTCGCTTTACTTGGCTACCTTATTAATCAGCCCTGGTTTTATGGCGGCTTAGGCGTCTTTTTACAGCCTGATCGTCCGATGTTCGGGATTGCCCTTGTCTTACTCTTACTCGTACTACCCGTCTTTACCTTTTTCATCACACCCATCAGCAGTTTTATGTCACGCAAGGATGAATTTGAGGCGGATCGTTATGCGGTAGAACAGACCAATAGCGATGATTTAATTAGTGCTTTAGTCAAGTTATATAACGATAATGCGGCGACCTTAACCCCTGACCCTGTGCATTCGCGCTTTTATGATAGTCATCCACCGGCAAGTATACGCATTCAGCATCTACACGCCACACAACGCATAATACACGCAGGCTAAAGGCAAGGAATATATTGGAAGGTATAATGCTTATTCAAGAAAGGAAAGTGATGCATAACGATTCATGCAAGGTAAGGGCTTGATGATGCAAGGAAGAGTGATTACCGCCTACGGCCGCCATTACACCGTGCAATGTGAGGATGGACAAACTCGTCAGAGCTATACCCGTGGCAAGAAAACCGGTATCTGCGTAGGCGATTATGTGCGTGTACAATTACAAGGACAAGAAGAAGCCAGCATTGAAGAGGTATTACCTCGCCATAATCTGCTTTATCGTTCCGATGAGATGCGTTCTAAGCAATTTGCCGCGAACGTTGACCAGCTCTTGGTGGTCGTGGCCTTAAGTCCTAGCTTCAATGATGACTTACTTGGGCGATCCTTAACCGGCGCCTGGAGTGTTGGCATTCAACCCACTATCTTGTTAAATAAAGTCGATCTCGCTGAAGGCTATCAACAGGCACGCGCGCGCTTAGCACCCTACGAGGCTCTTGGTGTGCACATTATTGAAACCAGTATCACTGACGAGACCAAGCTACGTAATGATCTCACCCCCCTCTTGAGGGACAAAACCAACTTGCTCTTAGGTCAGAGTGCAATGGGTAAGTCAAGCATTCTGAATGTGATTGTTCCACATGCCAAGGCCCATACTCAAGAGCACTCTGTGGCCTTAGGCACCGGTAAACACACAACGACAACGACGACCCTGTATGCTTTGCCTGCGCTTAATGCGTCCATAATAGACTCCCCTGGATTTCAGTCTTTCGGTTTAAAGCACTTAGGATTAACTGAGGTGGTACAAGGTTTTCCTGAGTTTGCCCCCTATATTGAGCAATGTCGATTTTATAACTGCACCCATTTGCATGAGCCAGGCTGTGGAGTTTTGCAAGCCTTGAAGGATGGTGAAATACAGGCATCGCGCCATGAGTTGTATGAGCGCATTCTCAGTGAGAGTCTTGCGCCACCGAAGTATTAGGCGCGATGATTAAATGAGTCTGCGATTAGGTCTAGCATGCTTCTTAAATTAAGTCGGCGTCTTGTTTGGATAAGTCTATAGAGTAGTCACTAATAGATAAGGACGAAACTCAAAAGACTTACTCAAGATGAGACCTGCAGGGAAGTCGCTAATACCTTAAGTGTGTTGACTTATATGCGTAAGGCCTGTCGTAAGCGGAAGTAGAGCTTTCTAATCACACTGGCAACCGAATGATTATTAAGTATTCAAGGCCTGTCGTAAGCGGAAATAGAAGTTTCTTATAACAGCCGCTGTCGCGCCCCAAATATAATAATCATTCCAAGGCATGGAGAAATAACTACGCACTTTACCATCAGGCAAAGCTGCAGTATGCAAGCGATGATGTGCCGGATCCATTAAGAAGGCCAATGGTACAGTGAACACCTCATCCACTTCGTCCGCATTAGCACGAAATGTATACCCAGGACGCAGTTCCGCCACATAAGAGCGCATTAAAAATCCCGTACCTGTAAATAAGTCGGGCATCTGACCTAAGAGCTGTACATAGTTAGGCTCTACACCAATCTCTTCATGCGTTTCGCGCAGAGCGGCATTGGCTGCGGATCTATCACTTGCATCAATCCGACCACCTGGAAAACTGATTTGCCCACTATGTTTTTTTAGGTGCTTAGCACGGCGCGTTAAGACCATATGAATACCGTGAGGCGTATGAATCAATGGCATTAGAGTTGCTGCTTCAATATACGCTTGTTGACCATTAAATAAGCGCTTATCTTCATTCCAATCCTCAATAAGCGGATCAGCTTGCCACATAAAATTAGGCTTAAATGCGTTGAGCAAAAGTTGGCTATTCAGAGCATCTGGCGTAATTGCAGATAAGCCTTCATTTGCAATAAAAAAAGGCTGCGTGAAAGGGTCAAAAGCAGGCACCACTTGTCCCTGCTTAATCACATAGTCCCTCTTCGTCAAGAATAGCTCCTTTACTTAAATGTTAAATTGAGACCTTTGCAAAATGCTCTATGAAGCCAATTACCGCCAATATTTACCGCTAATTAACAGTAAACAACTTACAAATTCAAGTAAATATTAAAGAAAAAAAGAACATTCCTTAATTTTGCAAAGGTCTCAAATTATATAAAACTCGATAAAACTGAGCGATACCTTGATGATACTAAAAGTTTATGCTGAATTCAGCTTCTCGTCGCATTTTAAGGAAAGAGAAAGCAAGCAAAAACCATTGTAAAACACAACAATTTTAGCCAAATTTAAGGCTTGTTTCTGAACCGAGTCTATGCGTGCGTTAATAGACTTTGCCACTAACTGTGGGTCTGAAAGACTATGCCATTGGCCAAATAATACGGCCTAAGGGGGACTTGAGCATGATAAGACACGATGAGACCTTTGCGGAATTCGTTTAGCTATCAATTATTCGCACCATTTGAGGCAATTAACATTTAATTGATTGCAAATGCAGGTGAAATTTATGGTCCTTGACATCTTTTTCATGGTTTTGCAATGGCCTCACTGCATTGAATAAATAATTATGTCAGTGTTAGCGTAGTTTTACGCTCTAGCCAGTTTCAAATCATATGAATAGACTTGAATCTTATGGACGATTATTTAATCCTCTTAACGGGCTAAATAATACTTGAGATGTTTTATAGTAAAAACTATAATAAGGCTATATATAATTTATGAACTTTGACATTAATTGGACGAATACAGCAGTCAAGCAATTACGAAAAATAGATAAATTTCATCAGAAGAAGATTGTTGCCGCTATTTTTACTTTAGAGGATTTAGCTACTGCAAAACAGGTAAAGACATTAATCAATCATCAGTATAGCTATCGATTAAGGGTGGGGAACTATATGGTTCTTTTTGATGTTGATACTGTGGTGCGTATCATTGATATTCAAGAAATTAAAAAAACGTGATGATGAAACTTATTAGAGGTATAGTTTATGAACCTTAAGCAACATACAATTTTAAAGACAGACGGCAAGCCAGCGTTTGTCATCCTCCCTTATGATGATTATCTCGTGCTTTGCAATAAGAAGCAGACTCGAATCCCCGTGGATGGCACGATTCCACACGAAGTGATTTCACTGCAAGTGAATAATGATTGGAGCATTATTCGTGCTTGGCGTGAATATCTTGGGATTACTCAAATTGAAATGGCGCAACGACTAAAAGTTCGCCAACCGACATATGCCAATATAGAGGCACGGCATGCGAAACCACGCAGAGCCACCATTGAGCGAGTTGCTGAAGCACTTAATATTTCTATTGAGCAACTGGCCTGATTAGGCCTCTTAAAAATAAGCTGAGGCCTTTGCAAAATACCTTTCACAAAGGTCTCAGCATGGGAGATAAATACGCACAAAAAAGCACCTATATCGCTATAGGTGCTAAGTACTAGAATGTAAAGCACTTGCTTATTAGTTCATACTTTACGCTCTAGCGGTCGCTAAACCATTTAAAATTAAACAGCTTTACGAACCAATTTTTCTTTAATACGTGCAGCTTTACCAGATAGGTTGCGTAGGTAGTAAAGTTTCGCGCGACGAACCGCACCACGACGTTTAACTTCGATAGAAGCAATTTGTGGAGAGTACAATTGGAATGTACGCTCAACAGCTTCACCTGAAGAGATTTTACGCACGGTAAATGCAGAGTTTAAGCCACGGTTACGCTTAGCGATAACAACACCTTCATAGGCCTGTGCACGCTTACGGTTACCTTCAACTACGTTAACGCTCACAATAACGGTATCGCCTGGAGCAAATTCAACGGCTTGCTTACCTTCAGTTAAGCGAGCAATTTCTTCTTGTTCAAGAGTTTGAATTAAGTTCATTTCATTTCCTATACACCATCATACGCAACTTGCTTATCAAATATAACCGAGTGATTACAAGCTCTTTAAAGCCAGCTACCCTATATGAATCGACTTAACCATTAAGTAAATTCGTTGCCAGAGGATGGAAAAACTTAAGATTTCGATTATAGCGTAATTTCTTCTTAATTGACAAGCACTTAAGCAAGAAACTCAGTGAGTTTTATGAGATGGACTTAAAGTCAGGAGAATAAAAAACAACAAGCATGAGAAATAGCTTGCAAAAACTACTGTATAAATATACAGTAGTAACTGTCGTAAGCATAGTACGACACATCAGGTTAGGGTCCTGATACTCATCTACTTGTAGTGGTTCATATAGGTGCAAATCAGTAAGGAGATTTGCCATATAGCCGATTGACTCACTCAAGTAGATGCCCCTTCGGGGGACAAAGTAGACCAAGCTTAATCAGATTGATATTTAGCGAAAGATCACTTTAGACAAGTCTTACTCTCTAGTTTAACTGCTAACTTTATTGCTAAGTTTATAGCTAAATTTTACTGTCGGCTATGACTCAAATTCATGGCCAGTAATAGCATCAACAAGGATACGAACATGAATAAGTACATTAACACAAGTTTAGCGCAGTATCAAATTCAACAGCTGAATAAACAAGCTATTGTTTCTCATGCACGCCCTTTTGATCTCAGTATTGCGCAGTTAGAAAACTGGTCTATCCGCCCTATCCGTACACGCCGCAACGGTTCAAGGGGTTTACGCCGTGATATCAAACGTTGTGTTCAGGGTTCAATCAGCATTGCCCAAGACCTACGGAAAGCATGCGGCCCTCTCTTTAATACACTGTTCAAACTCGTACAGAAAGCTAACTCTCGTTTAGATAGGCTTCAGTTAAGTCATGCTGATCTCCCTCAGCTTGAACACTCAAAGACTGGGCATTTACAGCCTGAGCATTTACAGTCTGAGCATTTACGTTCACAAACTCATATGAACACAAGCCCACAACAGGACTTATTAGCGGATACTCAATTTATTCAGACAGCGAAGGCTACAAGAACCGTATCGATTAAACCAATGCAGCAAATCGTGCAACCCAATCTTTTGAAAGATGGTTTGGCCACTGCTGTCTGGATTATTATTGCGCCAACCGTAATGATTTTAGGAGCCATGGCTGGCTATTAAGTATCGACATTAAGTACCAGCATCTGAAGGGCAATATAAATCGCCCTTCAGCACCAACATGAACGCCCAGAATAAAGCTCTGGATAGTAAGTGCTACCATTAAGCGCCACCATTAGAGCTACCATTCAGTGCTACTATTCAGAACCATTATTCAGAGCCACCCACCTGACGATGTAATTTTAATGTCGAATATAGATTACAGTATAAATTAAGGTATGAACCACAAGCATTTTTGCAGTTCATACCTTCCTATCAGAACGCACCTTATACCCAAGCTTTCAGGGGGAGTACCTTAACTCTATTTGATTACTGATACGCTTCTATTACTCTATTCTTACGATTTCATTACGCTTTAATCATAATTGAGCCCGTAAACTCGCTTGCTTCAACAGTCTGCGCTAAGGCACTTGCGCGTGGCAAGAGTTGAGACGCATACATTAGTGCAGTATTGACTTTCTGCTCATAAAAATCGCCGCTCTTACCTTGACAAGCCAAAGCAGATCTAACAAGGTGCCAACCACCATGCACATACCCTGCTAGCATCAAGAATGGCACACTCGCACTAAATACTTCGCGCATTTTACCTGCTGCAGCAAGTCTCAACGTTGTATCTAAAGCGCGCTCATAGGCATCCACTGCAACTGTAAATTGTTTCGCTAAAAACTGATGCTCTGCATTATCACCCTGTTTCAGAAGCTCTGCTTGTGTTTCACGCATCGCATAAATAAAGCCCTTGGCCACAGCACCACCATCACGTAAAGTTTTACGGCCAATAAAATCATTCGCTTGAATTGCTGTTGTACCTTCATAAATCGGTAAAATACGCGCATCACGATAATATTGTGCGGCACCAGTTTCCTCAATAAAGCCCATACCGCCATGCACTTGCACACCAAGAGATGTCACCTCAAGCGACATCTCTGTGGAGAAGGCTTTTACAATAGGTACCAAGTATTCTTGCATAGCTTTATGCTTAGCACGCTCACCAGCATCAGGATGATGAGTAGAAATGTCATGTGAACATGCTGCAAATAATGCAGTCGAACGCGCTCCTTGGATAAGGCCCTGCATCGTGCTTAACATACGTTGTACATCAGGGTGATTGAAAATCGGCACAGGACCTGATGAACCCTCAATTGCATTACTCTGTAAGCGCTCTTGCGAATAGGCTAAGGCATGCTGATAGGCACGCTCTGATACAGCAATACCTTGCACACCCACATTAAAGCGAGCTTCGTTCATCATCACGAACATATATGATAAACCTGCATTCTCAGTACCAATGAGGTAGCCGATCGCACCCTCACCTACTTCACCCTTATTATCGCCAAATAAGAGAACCGCGGTAGGGCTTGCATTAATCCCGAGTTTTTCTTCAACTGAAGCACACCATACATCGTTACGTGCTCCTAGGCTGCCATCCTCGTTAACCAAGAACTTAGGCACGACAAATAAAGAGATGCCTTTAACTCCTGCTGGCGCATCAGGCGTACGAGCAAGCACGAGATGAACAATATTCTCTGACATATCGTGTTCACCATAGGTGATGAAAATCTTCTGGCCTGAAATACGATATGTACCATCGTCTTGTTTAACTGCTTTGGAATTTACCAGGGCCAAGTCTGAGCCAGCTTGTGGTTCGGTCAAGTTCATGGTCCCCGTCCAACGCCCTTCAAGCATAGGAGGGATGAATTTCTGTTGTTGTTCTTCACTACCTGCTTGCATAATCGCTTCGATACATCCATCTGTTAATAATGGACAAAGTGCAAACGATAAATTTGCTGCATTAATATTTTCAGACGTCACCGCTGCAAGCAATTTGGGAAAGCCTTGACCACCAAACTTAGGGTCATGTTGCAATGCTTGCCAACCACTCTCCGTATATGACTTAAAAGCTTCTTTAAAGCCATCTGGCGTTTTAACTACACCATTATTCCAGACAGAGTGCTGACGATCTCCAATCACATTCAGTGGCGCAATTTGCTCTTCAACAAAACGCGCATTCTCCTCAAGTACAGCAGGAACTAAATCGTCAGTAATTTCTTCAAAACCTGGTAGACTTTGGACTTGCTTAAGTAAACCCAATTCATTTAGATTGAAATGAAAATCCTCTAATGCTGCTTTAAAAGCCATAATTGTCTCTTCCAAAAAGTTATACAAAATGCTTAGCTGAATAAATTAGTATAGCACCGCTTAAACAACAAAAAAACAATTTTTTATTCAATAAAATCAAGCTTCTTTTAATACAAGGTTTGATTAGAGAGCAATTTAGTTATGGATTAAATCAATGATCATGATTAAAGTAGCTATCCAACCATTGCCGCGCATGTTCAGCACTACGAAAACGCCCTGCATTAAACTCAAATACATAATAAGCCTTGTGACATATACTCCATGACCATGGCCTAAGACAAGGCACATACTTGAGTAGGCGCCCTTCATGATCACAATGCAAAACACAGATTGAAAAGCGCATAAAAAAGCTATGCACGCTTTGACAAGGAAACAATACAATACCTTCGTCAAAAGGCAATGATTTACGCCCCATTAAACCCATAAATCGTTGCTCAAAACGGGGGTAGGATTTGATCACAAGCTTATCTAATGTCATATCGGGTCTATAAGCCTGAATTGAGTAATTTCATCCCAATCGGAAAGGCTAATACAATAAATGTACAGGGGAAAATACACACCACTAAAGGCAGAAGCATCTTGACCGGAGCTTCTAAGGCCAGTTTCTCTGCTCGCAAAAAGCGCTCACTGCGACGTTGATCGGCCTGCGCCCGTAGCATGGGCCCTAAACCCATGCCGAGACTTTCGGTCTGATTGATTGACGCGACCCATTGCTTAATTTCCGCTAAAGCAATACGATTAGCCATTTCTCGTAAGGCATCTGCCCGTGCAAGTCCTGTACGCATTTCTGACAAAGCAAACTGTAACTCCTGTCGTAAAGGATTATCAGGTATGGTTTGCGCGGTCTGAATAAGGGCGCCATGCAAATTCATGCCTGATTCAACACAAAGTGTTGTCATATCCAAAACGAATGGAAACGCTTTTAAAATACTACGTTTTCGGACACGAGCCTTGTTGCGTAAAACAGCTAATGGCCAATGTAGGCCAATCCCCGCAAAGACTAGCAACAGTAAAGAGCTGCTTAACCATGTCATGTCGAGTACCCACTTAAATAGGTAAAGCGCAACTAAACATGCAAGTATGGCCGTCAAGCTTTGAAAGCCCGCAATATGTCGTGGGTTTAATTGACCCGTTAAACCTGCTTCTAAAATCTCTTGCTTCAGCTTGAGTTGATACTTCCAAGTGAGAAATGGACTCACCAAGGTACTCAGGCTATTCACCCAAGGAAGCAACATACGTAAACTAGGCGAGCTGAACGCTTGCTTATCTTGGCTATCTACATTGTCCAAACTAGGGCTTAAGAGCACATAAATAACAATGCACAGACATGCTCCTGCTGCTAATAAACTTAAAATAAATAACATATAAGGTACTCTCTTAACACGGCATCTATTTACACATCGATAGCCACAATCTTACGTATCATCCACATACCTAAACCTTCAAGAAATAGTATCAACATCAAGACAGACCAACCTACCCAGCTATTCCATAAATATTGCATGGCTTCTGGATCCAAATAATTCAAGACAAAAAGCAAGAGAACGGGTAATAGACTCATCACCCATGCTTGCATCTTGCCTTGACTCGTTAAGGCTTTGATTCTTCCATGAATTTGCAAGCTTGAACGCAAGGTCGCAGCAATCCTCTCAAGTGCATTCGCCAAATTACCACCTGTTTGTTGGGCTATTTTTAAAGATGAAACCATTAACTGCGTAGATTCGGACGGCATGCGCTGACAAAGATTGTCTAAGGCCTGTTCAAAACTTAACCCCAAGCGTTGTTCACGCACCAATAGGCCAAGCTCTTGAGATAAGGGAGCTGGCGAGTCTTCGGCAAATAGACGTAAAGCATTCTGTACCCCAGAACCTGCACGCAAAGCACTCGATAAGGCCAAGAGCATATCAGGTAATTGTTTATCAAAAAGCTGTAAGCGGTATTGTTTAAAGCGCTTAATGGCATAAGCAGGTAAGGTGAGGAAAAGCAAACCTATGGCCAGTGAAAGATACCATGATTGACTCAATAGCCAAGTCACCGCAATAAAAAACACGCAAAGCAAGAACGCCGCTGTCCAGACTTGAACCGGGTCGATAAACAAGAAAACTTCTTTTAAATTGCGTTGTGCCATCCCTTTGAATTGCTCTTCATAGAGACGTAAAGCCTTATTAAAACCCTGCAGTGCAAAATAAAAACATACCGTTAAACTAATAACCGCAAACAATAAGGCGATCCATACCATCGTTATACCTCAATTTTTAGAATGACAACAACATCGCGCCATATATTGCTTGGACACGTGCGTCGTTTTACCTCTAATTTCAATAATGACAAGCACTTAATTAAGTTGTGACCCTGAGTGTTCAAGCCGAGAATATTGGGTAAACATCTCGCTATCGATATTTTGCCCTTCTTGACGTAAGCGTTCAAAGCGACTGGGCATAATCCCAGCCCCAACAAATGCCCCCGTTGACGTTCGGTCATAACGAAAAATTTCTTGAATTTTAATCACTCCGCTCTCTAAACCATCAACCTCAACAATCGAAGAAATCACCCGGCGCCCATTGGAGAGTCGTGTTTGTTGCACAATAAAATCAATACTTGAAGCAATATGTTCACGGATAGCAAGCAGTGGCAAATCCATGCCAGCCATTAATATCATGGTCTCTAGCCGCGCAAGAGCATCACGCGCTGAGTTGGCATGTAATGTTGTTAGAGAGCCTTCATGCCCCGTATTCATCGCACTCAGCATGTCAAATGCCTCCGCACCTCGACACTCACCGACCACAATACGATCTGGACGCATACGTAGCGCGTTACGCACTAAATCACGAATCTGCACAAGGCCCTTCCCTTCTAAGTTCTCTGGTCGTGCTTCTAGGCTCACCAAGTGTTCATGATTAAGTCTTAACTCTGCCGCATCTTCAATGGTGACGATACGCTCACGCTCAGGAATACAATTGGACAAGATGTTGAGTAAGGTGGTTTTACCTGATCCGGTACCACCAGAAACAATCATATTCATACGATTTTCAACACACATCGATAAAAACTGTGCCATATGTTTATCGAGTGAGGCTAACTGAATTAAGTCATGCAATTGAGGGCGTTGACTGGCAAATTTACGAATCGTAATTGAGGCACCTCTTAAGGCAATCGGAGGAATCACTGCATTTACGCGCGAGCCATCTTTAAGACGTGCATCTACCATCGGCGATCCCTCATCAATCCGTCTACCAAGTGGTGCAACAATTCGGTCAATCACCCCGAGAACCGCTTTTTCGCTACTAAATATGGCTTCACTACGGCTTAATCGTCCTGATTTTTCAATATAAATTTCATCAAATCGATTCACCATGATTTCGCTGATGCTAGGGTCCTTAAGCAATATTTCCAACGGTCCTAGCCCTACTGCCTCATGTAGTACGGCTTGCTTTAAGCTTTCACGATTAAACTCTGTGCCAATTTCTGTATCACTTTGCACCAGTCGATCCAAAATTGCCGCGACCTCAGCATGCAATACCTCATCACTCATTGCAGCCACATTGATTCGACGTAAATCTAAGGCATCAAGAAGCCCACTATGTAACCGTTGGCGATGATAAATTTCTAAGGCCATAAATTCCTTATGCTGCCTATTTGAAGGCGTGTTCGTCGATAGTCTCGATACTAGATTGTCGTTTTTCCCTGTGTCCTGCGCGACCGCTGGATGAGGGATTGAGCCAGTCATGTCTTGTGTCCGCATACCACTTGCTGGCTTCACGGATACCTTACGGCTACGCTCGTGTTCATCGGCATGCTTGGGTACAGAATCATGCTCATCATGCTTATGTTGCTGAGTATCCATGTCTTGTTTCTGCTCGGCAGCTGCTGCACTTGAGTGAGGTTGAGAGCTAACTTGCGTGCTAGAGCCAAAACTCGCCATAGTATGCAAGGCCTCCCCTATAGGAGGTAACTGACTTGTTTGTTTATGGTCTTGTAAGCTTCCACGACCTTGCTCATCAGACCCTTGCGCAATCGCTTTAATCGTTATCAAACAAGGTCCAATAATAATTTGATCGCCAATCTGCAAAGGACCATAGCTAAAAATTCTTTTGCCATTCAGCAATGTCCCACTCAATGCACCCAAATCTTCTAAGAACACCCCTCTCTCTTTAGCAATCAATTGAGCATGCCGTTTCGCCACACGCCAAGAGCGTATAACTAGGTCGCAGCCCTTATCACGGCCCAACATTAAGGGCAAGGGATAATGTTCATGCTGAGTTTGACCATCTTCGTAACGTAGTTCTAAACGAATCATGTTTATCCTCTTTATCTCATTAATTAATATTGATGGCGTAAACAATCACACTGTTCATATTGCTTCAGATAAAATACGCGGCTTGGCATATTTTTAAGCAATACTGGTAAGTAATAAATTACTCACACCTGTTCATTGCAAATATTGCTCAATTAAATTCGATCGGCGTATTGCTATAACGCAGGACAGGATTCCAGGCTGAAGTACGTATTCCACTCGTGGTGAGCTCGGCAGTGTATTGAGGTCGCTCAACAGAGTGCCCTTTGACAGTACCTATATGTTTTGCAGTGCCTATATGATTAGTATTGGCTCGCTTTTCACCCCAATTATTCACTTGATGCTTAACATCTAATGCTTGAGTAGAACTTTGCTTGGGCAAGTTTTGAGAGGCTTCCAGCCGATTTGCTCGTTTACTTTCTTGTACTTCAACATTAATAATCGGCCCTTGTTCAAAGCTACTATCAATGATGGCCTTAGAGCGATTAACGCGTGCTTGAAGTTGAGGGTTATCCGTATTCACAACAACAGGTCGGACAAAAATCACTAACTCCGTTTCATTGTTTTGGAATTTACGTGATTTAAACAACTCACCAATAATAGGCATATCACCTGCACCTGGTAATTTATCCATACCGTTCATTTGATCGCGCGAAATAAAACCCGAAAGCACTAAAGTCTCACCTGAACGCACATTAAATTCTGTTGAGGTACGACGTGTTTTTAAGGCAGGACCACCGGCTAAGCTCATAGAATTATCCACAGAGCTGACTTCAACATTAATCTTGGAGCGAATGGTACCGTTCTTCTCAATTCTAGGCGTGATCCAAAGGCTTACGCCATAAGGTTTAAAAACAGTTTGCGCATTACCATTCGCATCAACCACAGAATATGGCACCTCGCCACCTGCCAGAAACTCAGCGGTTGCCCCGCTACGAGCCATCAATTGAGGCTGCGCCAAAACAACCGCACTGCCTTCATTGGCCATGGCTTGTACTGAAGAAGAAAGTAAAGCGTTAACACCCGCATACCCCATTAAGTTACGGTTCAGGGCCGCTCCGACAACGGTTTCGCCTGGTCGCTCAGCAATTCCCCCTGATACGCCATCATAAGCCAAACCTAAATTAAACCCACCTTGTGACACACCTGACCACTTGACGCCCACCTCGCTGATAAAGTTTCGCGGCAGCTCAAGAATCTGTACATCTAACATGACCATCTCATCCCAGCCCACTTGACTCGTCATATCCACAATTTGCGGATAATGCGCCAGTAATTTGCTCACGCGCTCACGATCAGCATCGGTTAGGCGATCACCCTCAACAATCACTTTTTCACCGACAATCGCGGCTTTGACATTAGGAATACGCGATAGCATTCTGCGTATATCCTCTTGTAGCTGACGCTCAGTGGCTGAGCGCACCATAATCACAAAACTCTTTCGCTCTCCTCTTACATCCCATACTTCCAAGGTTGTTTGGCCTTGTGCACGAGCAAATAAAATCACCTCTTTATCATCATCCGTCATGGCATTAATTACTTTGCTATCACCGACAGCAACACGCGCAATACCATTAATGGGAATAACTTTAATATCACCGATTTGTAAATTCATCTGTGCTTGAGCCCAAGCCGTATTCATCGAGAACACTAATAAAAACAAAGTCATAAAAGAAGGGAACTTTATGTACATGATGAGATTCCTAGAAATTAATTTTTAAACATAAAATTTTAAGTGGTTTATATATAAATAGTTGATAATCTATACAGTATGAAATAAGCCCCTACTGCATGACTTAATTCGCTTGTGTCGGCATACTTAAGACAGCCTCAGTGGTCATATTATTGACGAGCTCATCAGGTGCTTGATTTGGCAAGCTATTAATCCAAGCGCTGACAATATCTTCTTGACCAGGCACTTCAAAAATTCCCGGTGCATGCTCTTGACTTGGTACCGTCCGCTCTTGATTAATGGCTAAATTAGGTAATTTGCCATTACCTTGATCACCATAAATTACCGCTGGCTTGCGCTTTATTTGTGGTGGCGGATTAGCAATGCCAATAATGGTCGCCAAATCACCTCGCACGGCTTTTTGCGTAGCTTTTTTATCCTCGGGATTACGTAAAAATGCCGTTAAGGTACCTGATTGTCTCGCTGCCACTAATTTGGCCGCCTCCTCTGGTGCCGTATCCAAAGTCACTGTAGAGTATGAGCTTAAGTCACCCGAACTCCCGTCATGACTTTGACGTCCCGTTGCCATGACCAGAACACCTTGTAGATGTGGCGCTGTAATTTGACGGTTTCGATATTCAAAAGAGACATAAAGATCAATCAAATCTCCAGGCACTAACATGCCGGATACTGAGTTAATACTATCCACAGGAATCGTCACTGCACGTCGACCTAAACTAATTTTGTCGGAGAATGGTTTCT
The DNA here is from genome assembly GCA_030538255.1 of Pelistega sp. Taxonomy (GTDB): domain Bacteria; phylum Pseudomonadota; class Gammaproteobacteria; order Burkholderiales; family Burkholderiaceae_B; genus Taylorella. The sequence continues at coordinate 38,481 of JAUNUI010000018.1, read as the reverse complement.
TTCCAACACTGGCAGTATTGGCCCATAAGATTGGATCGCCGCGCTTTAATGCGCTACTGACCTGTTGGCCTTCGATATGAATAAACTCTTCAGGCTTTAAACTGCCACTCACCACCCAATCTAATGGGATATCTCGTACGGCCACATGCACCGCCTCAATCTTTGTGCCTACTGGTAAGTCATAAGCAGCAACTATTCTTTGCACTGTGGTGACTTTAGCCCCCTCCTCAATCAAAGCAATTCTATCTTGGATGTATTGCTTAGCTGACCAGGCGGCGAATACGCCTGCCACTGCCGCCATGCTCAAGAGAACAATGGTTTTTCGATTTAAATTCACTCTCATAAATCATCCTTATAATTTTTTGAATAGTTCAGATATAAAGTTGTATTGTTTTCAATTGTGTCAATATAGTAGTGAAGGACTTGACCATTCTTGTGCCATTGATTTAGGGCTAAGCCTAGATTACTTTGCTCTTGCCAGGCAAAGTTATGCAGTAATTCACGCATCTTGACGCGCAAAAACTGCGCTTCATGAGGCAGCATAAAAATCCACTGCTGCTGCAAGCGACTGCTCTCAACCATATGGGTTTCAACATCCATTAACACTTGTCCTTCTTGCCCCAACCACGCCAGTAGCGCCTCATCAGTGCCAGAATCAAGCGTATTTGAACGAACTCCGCTGGGACTCTCTGCATGAGTGATAATGCTCAAATAAGCTGAATAGGCCTCTTGCCCCTCGGCCTGTAAATGCATAATCGCCTTAGCCTTGGGTAAATCAGCCTGTAGTAGGGTTAAGCCATTGACGACATCGATATAGCGAAAGGGGTGCTTTTTCTGTGACAAAACGTGCAAAATTGTCTCTAAGCGTTCTTGCTTATAATAGGTCCAACTGATCATAGGCAAACCAAACACTTTGCCCACAAAACTTGGCTCAGCGGCATGCAGATTTAATCCTTGAATAATGCTTATACCTTGACGCCATAGGTGTAAATAGCTCGCCTCAGCAATGAATGGATTATTTATTTCCCCATCACTCTGAACGGATAATATGCTTGAGCCTGTTTCAGCCTTAATACTTGCGTGTGAAGTAGTCGGTGCGCACAGACTAGCTATTCCCACTAGGCCAATCACAAGCTTCAAACATAAACTAAGCGACATCGATACATAACTCAGCCTCTTGAGGTCAAGCTGACACATGAGATTCATTGTTTCCTTATACCTACGCATCATGGATGAACCGTCCTCTCAGAAAAAGGTTTTCTTTGCGTATGATGGCCTGGTAATTTACCTGCCCATGGCACTAACCAATCAAAAACGGGCTCTGCGCGATTAAAGCCCGCATCAACTGGGCCAGCGTACGACTGGATCTTACGGCCTAACTCATATGATCCATTAGCCGCATTACTCCAAGCCTCAGGTGACCATGCAGTACGTTGATGCGACTCAATATCTGAACTTGCATGTGCGGCATCACTTAAGATAGCGGTATGGTTGCTTAGACGTGGATTTAATTGATCGAAGAAGCCGAGATCAAGCCCCAGAGCAGTTGTCTTTGCACCCCCTACTCTACTGTACGCAGGTGAGGCGCTCAGTCTAGCTTGGACAACACCCTTATCTTCAATCTTCCATCCCTCTCGCAGCGCTTGTGCATGCTCAGCTTGCATACCTGGTTGCATCAATGTACTTAAGCGCTTTTCATGCCCCACCGAAATATGTACGCGATCAGAACTCATCAAAAGCTCTTGTCGACGATCGCGCCAGTTTTTGTCCGCCCCTAGAAAGAAACGCTCCTTTATATCCCTTTCATCGACACCATCAAGTTGACGTGTATATTGAAAAGCTGCATAAGCACTTGCATTCGCTTGATTTAATCCAATATCCAATAAACGACCTAACCATGGAATCGCCGTGAAAAATATCAATATAGCCAACATTACGACCAAGGTTTCAGCAAGCGATTGTCCAGCCATTTGCTTAAGACTGCTTGATGGTTGGCGAAGACCTTTATGTCGTGAGAGTTTAAGAGGCACTGACTTAAATCCTTGCGCTAATTTAAGATGAGTAGCGATTAATTGCTTAATGTTCATCAGTTGCTCTCTCCTTCCACGATAGATGGGTCGACTAAGCGCGCTTGCCAATAGGGATGCCAAAAGTTCGGTCTTTCATAGCGGCCATCCCTTCTTTTCGTTGGTCTTTCAAAAAATGTTTGTGCTGAACTTGTGGTATTTAAGGTATGTCCTTGAACGTCATATTGGCGTAAGCTTAGAGAAAACGCTAAGTTGGCCTGCTTATTCGCATCACGAATATCGAGATAAGGCACCAAGCCACCCCCTGACCATCGTTGACGATCACGTATGGCACGTGAGTTAGCCAGTGGATTTGACGAACCAGTAAAAATATTCCAATTCGTCGCTGACTGTACCCAGCGCCAAAAGTCTTGACTAGAGAAATCGTCCGGAGGATCCTCAGCATACTCCATACCAGCAGGCACACTGCCTGATTGTCCCGGTATCCAACCCCAACCCATCGGATATTCTCGATAGTAGCAACCGATCCATTTATTTGAACGTAAAGCATGGTAGGACTGAGTATCCATCGACTGCCAATTACCCTGTCCGTTCAATATCGTATGACCACGGCGGCGCAACTCATGGCGCCAAGTAGGACAACGCATGCTCACAGGTAGCAGGCTTTTATGGGTAAAGTCACGAGCATCTAAAAAATCATAAACTGCAGCAACCTCGGTAAGCAAAGAACGATAATTGGCCTTAGGTCGGTAAACGGCACCAAACCTCTGATAAGAAGGCTGTGCTACTGTCCACGTTAAGGCCCCAGACTCTACGCGACTCTTCTCTAGAAGCGGCATAAAATGCTTGAGTGATGTTAATGGTGATGCTAATGGTGATTCTGATGATGATGCTGATGGCGGCGAGGCCGAATAAAGGCTTGATCCTGCTTGCAGTTCTGTTCCACCAATAACAGACTCCGCCTCATGCGCAAGGGAGCTTGACTTTAAGATTTTACTCGCTAGTACAATACGGTCAGGGTAGTTTTGCTGCAACACCTCTTGGATGGCATTATCTCTAGCCTCCTCCATGGATTTATGCACCGCATTACTCACACGTGCTAAAACCTGCTGCGCAATGCGATCATGCTCAGCAAATTGCTGGTGTAATTGATTGTTTTGATTGGCAATTGAAGCAATTGCTCTTGCTCTACTCGCCTGCCCATAAGCTAAACCATGCTTAGCTCCAAAATGCATAGCAATCACATAAGCAGGTGGGTTAGCGCGTGTTAATTGCATGCCTTCGGTGCTACTCCATCGTGCCCATGACCCTAAAGTCACCAGATGGGCCATCGCCATTTGGTGGCCGACCTGAGCTAAATTGATATAAGCTTGCATATTTAAAGCACGTGCTTGAATCAATGCCCCCGAATAAGCAGCTGCATCAACAGCATGGGTTTGCTTAAGACGAGCGGCAATCAAGCGGCCATTATTATACATAGCAATTAATGCGATGGATAATATGGCTAAAAACAGCATGCCTAAAAGCAAAGCCTGGCCTGATTGCGCCTTTAAAGCAGAGCGATACATATTAATTACCTGCAGCCGCAGCATTACCCGTAAAACTTTTTAATGATTTTGCTGCTGTCTGTGCTGCCGCACTTTCCGCCGCCTGCTGGGCAATTTGTGACTCACTCGTACCATCTTCACCGGCGAGTTCTTTAGCCATTGCCGCAGTTTGCGAACGCACGACTTGGCCGAATAATTGATACACCGCGATCGCCGCTACAGCGACTAAGGCAACAATAATGATGTACTCGGTCATGCCTTGGCCACGTTGTTTACGTAAGGATTTTTGCATAGCTACTCTCCGTTAATTGATTAAAAGAATTGGGAGTAGTTTGCTATAGCTCGGCCTTGGGAACAATTCGCAGTTCTAACAATAGCTAGAATTGTCCTAGTAAAAGACTACTTATTTGTTTGAAAAGCCTTATCAACAGCACAACATTAGTCTGCAATAAGCTAATCAATAACATCGGATAGATAGTCTCATTTTCAGATAATAATGCATTATCCTCCACGTCTTAAGTAGCCTATTCAATAGCATCGGATAGTTAGTATCGATCTTCTAAAATTCGCCAACAGCGTACCCATCGCTGCGGCTCTACGACTTCTTCTGCTGAGCCTGTCTGTAAAGGTATTGCTAACAAGGCTTGAGGCTGCATACACTTATCCGTGTCACGTTTGGAACAGCGATCATAAAAATAGCAGCCATTCGGTAAGTTACGATTACTTGGTAAATCTTGCGCCTCTAGTTTGTCTTTTAAATCTAAAGAGCTTTGAAGATTAGGTACCGCATCTAATAATAATTGCGTATACGGATGAGAGGGAGACGCCATAATGTCTTGAGTTTTTCCAAGCTCTAAGATCTGTCCTAGATACATGACTCCCATACGCTGACTCATATACTTAACGACCGAGACATTATGAGAAATCAAGATATAGCTCAGCCCGAGTTGCTTTTGTAATTCATTGAGTAAATTCAGAATCTGGGCTTGTACAGAAATATCCAATGCTGAGGTCGGTTCATCAAGCACAATAAGGTCAGGTTTAGGTGCTAATGCACGTGCAATAGCAATTCGCTGACGTTGCCCACCCGAAAACTCATGCGGAAATCGTTCTAAATATTCAGTACGTATACCAACTTGTTGGGCGAGTTCTTCTGCTCTTTGGCGTAAGGCTTTCGCCGACATGCCGCCCTTCACATAGAGAGGCTCAGTGATCACTTTCCACACAGGTAAGCGTGGGTCTAAAGAAGATTGTGGATCTTGAAAAACAATTTGAATCGATGGTTTTGTCTCTTTTTTATGCCATTGCATTGTCCCTTGAGTAGGCGGTAAGAGACTCATTAATACTTGCGCTAAGGTACTTTTTCCACAACCTGATTCACCGACAATGCCTAGAGTTTCTCCTCGTTGAATATCAAGGCTCACACCATTGAGTGCATGAGCATATGCCCTAGCCTTGCCAAGAAAATTACGTTTTAAGGGAAAACGAACATAAATATCTTTTAATGATAATAAAGTTTTATCACTCATTGATGACCTCTTGTTGCACTACCCAACAGGCTGTTTTATGCTGACTGGATGGATTTATCTTCAATAAGGAAGGTCGTTGATGACAAATTTCTTGGCGCTCAACACACCTTCCCATAAAACTACAACCCTCTGGCAGCTGTGCTAAATTCGGCACTTGCCCAGGGATGGTGCTTAACTCCTCCCCTGCTAAGGCTTTTTCAGGCAAACCAGCTAAAAGCCCCCGTGTATAAGGATGCTTGGGCGTGTATAAAACCTCTTGAGTCAAGCCCTCTTCTACGATACTGCCAGCATACATCACATAAACACGTTCGCAGAATTGAGACACTACCGCTAAATCATGAGTAATTAATAAAATCGCTGTACCTGTCTGCAAGGCACGGTTTTTGAGCAATAATAAGACTTGCTTTTGCACAGTGACATCAAGTGCCGTTGTCGGCTCATCAGCGATTAAGAGTTGTGGATCACAGGAGAAGGCTAGCGCAATCATAATCCGCTGACGCATACCACCCGACAGTTCAAAGGGATAACTATTAAACACCTGTTCAGGGTCGCCAATTTCCATATCGCGCAATAACTTAATCGCTTTATCTTTAGCCGCCTGTGTTGAAATTGACTGGTGACGCAAAATCACACCAAGTAACTGCTTACCCACTTTCATCACAGGATTTAACGCCGTCATGGGTTCTTGGAAAATCATGGCAATTTGTTTACCACGAATCGCTAACATATCGCTTTCAGGACAGCTTAAGATATTCTTACCAAGTAGATGTATCGTACCTTCTTTGACTCGGTAGGCATCCTCTGCAATGAGTCGATTACTCATCATAGCAGTCACCGATTTACCTGAACCAGACTCTCCTACTAGACCAACAATCTCGCCGGGATAAACCTCTAAACTCACCCCATTAAGCGCTTTCACAGAGCCCTTGTAAATCGGGAACTCAATGGACAAATTCTTAATAGACAATACCGCTTCAGGTGATAAGTCTTGGGATTTCTGCATTATTTCACCTTCTGTTTGGGGTCTAATAAATCACGCACCCCATCACCCAATAAATTAAAACCAATTGCCGTGAGTAAAATCGCTACTCCTGGGAAGGTTGAGTACCACCATTGATCGATTAAAAAATTTCGACCCGAAGAAATCATGGCACCCCACTCAGCAGTAGGCTGTTGCGCACCCAAACCAATAAACCCTAAGGCTGCTGCCATCAAAATGGCATTCCCAATGTCTAAAGTCATCTGCACAATAATAGGACCCGAAGCATTACGTAAAATATGCCAGCGCACAATATGATTTCGTGTCGCTCCAAAGGTTTGGGCCGCTTTGACATAGCTCATTTCACGGATACTTAAGGTTTGGCCACGTGCTAACCGTACGTAATAAGGAATTCTTACTAAGGTAATCGCTAGCATGGCATTGAATAAACTCGGTCCTAAGGCAGCGGCAAGGGCCATGGTTAATATCAGTGAAGGTACCGAGAGCATAATGTCCATAATACGCATAATGAGTGAATCCACCCATTTACCAATAATGCCAGCAAAGCATCCAATCGTTGAGCCGATAATACTCGCTACTAGGGCAACAAATACACCAACACCAATAGACTGCTGTCCACCGTAAAGCACTCGACTAAAAATATCTCTCCCTACCTCGTCAGTACCAAAGAGATGCGTCAAGGAAGGCGCCTGCAATCGAGCTCTTAAGTTAATAGCATCAGGAGCATAAGGTGCAATCACAGGAGCCAAGATAGCCAGCAAACACATAGTAAAAATAATGCCAATTCCTATCAACGTCATTGGGCTGCGTTTTAGCTGATACCAAAGATAAGCCAGTCGATTTCTCAAGCTTTGCTCAGAAGAATATGTATTCATTATCCTACCTCCTTAATACGAGGATCAATAATTAAATACAAAAGATCGATACATAAGTTTAACAACACATAGACAAAAGAAACCAAAACGGCAAAACCCATGACCGCAGGAAAATCCAGTGCTTGGATTGAATCAACCACATATAAACCCATACCTGGCCATGCAAAAACGGTCTCTGTTAAAACAGCGCCATATAATAAATCCCCCATCGCCAAACCCAAGACCGTCACTGATGGTATTAAGGCATTCGGTAGCGCATGACGGATAATCACATGCCATTTGCTTAAACCATAGGCTTTCGCAGTACGCACATAATCCTCACTCAATTGCTCTAACATGGAGGAACGGATTTGCCGAGCAACGACACCAAGATGCACGAAACTTAAGGTTATCGATGGCAAAATAATATGTTTAAGCGCACTCCAAAAAGTCGTCCATTGACCGCTTAATAGAGAATCAATTAAATAAAACCCACTGATGCTTGGCGGCGGCGCAATGCCCTGCGCTAAGCGACCTCCACCAGGCAACCAAGAAAGATGCCCATAAAAAACAATAATTAAACCTAAGCCTAACCAGAAGGCTGGCATAGAAATTCCTATCACTGACAGAGTTCGCGCAATCTGATCTATCCATTGATTCTTATATACGGCGGACAAGACACCTAATGGAACCCCAATCAATACAGCCATAAATAAAGACACCAGCGCTAATTCAAGCGTGGCCGGGAAGAAGGTTAATAAGTCCTGTAAAACAGGCCTACCCGTTCTAATTGAGGTCCCTAAGTCACCTTGTACTAGACCCTTGAGGTAAATCCAATACTGTTCATACAGCGGTAAATTCAGGCCTAATTTCTCACGAATTGCCTGAACAATTTCGTCAGTAGCGCGATCACCTGCGATTAAGCGCGCAGGGTCCCCTGGAATCAGGTGCGAGACAATAAACGTAATAATCGACACGCCTAAGACTACGAAGACGATGCCTATAAGACGCTTACGAATAATTTGAAAAAAAGACATAGGTATATGAGAGCCGGGATATTCGCCCCACCTAAGGTGAAGCACTATCCCGGTCTACTTTTTATTAGTCAATAAAGCACAAAAGCATCATGATAACTATTCTTTTGTGATGTCCACGACATTATATACATCATCTAACATAGGGTTATAGGCATAGCCTTTAACATTATCACGTAAACCAATTTGCTCACTCTTTTGGAATAAGTAGACATAAGCATAATCTTTCAGCACCTGCTTTTGAGCTTCTTGATAAAGCTTGGTACGCTCTTCTGGTTCACTAATTTCAGCCGCTTTACGTACCAACTTATCTACTTCGGCATTTTCATAGAACGAACGATTTCCTGGTAGACCTGCTTTGCTGGAATCAAACCAATAATTCATAAACATGAAAGGATCAGCAAAGTCAGGACTCCAGTTACCAATCGCAATATCAAAATCACCTGTACCTAAGCGATCGCGCATGGTGGCATTCGCCAATTTCTCTAACTTAACATTGATGCCATAAGTCGCTAGATTAGCTTGTACCGTTAAGGCAATCGGCTCCCAATTAGGATCACGATTAGAGTACAGCATCGTAAGCGATTGCTTGCCTAGATTGGCTTTAGCAAAGCTTTCTTTAGCACCATCAGGGTTCTGGGTAAAATCAGGGTTGCTTGCATCATAGGCCCACATACCATCGGGGATTGGGCCTTTTAAAAGCTTGCCTTGATTATTAATCACACCCTCTAGAATGCCTTGGTAATCAATTGCATCTGAGATGCCTTTACGGGCATCAACATTGCTTAAGGGGCCTTTTTTATTGTTTAAATACAGGTAAGTTACTAAAAGTGATGGCACTTTATCGAACACCACACCTGGTTTAGATTGCAAGGCAGTAATTTGGTCAACTGGTAGTTTAGAGACGATGTCGAGATCACCATTTTGTAGCTGTAAGCGCTGTGCTGAAGCATCAGGAACAATTTTGAAAACCACTTTATCGAGACTCGGTTTGGTTCCTGCAAAATGAGGATTACGTTCAAGTAAAATTTGCTGTCCTTTTTCCCATTTGACTAATTGATACGCACCTGAGCCAGCCGTATTCGCGGCCAAATACTGGTCAGCGCCACCAGCTTCTTGCTCTACTTTAGGATTGATAATACCCGCACCATTATTCGCCAAAATATTGAGGAATGGTGCAAACGGCGTATCTAGCGTAAACTCCACCTCAAGCGGTCCTTTCACAGCTACTTTCATACCTGTCGGAAATGGTTCAGAAGGCCCCTGCTTCATCCGCATTAAACGGTCGAAAGTATATTTAACTGCCTCAGCGTTCACTTCAGAACCATCAGCAAACTTATTGCCACCATGCAATTTAAAAGTCCAAACTAGGTTATCCGCTGAAGTCGTCCAACTCTCTGCGAGTTCACCTGCAACCTCCGTAGTGCCTTTAGTGTATTTGACTAAGTGTTGATAACTTGGGTATGTAACGCTCCAGTCGTTGTTATCCATCGTAATCGCTGGATCTAAAGTCTGCGGATCTGAGGCCTTAGAGATAACTAAAGTGTCTTTCGGCGTAGCCGCTTGGGCATATGGCATTGATAAAGCAAACCCAAGTGTTGAAGCAAGCATTAGCGTTAACGCTTTTTTGTAAAATCGACGTTCTGACATAAGTACTATCCTTATAAAAACAATAGTGAAAGACGTGCTATTCATTGTTTTAAATCAAAAATTAAAGAGTGTTGACTTCGCCCAACAAGGGCTAATCTCACCAAAGCACTACCACGCATAATCACAATAAAGGATATCAATTTATTCGACAAGTAAGACTACTACTAATAGCATCACTTAGAGAACAGCAATTCACAGCTTTTTTGCTCCGTAACTTTAACTCTTTTCATATAGCCACCTTTAGGAAAACAAATCATTTGCCGAGAAGTATTAATTCCTTAGGAAGTTAAGCCACTTCTATATGTCCATTAGTCCTTCGCGTCGATAACCTTCGACTGCTCGTCATTATCGTGTCGCTTTCTCGTGCTAATCTCACCCTAGTTACATGTAATAATGCTAATATTCTTTAGTGCGCTCGCAACAATTACATCTATTAACTATACAGCGCTTCAGCTTGCACTTATCATCTAAACTTATACTTCTTAGTGAGATTTTTTATGCGTTTTAATTTAGAACAATTATTCCAAAGCCCCATACGAGATATCGTTCTTCAGCAACTTACTAAGAATCTAGGCTTACCACAAGAAGGTAGCGCCCAGTTATTTGACAAGGCATTAAGCATTACAGTAGCGCGGATGGCAAGAAAGTCACTGCGCAGAGATAGTGCAAGCACCCTATTTGGCTTACTTAAAAACACCTCATTTGCTATTGAGCCCTCGTCTATCCTAAGCGAACAAAGCACGACAACAGCCGCACAAGTCACGCAACTCGTTGAGCAAGGTAAACAAGTGCTTCCAGCTTTGTTTGTCTCTAAAGCACAAGGCACAGAAAACTACTTGGCGAACACAACTAATATGCCTGCCGATACCGTGCGCACGACCCTAGGCTTAATCGTGCCGCTAATTTTTTCATTCTTTAAAGATAAAATTGATAATAATGGCCTAACACTAACAGGCATGACGGGTTATATTGGTGATCAAGCGAAAAATATTGCACCTTTTATTGATCAAGGCGCTCTGGATGCTTTAGGCATTAAGGGCTCATTCGACGATTTATTTCTTGCCCTCGAAAAAGCCCCTGCTTTATTTATTGCAGGAGCTTCCGTCGCTGGCGACAGTGGCGATAGCCTAGCCTCAAGCCCCGAAGTAAAAGTCTTAACTGAAGCCAAGCAAAGTACTGCAGAGCCGACTAAAAGTAGCGCTCCCTGGAAATGGTTAATCCCGATTGCGGTCGTATTAGCTGCCTTGCTAGCCGTTAAAAGCTGTACAACAGAAGAGCAAAAGTCTGATCCAGTGAGTCAGGCCCCGGCCGCACCAAGTACAAATACAGACTCTGCAAAACCTGCCACTGAACCTGCCCCTACCACTGAGACTACTCCTGCTACTGAACCTGCTCCAACTACTGGGTCTGCTCCTGCTGCTGAGTCAAGCACAGCCCCGGCTACTCAGTCTTAACATCACACAAGTCAGGATTTTTGGGCTTCTTGCCTTGTCCTGGCGGCAGCATAAAAAAGGCGTACCCATAACAGCTACGCCTTTTTCTTATTTATACACACTCTACACCTGCCAATCAATAGGCGCCAAACCCTGAGCTTGCAAATAGCCATTCGTCTGAGAAAAATGACGATTACCTAAGAAACCACGATGCGCCGATAAAGGCGATGGATGCGCACTACTCAGAACAAGATGCTTCTGGCGATCAATCATTTGCCCTTTTTTCTGAGCATGACTACCCCATAGCAGAAAAACAAGCTGCTCTCTCTGCGCATTCAACTGAGCAACCACCGTATCTGTAAATGTTTCCCACCCCCAACTGGCATGTGAATGCGCTTTTCCCGCCTGCACCGTTAAGACCGTATTTAGTAACAGCACTCCTTGTTGCGCCCAATACCGTAAGTCACCATGTTTAGGAATCACAAACCCTGGGATATCCTCAGCCAGCTCTTTATAAATATTGCGTAAAGACGGTGGAATAGCGACGTGTGGCTTCACGGAAAAAGCCAAACCATGAGCTTGCTCAGGTCCATGATAAGGATCTTGCCCCAGAACAACGACTTTCACCTGCTCAAAAGGCGTCAATTTAAAGGCATTAAACACTTCTTCTTGAGGTGGGTAAATCGTTACCCCTTGCGCTCTTTGCTCTTGGACTCGTGCGAGTAAGTCTTGAAAATAAGCCTGTTGGCGTTGCTCACCAATAGCCTCATGCCATGTTTGCATGGGTTCCCTTTAGCTGAAGAAAAACGTAAATATATCATGAATCATACAAGATGACTGACGCAGCACTGAGTTGCATTCATCCGTTCTATATTTAGCGACACGCTTCCCATTGCGCGAGTAATTTTTGCGTAATTTCATAAGCAGGTAATTCTTCGCAAGCCCCTAAGTTCTGGCCACACCACATCGGCGTGAAGCTACCCACGCCTTGAGGTTCCGCTGCTGCGCGCAAAGCAGAGATTTCTTGGCTTGCGTAAGGAAATTCATTGACCTGGCGGTGAATATAACGCAACTCACGCATTAAACGCGTCGCTAAACTACGCGCTGGCTTACCCGTAAATACATTGGTAAGCGCCGTCACATGTTGACTCGGATCCGCTTTGGCTGCAAGTAAAGCCGCACGATGCAGTGGCCCAATTAAACTTTCAGACGATAATAAATAGCTCGTTCCAACTTGCACAGCACTAGCGCCCAATGCCTTAGCCGCTTTAAAGCTAGTACCTCCAGCCAAGCCACCACTGGCAATCACGGGGAGATTGTACTTTTGCATCGCCTCGACTACTTGCGGTAAAAGCGCAAATGTCCCCAACTGTGTGGCTACATTCGCTAGATTTTCCTCATGCCCAGGTAGAACATTTAAAAACATACCCCGATGCCCGCCAGCCTCACTCCCTTGTGCAATCACCGCATCCACACCGCGCTCAGCCAAATAGTGGGCCTCTGCCACCGTTGTGGCACTCGCTATCACCTTAGCACCGGTATCTTTTACCGCTTGAAATAGACGCTCTTCAGGCAAGCCAAAGTGAAAACTCACTACAGCAGGACGATATTGTTGCAAGATGTCTAAATGCGCTGAGGAAAAAGGTAGGCGCTGTGCTGCCTCTGGTAACTTTTGTGGATCAATATCATATTCACGAAAATATTTATGCAGAATCTCTTGCCATAAGCGTTGGCGAGTAGGTTCTAGAGGTAGTAGCGTATGCGCAAAGAAATTCACATTAAAAGGTACTGATGTTGCCTCTTGCATGGTCTCAATTTCTTTCGCTAGCGCTTCAAGAGAAAGCATCGCTGCAGGAATTGAACCTAGTCCGCCTGCACGACATACCTCCATCGCCATTCGGCTATTTTGGGCCCCTGCCATGGGTGCTTGAATCAGACCTTCAAATAAGACACCGCCACTCATAAATATCTCTCCACTTTAATGATTTTTGTATATACTAAACCCGCATATCTAAAAATGCACGGAAATTCTATACCCTACGAGAATCCCCTAGTTTTTTATTCAGCTAAGTACATATTTTAACGAAATCTTTTTGGCTTTATAGATATATCCATATGTAATACAAGCACATTAATCTCTTGATGAAGATAAAATAGCCAATAAAGTAAAATTTGCGCCTTGATAAGGCTAAAGTGCTTGACACGCCATTGTATTCACTATAGAATACATAGCTTATCCTTTGTAGGCGGTTAGCTCAGCTGGTTAGAGCGCTACGTTGACATCGTAGAGGTCGCTGGTTCGATTCCAGTATCGCCTACCAAGCATACTTACTTAAGTGTGCCAAGGTTTACTTAAAATACCTGTTAATTCAATGAGTTAGCAGGTTTTTTTGTGCCTTTTTGACTCCTATAGTAAACCTACTAAGTAAACTTTAGTATTTAGACTTTTTTGACAGTATTATGAGGTATTGAAAACCATTCCCTTCGTTGCACCGTTAATGCCCTTAGCTTGACTAGCGCACACACACATCACCAATAAGTAGGATAACGTCTATCCTGCCCCCAGTTATTAAAAATCAAGGCCACTACTACCAGAATAATCGATCCCAATAATGTTGGTGTCACCACATACCACCAATCTGCCGCACCCAACATCACGATAAGTGGGTTTGATCCTGCAGGTGGGTGTGGCACACGGAATATCAACATTAAGGCAATTGCCGTACCTACCCCTAAGGCCATACTCCACCAATGCACCCCACAAATTCCCATGATGATTAAACCAGTCACGGTCGCGATAACATGGCCGCCAACGACATTTCTGGGCTGCGCAAAAGGACTACTCGGATAGGCAAAAACTAATAAACAACTTGCACCGAATGAGCCTAACACCAAAGGCAATTGTGTGGCATCACCTGTGCCCGCAATGGCTGCTGTGGCCAATAAGCCTCCCAACCAAGCAAACAGGATAGTCTTCACTGAGACCCTTGGGGGACGTGCTTCTTTAGCACCTAAGCAATTTTCTAGTATTTTCATATCAATTTCCATTTCTAAAAAACGCGACAAGACGCTTGCAAAAGGCCTTGTTTAAATAATTAACCGCGCTACTTGCTACGAACGAAACGCTTGCAAAAGGCCATGCTTAAATAATTAACTACGCTACTTGCTACGAACGAGACGCTTGCAAAAGGCCTTGCTTGAATAATGAACCGCGCGACTTGCTGCGGAAGCTTAAATCGATTACAGATGTAGCTAATAATCATCTCTAACGGTCTCCTTTATCGCTTTACTCAGGATTCTCAGCATAGCCAATCCCTATTTTTCAAAATACATAACTCACAAAGTATACCGAACGGTATACTAGATAGTATAGTATACTAATCGGTATACTTACAAGTATTTTTTTAAGAAGGGGTCCACTTATGCATGGCAATAAGAATGAATCGAAAAGTGAGGCGATACTGAGTGCATCATGTTCGCTTTTTTATAAGAATGGTTTTCATGCGACAGGAGTTGATTTATTGGCGAGTAATGCTGGCATTACAAAGAAAACCTTATATAAGCACTTTGCCACTAAAGATACACTAATCAGTGCGACTTTAGCGCACAGGCATACATGGTTTACCGATAGGCTTATGACCGCATTAAAGAGTGACTTACCTACCCTAAAGCATAGTACAGCACATAAATACCTAAAGTTCATCACTGACTGGTGCAACGACAGTACCTTCTCTGGTTGCATGTTTATCAATACCTGCGCTGAATTTTCAGAGTCCGATCACGCGCATCACATCCAAGCACAAACACATAAAAAATTTATTCTTGAAACACTTACAGAGCATCTACGCAAAGAAGGATTACAACATCCACAGCAACAAGCAAAATTACTTTTTGTCTTTGGCGAGGGACTCATCGTTGCCGCACAAACGAACTCCTTATCACACGAAGAACGAGTAGAAACAACGACCTTATTCCTTAAGAAATTCGTATAAACCTAAACCAAGAAAAATGACCATATGCGGCTAAATTTACACCATTACGTAAATAATTTGTGATCTTTGCAAAATTAAGGTATCTTGTGTTTTCCTAGTGCATTTAATTGAAATTACAAGCAATTTTCTGTCAATTAGCATTAAATGTTGAAATTGATTGGCTTCATAGGGGATTTCGCAAAGATCTCAATTTGTAGACTCCAAACTAAGCCCGCGCAATCAAGAGCTCATTCCAATTTGTGGTGTAGCCCTGAGTCTTGCGCTCTTGTCGCATATACCAATGGGCTTTTTCGTGTACGCCGATACTAGCTGGTTTTACCATACCTTGACCATAGCGCTGATTAACACTATCCACCACGGCCATGAGCTTGTCACGCCCTTGCCGTAAATTATGCTGATTCTGTGAGTTCGCCGCTGTTCCCCCTAACTGCGGCTTGTTAGTACATGGAGCGCTGATGGAGTTTGCAATCATGCCTGATCTTTCCATACGCGATTTGCTATTAACTAGGCGCAAACCAAGTGGGTCTCCCACAACAACGTCATCAATTCCGCCAGCATTAACTCCACCAAGCTCATCAGCCTCATTGCCCTCATCCCAAGCAAATAAAGATAACTGCCCTCTCTGAGCGGACTGCAAATCCATTAACATAATACCTGCCTTAACATAGTTAAAACCTGAACGATAAATAGCTTTCAAAACACGCAAAGCTAGTTTAGTTAAGCATAAAGTATCAGCACTGCTTTGCACGAGACGTACCTGTTGTCCACCATAATATTGCGGCTCTTTACGGTAAGGACTGGTACGAATAAAGACATATATAGCCCCTGCTTCGCTGCTCTGCGCCCGCAATTTGCTTGCAGCAATCGAGATAAACTCCGAAATAGCTTCAGCCAAATCTTCATAGCTACGCATTGGTTCACCGAAAGAGCGCGTACTCATAATTTGTTGCTTCGGCACACTCTCCTCTTGCACCTCATCCAAATCTAAGCACACAATGCCACGTAGCTCTTGAATCGTTTTTGCTAAGCTCACGGAAAACTCTTGCCGTGCTAAATCAGGGGGGTATTTCGCCAAATCCAAAACAGTGTAACGACCCATGGCTTGTAAGCGTTGACTGATGCGGCGCCCTACGCCCCACACCTCCCCCACCTCAATCTGCTCCATCGCTGCAGCCAACTCATAACGTGTCAACTCATGTAAATTACACACACCCTGCCATTGCATCTGTTTCTTCGCCATCTGGTTTGCTAATTTCGCCAAGGTCTTCGTACGGCCTATACCAACACAAGTGGGAATACCAATTTCTTGCAAGACTTGCGCACGAATACCCTGACCAAGCGCACTTAGATTCACGCGCAACCCCGTAAAATCCAAAAACGATTCATCAATACTGTAAATCTCTTGGGCCGGTGCATAGCGTCCCAAAATCGTCATCATGCGATCGGACATATCGCCATACAAGGGGAAATTAGCTGATAAAGCGACAAGATTATGGGTATGCGTTAGATGCTTAATCTGGAACCATGGTGCTCCCATCTTAATCCCTAATGCCTTCGCTTCATCAGTACGTGCAATCGCACAACCATCATTATTACTCAGCACGACAACAGGGCGCCCCTTCAAAGAAGGACGAAAGACACGCTCGCAACTGCAATAAAAACTATTGCCATCAATTAAGGCATAACTCATCACGCACTCCTTCGACTCACCGATGCCGTGCTACTGCGCCTTCTTGATGATAAAAGTCACCACACCCCAAATCGACCACTGCTGCCCTGCTTGTGGGATGATATCAGGATAGGTAACATTCTCCGCCTTCAAGCGCAGCTGCCCATTGCGCTTAAACAAGCGTTTCACGGTAATTTCCCCATCAATTTCGGCAATCACAATATGGTTATGCCGTGGCGTGATACTGCGATCAACAATTAAGTGGTCGCCATCATCAATCCCTGCACGCTCCATACTCGTCCCCTTGACACAGAGGTAGAATGTCGAGACTGGATTAGGAATTAGGATTTGATTTAAATCGATACGCTGCACCGCCATATCTTCGGCAGGCGAAGGAAAGCCGGCTGGCGTCTTGCTCTGCACTTCTAATAAAGGCATCGCTAACTCAGCAAGAGCATATAAATCAGAGGGATACATGGACAGTTTGCTCATACAGATAAGAAATACAGATAAATATCTGCTTTATTATACTGTATATTTATACAGCATAATTAATAGAGTAAACAAAATTAAAAACAGGATAAGAGCGTCAGAGGGTAAATGAAAGATCTACAGCGTGAGAATTAATGCAGGTGAAAGACCCATTCACTGCGTACAAGCTTATATCAAATATGAACAATCATTCGCTACGCCATACAAAGCTAAATTACTATAAGCGGCTTAGTGATGCCACGTAAAGTTAAGAATACCTAAGAAGAGCAGGCAGAAACTAGTAAGACCGCACTCCACTATGCGTACGTGTGGTCTTGCTACCATCACCACTCTTGATGGTTTGTCGTGTATGACCCACTCCTGCATCAATCGTGCCATAGACTTGCACACCCGAGCGCGAATGAGGTCCTGATGAAGGGCTTGTGCAAGCACTTAATGCAGTACTCATAACAATAATAAGAGTGAATAGACTTTTTTTCATAATGACCACCATTGAATGCTGAATAAAGAGTGTTGCATTGCATTGTCACGCGTTGAAGCATACGCTCTTCTTTGCTTAGATATTAGAACTCGAGAATTAGAGCTTAATATAGCTATAGAACAAATTAAGCGCACCACGCAATCTCTAGCTTAACCTCATACCCTTCGAAAACCGAATCTTCGTTTAGTGTAACTCTGTTCCTCGCGAGAACCAAATCCTAGAAGCGCTTAAGGCATCAAACAATTTCTAGTTTAGCCACGCCTAGCGCTAAAGTTTTAGGCCCCACCGATTGGAAGACGATTTGTGCTTGCGCATCCTGGCCTTGGCCACTCAAACTAATAATCATACCTTCGCCAAACTTAGCATGACGCACAGTCTGGGCAATCTTAAACATCTGCTCACCGACTTGAATACCACTACTTAAGCCACTGCTCGTGCTGCCTGCTTTAACCCCGCGTGCAGAACCTTGGCCATAAGCACTAGAACCATAAGTCCCTGAACTAGTAGAGCCACCACCGTAATAAGCCCCACTACGCCCACTACTAAAATCGCTATTAAAGCCACCGCTGCCACCGCCATATCCTGTGGCATATGCCACTTCTTTGGGGCTAAGCCACTTAGTACATGCATCGGGAATTTCATCCAAGAAACTCGAACGTTGTGTATAACGGGTCTGACCATACAGCATACGTTCATGCGCCCCGCATAGATATAAGCGCTGGCGTGCACGTGTAATGGCCACATACATCAAGCGTCGCTCTTCTTCTAAGCCACCATCGGCTAAGAGACTATTCTCATGAGGGAATAAGCCTTGTTCCAAACCAGCGACAAACACCGCATCAAACTCTAAACCCTTGGCTGAATGGACGGTCATCAATTGAATCGCATCTTCACCATGCTTGGCTTGATTATCACCTGCCTCTAAACTGGCATGACCGATAAACATCGCTAAAGCAGAAATCGTATCACTGAAGGCTAAATCATCGCCCTCATTACGCTTAACCTCTTCAAGTGCTGGGATACCTTCAAAATTTTCTTCGTAAACAAAGACCTGAGCGGCATTGACTAATTCGCTTAAGTTATCTAAACGATCTTCACCTTCACGCTCTGCCTCATAGAATGCCTTAATCCCACTGGTTTCAATCACATATTGCACCAGCTCAGGCAAGCTTAAGGTCAGTGCATCTTCACGCATCTGTTGGATCAGCTGAACAAACTGTACGAGTTTCTTAGCCGGCGCGCCATTCAATGCCCCCGTGGCCATCGCTAAACTGCAACCAATTTGCTGAGCCGCATCATTTAAATTCTCTAAGGTGCGAGCACCAATCCCACGTGCCGGGAAATTCACCACGCGCAAGAACGAAGTATCCTCATCAAGGTGTTGAATTAAGCGCAAGTACGCTAATACATGCTTAACTTCTTGACGCTCAAAAAAGCGCAAACCACCGTACACACGATACGGCAAACCCGCACTAAAAAAAGCATGTTCAATCGCACGCGACTGTGCATTACTACGATACAGCACGGCAATCTGTTGGCGTTCATAGCCTTCATTCATCAGGCTTTTTGCTTCATCAACAATCCATTGTGCTTCATGCTTATCAGAGCTCAGTTCAATCACGCGGACGGGCTCACCCTCGCCTCTATCGGTCCACAGATTCTTGCCAAGACGATCATGATTATGTTCAATTAACGCATTCGCTGAATTTAAAATATTATTGTAAGAGCGATAATTTTGCTCCAAACGAATAATATTACCGCGCGCATAATCACGCTCGAAGGCCTGCATATTGCCTACATTCGCGCCACGGAACGCATAGATAGACTGGTCATCATCACCCACCGCAAATAAGCCACCTTGACTGCCGGCCAATAGACGCAACCAGTTATATTGCAAATCATTGGTATCTTGGAATTCATCCACCAAGATATGGGCAAAACGGCGCTGATAATGTTCGCGAATTAGGCTATTATTTTTCAGTAATTCGAAGGCGCGCAGAAGCAGCTCTGGAAAATCCACTACCCCTTCTTTATCACATTGCTGTTGATACAGCAGATACAACTCAGCTAAGCGTGCCTCATGCGCATCATAGGGTTGAAATTCTTGTGGACGAATGCCTTTTTCTTTTTGATTATTGATAAAACGCTGTACATCTTTAGCGGGGAACTTTTCCGTATCAATATTATGCTGCTTCAGTAAGCGCTTAATCACCGATAATTGATCACTCATATCGAGGATTTGGAAGCTTTGTGGTAAGCCCGCATCACGGTAATGCGCACGCAATAAGCGATTGCACAGACCATGGAAAGTACCCACCCACATGGCGCGTGTATTGATCGGTAAAATTGCACTAATGCGGCTTAACATTTCCTTCGCCGCTTTATTGGTAAAAGTAACCGCTAAAATACCGCCTGGACTGACCAAGCCGTTCTGAATTAACCACGCCATTCGCGTCGTTAACACCTTGGTCTTGCCACTTCCTGCACCTGCTAAAACAAGAACGTACTGCGCATCAGTCGTGACGGCAGTACGTTGTTCTGGATTTAAGGCTTCAATCATGCCGCATAACGACGCAAGCGCAAGGCAAATTGCTCAAGGCTTTGTACGCCACTTTGTTGGGCATTCTGTAACCAAGCTTGCAAGTCTTGCACTAATTGTTCAGTACTCGCGGTTGAGCTACTCCATACGCGGCTTAATTCATCACGCATCGCCACGAGCTGGGCAAGCGCTTTATTTTGTGCAAAAGCCTGCTCTAACTGGCTCTTCTCTTCCACGCTCAGCGCCTGTTCAGATAAGGTCACATGCTCGGTTACATGGTTCAGCTGGACGAGTTCTTGAGAGGCGCTAGGATCAGAACGCAGACGAGCAATTTCTTGCAGAGCGGCTTTTTTCAAGAGATCCGCATAACGCGTCATAATCTCATAGCGGTGTGTGATAATGCCTTGCAGCGTGCTTTCTGTCACGTCTTGGGCACTTTGTGGTGCCAATTTTAGTTTAGGAGCGACTTTTTTTACTTTCGCCAGACCCACGGCTTGCATCATACGAATATACATCCAACCAATATCAAACTCATACCACTTGCTGGAGAACTTTGCTGAAGTACCATAAGCATGGTGGTTATTATGCAACTCTTCGCCGCCAATCAAGATACCGATAGGGAATAAATTCGTACTACTATCAGGGCTAGAGAAATTGCGATAGCCGACATAGTGACCGAGACCGTTCACCACGCCTGCTGCCCAGAAAGGAATCCATGCCATCTGCACGGCCCACACGCACAGGCCAAATGCACCAAATAAGCTCAAGTCAATGGCCATCATAATAAAGATACCTAAGCTTGGATGTGCGCTATACACTTTGCGCTCCATCCAATCATCAGGTGTGCCATGGCTAAAGCGCTTCAAGGTCTCTTCATTCAGAGCTTCCTCGCGATACAGCTCGGCACCCTGCCATAAGACTTTCTCAAGGCCAAACATAATCGGGGAATGCGGGTCGCCCTCACGCTCACATTTAGCATGGTGTTTGCGGTGAATCGCCACCCATTCGCGCGTTAACATACCTGTCGTTAACCACAGCCACATGCGGAAGAAGTGCGACACAATCGGATGTAAATCAAGGCCACGATGGGCTTGACTGCGGTGCAAATAAATCGTTACTGCTGCAATGGTGATATGGGTTAATACCAAGGTCACCAGAATAATTTGCCACCAGGAGAGTTGTAATAAACCACCCGCTACAAAATTAAGAATACTTTCCATACACTCTACTAAGGCCTAAATAGCCTATAAAAAATTCATTCACTGACTTAGGCGATATCCGAAGATCCACGCCAAGACTCGCTTGCTTAAGGTCATTCGTAGATTGACACTAAGACTTAAGCACTTAGCATCATTCTTTCATGAGAAGCTAAGACTCAAGGACTTAGCGTAGCACCTACTTAATTGCTCACTAAGACTTAATTGCGGCCTAATTCATAAAAATCAATCTCTTAAAAATCAATTACCAAGCAATCAAGCCCTCAGAATTTAAGCCAACGTATAATCATAACACACTGATTTCGCTAAAAAAATACATATTATGACAAAGTCATTGCAATTTATTTTTCCGCGGCCGCTTTGCGTCGTTCCATAACAGCGGCAAAGAAACCATCGGTCTGATGCGTATCAGGGCGCAATTTCAACATACCCTGCTCGCTCACCAAACCTGGATTACGATCACCCAAAACCTGCTCAACAGAAACCAACTCAAACTCTTCATGTGCTGCTAAGAAAGCCTCGATTTGTTGCTCATTCTCCTGTGGCAGTAAGCTGCAGGTTGAATAAATTAAGCGTCCACCTGGTGCCACACAACGTGCAGCACTATTAAGGATGCGCGCTTGTAACTCAGTCAATTCGGCTAAATCAGTTGGCGTCTGACGCCACTTTAGATCTGGATTACGGCGTAAAGTCCCCATACCCGAACAAGGGGCATCCACCAACACACGCTGCGCCTTACCGGCTAAGCGCTTCACACGCGCATCATTTTCATTCGCAATATGGACACTGGTGACATTCGACAGACCACTACGCGCAATCCGTGGTTTAGCTTTGGCCAGGCGAGCTGCGGCAACATCGAAGGCGTACAGGCGACCTTGCGAGCGCATCATCGCGCCTAGCAATAAGGTCTTACCACCTGCTCCCGCACAAAAATCAATCACCATGTCGCTACGACGCGGGCTGACCAACATACATAAGATCTGACTACCTTCATCCTGCACTTCAAGTGAGCCATTCGCAAAGAGATCCCAACGATTAATCGCAGGCTTACCTTGCAGACGAATCCCCCATGGTGAAAAAGGCATAGCCTCAGGCTTAAACATCGCGACACTTTCATCGGCCTGTAAAACAGGGAGAATATCCTCGCGTTCCGCCTTCAAGGGATTAACGCGTAAATCTAGTGGCGCCTTAAGATTCAGGCTACTCATTAAGGCCTCACTGTCTGGCAAAGCACTTAACTCTTCATATAACCAGTCAGGCATACTATAACGAATGGCTGGCGCCATACCCGATAAGTCTAAACTTAACGCATGCTCTAGCCAGCCTTGTTGATGCTCATCCAAGACACTTGTCAACGCTTGGGCACCCAAGGTATTGGCAAGACCTAAAATCGCTAAGCGTTGATTCGCCGGTCCCATACCACTTTCAGCAAAATGGCGATAGCGACGTAGATGGCGTAAAACATCAAATACGGCCTCGGCAATTTCACCACGATCACGCACGCCTAGATGACGGTTTTCCTTAAACCAATGCGATAGCACAGCGTCTGCAGGAAAGCGAAACTTAAGTACAGTCGTTAACACTTCGGCAATTTGCTCAATACGTTGCTGCATTAAGGGTATTTTCGGCGCCGCTGCTTTGCCATACTTGGCCGCAGATTTATCACCCGCTCTAGGCGAGCGTGAGGCACTGCCGCGTGAAGTACTCGTACGAGAACTATTGCCACGCGATTCTGTTGTACGCGCCCCACTGCTTGCGCTTGACTTAGTCGCACCGGCGCGCGCCAACGATGTCGTCGCTGCACGGCGTGCCGCCGCTTTATCAGTTACTGCGCCCTCGGCACCAATCCCAGCTCGCTCCGCACGCTTTAAACTATGCTTTGCTTCACGCGAGGTCGTATGCGCACCACGCACTAGTCGTTTATTTTGACTCATAATATTGTTTAACCTTGATATGCAAATAGTGTTTGCATATCTTTATCATATTTGTTTAAATTTCATGCTTAATGAAGACTTACTTATCTTCATTGCATTGGTTTACGCTTAAGCTTGAGCAATACTTACTTATCTACACTGTATTTATTTACGCTTGATACACAAACAAAGTTTGTACGTCTTCACTGAAAACCACACGATTCTGCTTATCTAATGACACAATGTCACGTGCTAGATAATCTACTACTGCGGGGTAGATCTTATGCTCCATCGTCAGGACACGCGCCGCTAAGCTATCGGCATCATCATCCGCCAGAACAGGTACGACGGCTTGCGCCACAATCGGCCCAACATCTAAGATTGGCGTGACAAAGTGCACGGTACAACCATGTGCTTTAACCCCCTCTTGCAAAGCACGCTCATGCGTATCTAGTCCAGTAAACGAAGGCAATAAAGAAGGATGAATATTCAGGATGCGATGCTGAAAATACTCGACAAAAGGCGCCGTCAATATGCGCATAAAGCCTGCAAGAATAACATAGTCTGGCTGGTAGCCATCGACTAAAGCCAATAAAGCTTCATCATAAGATTCACGACTGCTAAACGCCTTGGGCAAAAGCTCTGCTGTTGCCACGCCCTGCTCTGCCGCCCAGGCACAACCTGCACTGTCTGCCTTATGGCTAATCACCGCAACGATTTCTAGATCATCACGCTGACTCGCCATCTTCACAATAGCCTGCATATTCGAGCCGCGACCCGAAATTAAAATCACTACTCGCTTAGGAGATTGTTTTGTGTTGACCACCGATTTACCACCTTCTTTTCTATCTTTTACGCTGTAGACGAAATTGTAAACCGTAAGGCAAGCAAAGTATGCATAAAGCAGCTTAACAGCAAATTTTTAAGGCTCTATTCTCTTAAGGCGCTATTCTCCTCCATTCTTTTTAGCGCTGCACTCCCTATAGCGCTGAACACCGCTACTTAGTGGAGCTAGTTTTCACGCTTGATCTAAACAATAACATTCAAGTCAAAGTTCATGCTTTTTATGGACAGAAAAACCCCTCACTTAAAAAGCTCACTCAATAGCATCACAAAGCAATTACTAAGGCAATTACTCAATGTAATGATTGTGCAATCAAACTGTAATTCTACAAAAAACAATACCAATTAAAGAAATGAATCCCACGTTAATTCCATTAATGGAACATAGAAACCAATAAAAGCTATTTTTCTTTGTGTTTATAAGGCTCATACTACACCCATGTTCTCAAGCAATGATGCTTCGAAACAAACCAATTTACACAGATTTAATTTTAAAAGGAAATATCATGAAAACCATTATTAACGCCATCGTATTATCAAGCGCATTCATCACAGGTACTGCTTTTGCACAAGCCGAATCAGCTAACCCAGCGGTACAAGGTGTTGATGGTCCACAAGTTGTTGAGACCTCTAACCGTCCAATGCGTTCTGACTCTGCCTACCCTAACTTTGAAACACAGTCTAGCAAAAGCCGCGCTGAAGTGAAACAAGAATTGAATGCGTACCTACAAGAAAATCGCGATCAATTCATTAGCGCTTAATGTGATGCTGAAGATTGCTGAAGTAGCTGATGTTAGTTTATGAACTACGCCTACGTAAATTAGCAAGTCACGTAGAAACGAGTCACTCAGCTACTCAAACATATCAGCCATTCCATACAGAGCACTCTTACCTAAGTAAGAATTTAGCCAGTAACGAATTAATTTAATCCATTATCAAAATCTATTTAGTTTTAAAGGATACATCATGAAAACCATTATTAACGCCATCGTATTATCAAGCGCTTTCATCACAGGCACAGCTTTCGCACAAGCTGAGTCAGCTAACCCAGCAGTACAAGGCGTAGCCGGCCCACAAGTGGCAGAAACTTCTAACCGCCCAATGCGTTCTGACTCTGATTACCCTAACTTCAAGACACAGTCTAGCAAAAGCCGTGCTGAAGTTAAGCAAGAGCTAGAAACATACAAGCAAGAAAACCCGAACTTATTTATTAGTGCATAAACTGAGTTGCGCATTATATGAAGTATAGATTGACGATGAGGTGCGCTGCTTATATCACGCAGTAACTAAGATCCAATTACACGCTTAGTTGATGAGCAGCCCTCTGCAACAAGACGTCAGCCTAGCCGCGCTCCAAGCAGCACCACTAAGCTTCAAATATTAAAGCTCTTACGCCTGTTTTAAATCACATCATTAAAACAGACTTAAGAGCTTATTTTTATGCTTGCCGTTTTATCAAAACTCTCTCTAAAACCTCGTCTTTCAGAGCGTGGACGACGTCAATTATTTTTTTTGCAAAGCAATAACACACACGTGAAAGTCTGAGGTGCGTGTGTTAGGAAGACGTTAATTAAGCACTTTGTAAAGCATACCGATGCCCCCAGTTCGATAACACCGAACAGTGCATTACGTTAAAGCCATCCCTTGCTCTAAAGCATACTTATTTCATTAGGATTTACTTGATTGCAAACCTTCTGCTTTAGTCTGCAAAGTTTCTCTAAACATATCGATAAAGGCTTGCGTCCTTGTTGGTAATAAGCGACGACCTGATGTCACGCACCAGACCGTATCGGAAGGCAAACACCACTCAGGCAAGACTCTGATTAACTCGCCTTTTTGCACAAACTCACAGGCAAACAAATCTGACACTCCCATAATCCCCATCCCTTCTAAAGTCAGACTCAAATTGAGAGAGACTGAATTACTGGACACCCGGTGTTTAGGCAAACCATGCCAATTCTCACTGCCACTATTCAATTGCCATACCCTTTGTTCACCCTGACTATTGCGTAGTGAAAGACAATGGGCATTAAGCAACTCATTGGGTGCCTTAATTTCACCGTATTTTTTAATATACTTTGGACTCGCATATAAACCATTATTTAATACGGCGATCTTACGTGCCACTAAACTCGCATCATCGGGCAGACGCGAAGCCACACGTATCGCCAAATCAAAGCGTTCGGCGAGAATATCCACTCGACGAGCCGATAAATCAAGCTCTAAATCTACTTCTGGATAAGCATCCAGAAATCGCTTAGTGAAATCCACGAATGAGAATTCTTTAAATTCTGGTGGCATGGAAACACGTAGCTTACCTTGTGGGGTTGCCTGGCGATTTAAGGCAAATGCTGCTGCTGCGTCGTTCTCTTCTAATAGGCGCAATGCATACTCTAAAATACCTTCACCAAAGTCGGTAATCACCAACTGCCGAGTACTACGCGTGATTAAACGCTCGCCCAAGGCTGTTTCCAGTTCTGTAATACGGCGCGATAAGGTGGACTTCGGTAAATTGGTCCGTTCTGCCGCTTTAGAGAAGCTACCCGCTTCCATAATATAAGCAAATAAAATTAAATCGTTGGCGTTAATTGACATAGTTTCTCCTTCTACATGCAAGCGTATATGCTTCGTCATAACTCACTTACGCAAGCGTATATGCTCCGTCATAACTCACGTACACAAGCTTATATGCACCGTCATGGCTTATTTAGCTAGTTTGATAACAGCTCTTTGGCATCAAAATCATTGTTCAGATATGCATCAGTGTAGCAAGGTTTTAGCGCTTTAATTGTTCCATTAATGAAACAACTAAATCCATTTCAAGGGATTCTATTTAATAGGTAAAGCCTATAGAATATCTTTTATTCATTGATTAACAACAAGACACTTTATGAACCAGCCTCGTTATAACTCAACCAGTATTGCCCTGCATTGGCTTATCGCCATTGCTATGATCGGTACGTTTTGCCTAGGTCTCTATATGCAAGACCTACCCTTATCGCCGACAAAACTGCAGCTGTATTCTTGGCATAAATGGGCCGGCATCACCGTCCTAATCGCCTTCGTTCTTCGACTTATTTGGCGCCTTACTCATGCCGCCCCTAAATTACCCAACTCTATGTCTAAGGGCATGCAAGCCTTAGCTCACCTTATGCACTGGCTTATGTATATTTTAATGTTTGCCATTCCTGTGAGTGGCTGGCTAATGAGCTCAGCGCAAGGCTTTTCAGTGGTTTGGTTTGGTGTATGGCCATTACCCGATCTCGTTGCTAAAGATGCGGCTTTAGGTGAGTCCCTTAAGACCCTACATATTGTACTGAACTACACCTTCTTGGTGTTCCTAATCGCCCATATTGGTGCCGCACTGAAACACCATTTTATTGATAAAGATACGATTCTCTCTCGTATGCTACCCTTAGTTAAACCTCGTTCAACAGGAGAATAACCATGTTTACATTACGTCACGCCTTATTAGCTCTTGTTAGCACAGGCTTAATCCATAGCGCACAAGCCGCTGAATATACCAAAATTGATACTGAAGCCAGCAAAATCACCTTCCGTTACAGCCAGATGAATGTCAAGATGGACGGCAATATTTCTGCTTTCAATATCCCTAATTTTAGCTTCGATCCGCAAGCCCCTGAGAAAGCGACTTTGCAGATGGAAGTACCCGTTAGCTCAGTCGATGCTGGTTACGCTGAAGCGAATACTGAACTACAAAAAAGCGAATGGCTGAATGCCGCAGCACACCCTCTGGCTAGCTTTAAGGCGACTGAATTAAAGTCCACTGGCGATCAGAACTATGAGTTGCACGGCGAGTTGTCTATTAAGGGCAAAGCACAGGCAGTCAGTATTCCAGTCAAATTTGAAGAAAAAGACGCAGTCGGTACATTTACCGGTGAATTCAGCTTTAAACGCAATGACTTTGCCTTAGGTGAAGGTAGCTGGAGTGACGATAGTATTGTGGCTAACGATATTGTGGTCGAATTTACCATCCAGGCTCGTCCTTAAATAGCATGCATCTGTAATACGGTGCAATGACTTAAACCCTAAAATTAACGCTTTAACATGAATACCCAAGTACTATAACGGCAATGCTCAAAGCACACTTTGAGTACCAGATCGAGTACTGCAATCAAGCAGCCAACTTATTAAGCTAATAGATGTAAGTTGGCTAACAGGATTAATTAGTTGCGACCCCTTTTAAAGCGCACTATCTTAATTTTTTAATTACTCATTTATTTTTTAACATTATTATTGGATGATCAATCATGAAAAAAATCTTAACCGCAATCGCTTTATCTAGTCTTTTATCTGCTCCTGCTTTGGCACAAAGCGTAACTTACGGTATCGATTCAACACATACATTCCCACAATTCTCATATGATCACATGGGCCTATCAAAACAAAACTTACGTTTTGACAAAACCACAGGTACCGTGACTTATGATGCGAAAGCACAAACAGCTTCTGTTGATATTGAAATCGACATGAAATCTGTCTCTACTGGTTTCACTATGTTTAACGAGCATATCCAAGGCGAAGACTTCTTTAATACCGCTAAATTCCCAACAGCCACATTCAAGTCAACGAAAGTAATCTTTGCTGATGGCAAACCTTCTAAAATCGAAGGCGATTTGACGATTAAAGACGTGACTAAACCTGTAGTTCTTGATGTGACTCACTTCGTGAACACTTCACACCCTATGCTTAACAAAGACTCTATCGGTGCCAATGCAACGACCAAAATTAGTCGCACAGAATTCAATGCGGGTGCCTATGCTCCTGGCGTGGGTGATGAAGTTACGATCAACGTAAGCTTAGAAGCTATCGCTCAATAATAGCGTCGCTTAATCTAACCTAACAGCTCCTCTTGTAAGTCCCCTAGCCTAGCTTTTTTGGTTTTCTTCTTAGTTTTCCCTTAAGAAACCTTTCTTGAACTAAGTCGTAAAAAAAGCTAGGCACCCTTTATTCCAACCATCTTCCTTATGCAAACAGCCAACTCTGGCTTAAGCGATTCCCAGCATTTGACTTTATAGATTCTCATTAAGTGACTCCATAGTAAGCGCTTATAAGGTTTTTTCACAAATAAGCAGACTCTTGCTGTAAGCAGACACGCCAAGGTTTAAAATAGTCGTTTAGCTTTTTAATACTTAATTTATCTCAATTATCAGGCGTGAATAATTCTATTAAACTTTATCGTCATACTACACCTACTGCAGCCGCATGCAATCCAGGTGCTTCTTCAGTGACTGCTAGTGAGGCTTGCACAACAAGCACCCCTAGTGCAGTGACGATTGGTAATTTTGACGGGGTTCACCTAGGTCACCAAAAATTACTCTCGCATCTCGTAGCTCAGGCGCATCAACGGCAACTCAGTCCTGCAGTCATGACATTCACACCTCACCCGCGCGAATTCTTTGCGTTAAGAGAGCAGCGTCCTGAACTCATCCCGACGCGGATATCGACGTTTCGTGACAAGATCATGGCGCTGCAAGCCTGTGGTATTGAACGCGTCTATCTTGAGCGCTTCAACCAAGACACCGCTCAGATGAGTGCCCAAGATTTCATTGAAAAAATCCTTGTCCATCGCCTAAACACACGCTATCTGTATGTCGGCGAAGACTTTCGTTTTGGTCATCGCCGCTCAGGCACCATTGAACTTTTACAAGAAGCCGCACCGCAATTTGGTTTCGAAGTAGAAACCATGGCTGATATACTCGATGAGCAGCATATGCGTTATTCCAGTACCGAACTACGCAATGCTCTTGCTTTCGGTCATATTGAACGCGCGAATTCCTATCTTGGTCGACCCTATACGATTAGCGGCCATGTGATTCATGGTAAGAAACTCGGTCGTAGTATCGGCTTTCCAACCATGAACCTCGCCGTTATGCCACGCTGTGCTTTACGCTCTGGTATCTATATCGTCAGCGTTATAGGCTTAGAAGGTCAAACTTTACCCGCGATTGCTAGCCTAGGTGTACGCCCTACGGTGGAATCCGACGGTCAAGTATTGCTTGAAGTGCATATTCTCAATCACTCTGTCTCTGCATACGGTAAACTAGTGTCTGTTAAGTTTCACCAATATGTGCGAGACGAAGAAAAATTTCCCGATTTACCTACGATGATTGACGCCATCCAAAAAGACGTCGACATCGCCCAACATTATTTTTCAGTTCATGGACTATAAAAATACACTAAACTTGCCAGAAACCGCCTTCCCTATGCGCGGTAATTTATCCAAACGCGAACCTGAGTGGGTTGCTCAGTGGGAGAAGAACAAAGTCTACGAAGCGATTCGTCAGGCCAGTCTTGGTCGTCCCAAATTCATTCTGCATGATGGCCCTCCCTATGCCAATGGTGATATTCATATTGGCCATGCGGTGAACAAAATTCTTAAAGACATCATTATTAAAAGCCGCAATATGGCTGGCTTTGATGCTCCCTATGTACCAGGTTGGGATTGCCATGGTATGCCAATTGAAATTCAAATTGAGAAGAAGTTCGGCAAGAACCTCCCCGTTGCTGAGGTCCAATCTAAAGCTCGCGCTTACGCGCTTGAGCAGATTGACCGCCAACGTGCAGACTTTAAGCGCTTAGGTGTGTTAGGTGAATGGGATAATCCTTATCTCACCATGAATTTCCATAACGAAGCCAATGAAGTACGTGCCTTAGCCGGTATTCTAGATAAGGGTTATATCTTCCGTGGTTTAAAGCCTGTGAACTGGTGCTTTGACTGTGGCTCTGCGCTTGCCGAAGCCGAAGTCGAATACCAAGATCGCCGAGATCCTGCGGTGGACGTGGCTTTCAGCTTCGCGGAAAAAGACAAACTAGCTAAAGCCTTCAAACTCGATCAAGTTGATGATGGTGCTGTAGTTATTTGGACCACCACACCGTGGACCATTCCTTCTAACCAAGCATTAAACATGCACCCTGAGTTAGAGTATGCCTTAGTACGCTTAGAAGAGCCTCTGGCCACAGGTCCATTACTTTTATTGGCGAAAGACTGTGTTGAGCGTTGCTTAGAAGGTTGGGAATTGAACGGCAGCATCGAAGCCACCTGCTTAGGTGAAGACTTAGAGCATGTCGCCTTCCATCACCCCTTGAGCAAAGCCGATGCCGCTTACGACCGTCTCTCACCAGTGTATATTAGCGATTATGTCACCACCGATGTCGGTACGGGGATTGTGCACTCAGCACCTGCTTACGGTGTAGATGACTTTATTAGCTGCAAAGCTAACGGTCTGAGCGATGATGAAATTCTCAAGCCCGTTATGTCTGATGGCAAATACAGCGAAAGCCTTGCCTTATTCGGTGGTTTAAGCATTTGGGAAGCG
This sequence comes from Pelistega sp., assembly GCA_030538255.1. Lineage (GTDB taxonomy): Bacteria > Pseudomonadota > Gammaproteobacteria > Burkholderiales > Burkholderiaceae_B > Taylorella. The sequence continues at coordinate 6,921 of JAUNUI010000018.1, read as the reverse complement.
AACCCTAAAATTGTTGAAGCCCTGAAGAGTGTCGGTACCTTACTTGAAATTAAGATGCTTAAGCATAGCTATATGCACTGCTGGCGTCATAAGACACCGGTTATCTATCGCGCGACAAACCAATGGTTTGCGGGCATGGATCGCCAGCCGAATGATGGCACAGCCACTCTGCGTGAAAAAGCCTTAGCCGCTGTTGAACAAACTAATTTCTACCCGGCATGGGGTCGTGCTCGCTTACACGCCATGATTGCCAATCGTCCTGACTGGACCTTATCACGTCAGCGTCAATGGGGCGTACCAATGGCCTTCTTAGTGCATAAGGAAACCGGTCAACTTCATCCGCGTAGCGTTGAATTACTAGAAGTCGTCGCTCAGCACATTGAGAAATCAGGCATCGAAGCTTGGCAGACTTTAACTGTCGAAGACTTATTGCCTGCTGATGAAGCACCGTTATACGAGAAGAATCGCGACACTTTAGATGTCTGGTTCGACTCAGGTACCACGCATTACACTGTACTCGGCGGTCAAGATCATGCTTGCCAAGGCTCACATAGTGACACCCTAAGCTGGCCTGCCGATATGTACCTTGAGGGTTCTGACCAACACCGTGGTTGGTTCCACTCATCGCTTCTCACCTCTTCCATGTTATTCGGGCGTGCACCATATAAGAGTCTCTTGACGCACGGCTTCGTGGTTGATGGCGACGGTCGTAAGATGAGTAAATCCTTAGGCAATGTGATTGCTCCGCAAAAAGTATCTGACACGCTAGGCGCAGAAATTATTCGTCTCTGGACTGCAGCCACTGACTACTCAGGCGAGTTATCAATTTCCGACCAGATCCTTAAGCGCGTGGTCGAAAGTTACCGCCGTATTCGTAATACCTTGTATTTCTTATTGGGTAACTTAGCCGACTTTGATGCGCAGAATGATTTAGTCGACAGCGATAAGCTATTAGAAATTGATCAGTATGCTTTAGTCTTCACCAAGGCCATGCAAGAAGAAGTCTTGGCTAACTACAAGCAATACGAATTCCATCCAGCCGTATCACGCTTGCAGATTTTCTGCTCAGAAGACTTAGGTGCTTTCTACCTAGATGTGCTTAAAGACCGTCTATACACCACGGCTAAAGATAGCCATGCTCGCCGTTCAGCACAGACAGCGCTCTACCACATCACCATGACCTTGGTGAAATTAATGGCACCTATTCTGTCATTCACCGCCGAGGAAGCCTGGATTGAGATGCGTAATAGTTTCTTGAAGAACACGCCTTTGGCACAAGGGCTCACCGTCTTCACTGAGTTGTACCATGAAGTGCCGGTTATTGCCCAAGCTGAAACTATTAGCGCTCGTTGGCAACGTCTTCTAGAAATTCGTGCACTCTTAAATAAAGAGTTAGAGAATACGCGTACTGAGGGTTTAATTGGCTCGGCTTTACAAGCTGAAGTGGATATCTACGCCAATAGCGAAGATGCGGCTATCTTAAAGGCACTTGGCGACGACTTACGCTTTGTCTTTATTGTCTCACGCTCTGATGTTCATCCAAGCGAAGACAATAGTTTACGTTTTGTGATTAAACCATCAGAACACAAGAAGTGCGATCGCTGCTGGCATTACCGTGAAGATGTCGGTAGTGATAGTGAACATCCTGAAATCTGTTCGCGTTGCGTGAGCAACTTGACAGGCGATGGAGAGCATCGCACGCATGCCTAAGCCTGATATGAGTACTGATATCCCTTCTGCCGCGCCGAGTATCTCACCGACAACAACAGGCAAAAGCCTGCTGTTCTGGTTAGCCTTGGCCGCGGTTTTAATCGTTCTCGATCAAGCCACGAAAATCTACTTTGAATTAAATTTCGACTACCAAGAACGGCTTAATGTCCTGCCCTTTTTTGACTTTATCTTAGTCTATAACACGGGGGCGGCCTTTAGCTTTTTGGCGGATGCTGGCGGCTGGCAACATTGGTTTTTTATTGGCCTAGCATTCGCGGCTGTAATTTTTATTATTTTTCAGCTGCGCTCACATAAGCAAGACAGCTTTTTCTGTTTTAGTTTATGTCTAATTATGGCGGGTGCTATTGGCAATGTCATTGACCGTATTGCCTACGGTCATGTGATTGATTTTCTGCTGTTTTATTGGAATAACTGGTACTTTCCTGCCTTCAATTTAGCCGATTGTTTTATTACCGTTGGCGCCACCTTAGTGGTCGTGCAGGAATTGTTTATGCGCAAAAAGGATAAGCCATGAGACTCAAGGGTAAGCGAATTGTTTTAGGACTCACAGGGGGCATTGCGTGCTACAAGAGCGCCGAACTATGTCGTCGCCTTATGGACCATGGTGCTGATGTAACAGTTGTGATGACTGAGGCCGCTTGCCACTTCATCACACCAACCACCATGCAGGCGCTCAGTGGCAATCCTGTCTTTATCGAGACACTGGACTCTCGTATGGATAACAGCATGGCGCATATTAATTTAAGCCGTCAAGCAGACTTAATCATTATTGCCCCGTGTAGTGCAGATTTTATGGCCAAGCTCGCGCATGGCCTGGCCGATGACCTACTCTCAACCCTGTGCTTAGCTCGTGGCGATTGTAGCTTAGCAATTGCACCAGCCATGAACCGTGAAATGTGGGCGCACCCTGCTACACAGCGTAACCTCAGCCTTATCAAAAGCGATAGCACGCTTATTTGGGGGCCAGGTACAGGTTCACAAGCATGTGGTGAAACCGGTGATGGTCGCATGCTTGAGCCTGCACAACTAGTCAGTGAAACGATTGCTTTCTTCACCCCTAAAGCTCTACTGGGTAAGCGCGTTCTGATCACCGCTGGACCCACGGAAGAGCCGATTGATCCAGTCCGTGTAATCAGCAATAAGTCCTCAGGCAAGATGGGCTATGCCATTGCCCAAGCAGCGCATGAAGCAGGTGCTCAAGTGAGCCTGGTAACCGGTCCTACAGCACTCAGCGTACCGTATGGTGTGGATGTCACCTATGTGCAAACCGCTCGTCAAATGCATCAAGCCGTCCTAGCTGATGCGTATCGTTACGATGTCTTTATCGCTGTGGCTGCCGTGGCGGATTGGTATGTCAGTAATTATTCTGAGCAGAAACATAAGAAGGTTGATCCCTCTGGATTAAGTCTTGAGTTTGCCCAAAACCCTGATATTTTGGCTGAGGTCGCTGCTTTGCCCGATGGCCCTTGGTGCGTTGGCTTTGCCGCTGAAACCAATAACTTAAGCGAATATGCCCAGAGCAAGCGCCAACGTAAGAATATTCCCTTAATTGTTGGTAATCTTGCGCAAGACACGATGAATGCCGACACCACGACGATGATCTTATTTGATGAGCAAGGTGAGCACCCTATGCCAAAACTCACCAAAGACGAGGCTGCAGGCCATCTCATCCAACAAATCGCTCTTCGTTTAGCCAAATCGCAACAAAACCCTGATAATGTGGATGCATAAATACCATAAAAACAGTGATAAAAAGTAGCGCTAATACAGCATTGCTCATCAATATAAACATTGAGGTAATGCTGTGCTAGGAACAGAAATAAAGATAGAGATTGTGCACGTAAGTCATCATTAAACCACTCAATCATAAATACATTGATTAAGCGCTGTTTGACAAACCTGATAATGACGATATTGCACAAATTAGCGCCATACAATGACAAGTTTATACGACGCCTTTACAAGACCTTCTTATGCAAGAATACATTGATTTACTAAATAACTTTATTGTCGAAAACCAGGCCTGGGCGGGACCGGTGATTTTCCTCCTAACTTTCGGCGAGTCCATGTTAATCATCGGTTTAGTCATTCCAGCCACAGCAATTCTGGTGGCTACAGGTGGTTTAATTGGTGCTGGATCACTATCACCTTGGCCTATTCTCATATGGGGCATTGCGGGCGCTATTATCGGTGATGCCGTTTCCTACTATATTGGTCGCTGGCTAGGTTGGGATATAACCAAAAAGCCAATGTTTGCGAATTACCGACCGTTTTTCGTGAAAGCACGCTTATTTTTTAAAAAATACGGCACCTTATCGGTCTTCCTTGGACGCTTTCTAGGTCCTATTCGCTCAACTATTCCTGCTGTTGCTGGAATTATGGGCTTAGACCATATTAGATTTCAAATCGCCAATATTACTTCGGCAATCTTATGGATGCCTGTAATGCTCTCACCTGGCTACTTTGCGGGTCGAGGCGCTAAAGCCATCTCTGAAAGTGGTGGTGGAAGTTCAGTAACGCTTATATTAACCGTGGCCTCAGTTATTTTAGGTGTAGGTCTTGTGGTTTATCTCATGATGCCACGCAAAAAAACACCCCCAAGCAGTAAAATTATTAATGTCTCTAAAGATGAATTCGCCTCTAGAAATGAGTCCGCTTCTAAGGATGAATTTTCCTCTAGTAATGAATTCAACTCTAAAGATGGGCTCTCCTCTAGAAAT